>CACGSI010000005.1 GCA_902575715.1 uncultured SAR324 cluster bacterium
CCATTTAAATTTTTTGGTAACAGCAATACCAATGTTAAAGGCATTTTCTAATGGACTCAGCTCTGGGAAAATCTGTCCCCAATATGTATAACTTAAAGCACCAATCTGGAATTGATTTGATTTAATAGTCCATCGATTCACTTCACTGTCCAAATGTCTCTTAGCTAATGTTTCAAGATAATTATTAATTTCTTTCCATAGATTTTTATGTAGATTGGTTGTATTGAATGGATCTGAACTCTGTTCAACCTTGTTTTCGTTTAACGTTCCGAAATGAATAATCCAATAAGGATTAAATAATAACTCAGAAGTGTTTGGTTTTTTGGGAACAATGATGTCTTCTCCAAGATTCAGTTCTTGTCTGATTTTATCAATCAGTTGCTTGAGTCTTTCTTCAGTTATAAAAGAACTCAAAGCCGTATCTTTGAGGACCATATACTCCAACTCATCAATCATCCCATCTTCCAGTTTCTGCCGGATCATGTCTACAATGATTGGTTCCATCATCTTCGCCTTCTCCTTTTCAATGATCTGCTTAGCTACTGATGGATTGACCTGGGGGACCTCTGCCTGGTAGAACTTGCCGTATAGCTTGTTATCCTCGTCCAGAAGGTAACGGACATCGGTATTGAGGAAATCCAGCTCCTCATCACTCAGTTTCAGACTCAGTTCTTTTTCCTTCTTTCCTATTTCCTCTACAAAACTTCCCCTGTGCTGTTGGTCGTCAATTTCTTTTACCAAAACAGGACGATGGGTGCTGAATACATTGAATCCTGATATTAGTTCCATCAGTGCTTCTTTCATGAGGGGATTCATCAATCTATAGTATTCGTCACCCATGGGCCAGTTGCGCAAAGGATTCTTTGCCTTTTCCTCAGGGTGCGCATAGGTGTTACGAACTGCGACAAAGGACTCAAAGAAATCCATTCCAGACTTTGACGCAACTGTTCTTCCTTTCTTAAGTGGCTCAAGTGCCTCTGCAAATCCACTGTCCTGCCCCTTGTTCACAACTTCACTCTTCAGCAGGTTATAGTTGAAGACGAACTCCGATACAGCAGGATAGCTTTTACCCTTTTCGAAATACTCATCGCAAACGGACTTTCCATCAGCTTTCATCAGCAGGCGCAGCAAGCCTAAGAAGACTCCGAAACTTGGTTTTTTCTTGGCATTTCGGTAGAACTCTGCCTCAAGTGACTCGTTAATATCCCAGTTGCGTTTATATTCACAAAATATGATGCCCGTGATGTGAGTCAGCAGGGTCTCACCCAGATCCAGCAGGAGTTTGTGTTCTGCTGCAAAGTCACTAGTCTTCTCCAGCTCAATAAGAGGTTTTACTATCCTTTGCGGGTATGTTTCAAGGTTCATGGTCTAATCTCTATAAAAGCTTAAGTAATCATTGTTTAGAGACATCCAGACTTTCCAAACGCTCCGTCATATTTTGCAGTGTGTTACTGATACTGGAATATTTAACTAACTCAAGACTGAGCTATTGTCCTTCTTTCCATTACTTCATTCCCATTAATTAGTTTACCAATTACAAATAAAAAAATACCAAAAAGTACTAAGCCAAATAACCTTTGCGAAGTAGATGCATTTTCATTATTAAAAATTTTTCCAATTAGTCCAATGGAAAGTATGGCAATTATAATAGCTGAAATAATTTTAAAAAAACCAATAAATAAACCCAGAATTAAACCATTATATTTTATCGAACTAAATATTACTTTTAATACACAAAACAAAGATAATGATAAGCCGACTAAAATTATATTAATTGTTGATTCATTTTCAACTATAGAATTGTTTTCTTGTAATGATCCTCCAATAATTATTGATAAAATAGGGATTAAATAAATCGATGCTGTCCAAAAAAGATCCATGCCATTATAAAATATTACTACTCTATTTGTCATTCCAAGAATAAAAATGATAATAAAAGATATAAGTAATATTATTCCTAAAGTATTCCATTCTTCTCGATTCATCGATTCAAGGTATGAGATAATAATTTGAATATATTTTTCAAATAAAATCTTAAATTCATCTAACATTATATATTTTCGTTCAATTTTATTAAAAACCACATTTATTCTGGTTTTTAAGTAGGAATAAACATGTTTTTATGTTCTGCCGCCAAGTCACTGGCATTCTCCAGATGAAAAAACTAACTATGAATTTGTGTCTGCATTTGAATCTAATTTGTTTTCTGGATTAACTTCATCAAACTGTGTGAGAAATGAAGAAGCCTCTGAAAGAGCTGATTGAATCTCACTATTCGAATTTGCTGAAGAGTTAATTTGTTTAGACCATTCAATGCCAAAAATTTTTGATCCTTTAAAATAGTCTTCTCTAGGATGTCCATCATTGTCCATTAACTCCCATTCAGGGTTTTGACTCAACCACTTTTGAGAAATAATGATATGATCCATGATTTCTATTCTTCCTTCGATCCTGCAAATTGCAATTAATTCATTATCTCTTCCAATTCGGAAACCTAAAATACCCGTCATACCGCAGGACAGATTTGTTTCTGAAGAATACCTGTTTTTCCTGTCGAGATTGTTTTCCCAAGATTTTTTCTGTCCCTTTAAAAATGGATTTTTTTCCTGGAATTCCTCCATTGCTGATTCAAGTAATCCTGTCTCGGCAAATGTGTTATTGAATACATTAAAATCTAAGGTAAAATTTCTTGCCTTCAATTCAGTTAATAAATAATCATAATCAAACCTATTTAGACCATTCTCAATACACTTGTTAAAAAGTGAATCAACTTTTTCTTTAGAGAAGGTACTATCTTCCTTGATCTCTTCATTGATCATAACTTCAATAATTTTTGATCTATTCCCTTCATATTTCTTAAATAAAATTCTTTCTTTTTCAATAGATAAGTCTTTTTCAACAGAGAAATTAATTACATTCAAAATCAATCTTTCAAAAAGATTAAGTGTAATGGTAATTTTTTTTTCGATTTCTTGAATATCATTTATATCTTCTGAACGATAAGCTAATTTTTTAAAAGAATGATCATCCGGAATATTCTCTAAATCAAAATTATTCAGATATTCTTCAACTAATATCTCAATCCCATCTATTTTACTTTTTGTCTCCTTTTGTTGAGGAATTGTAAAATTTAATGATATTTTGTTTTGAATCAATTCTTTTGAAAAATGTTTTATCATATATTTTATCTGGTCTGAATAGCATTCACGTAATTCAGTATAATTTTCTGGCGTAGTACTAAAATATAATAATCTGTCCCAATCTATCCCTAAATCACAAGAAATTCTTACTGTTTCTCGATCTGTAATATTAGTAAATACTCCATAACCTGAATGTTTTGATGTATGGACCCTAATAGCAATATGAAATGTTCCTCCAATGGGTGATACTTTTGGATATATCCTGTTCCAATAATAGCCGGTGAGATTACCTATCTGCCAAAAATTAGGTTGAGCCACCCATTCCATTTCATTACTATTTAATATTGGTAAAACAAAATCATTACAGAATTCATTGAGTTCATCCCATAAAAACTTATGGAAAAATTCAGTAGTACCAGTGTCATCAGCAGAGCCTTTTTTGACTTCAGAAATAAATTTAGAATCACTGGTTTTCTTGGCAATTGCTTGTCTTAGAGAGAAATAGTGCCCCCACCAAGGGTTCCATCTTGTTGTTTCAGAGCCCGAAACATCCACTACTTCATAATCTTCCTCCATTCCCTGTGACTTCAAGTATTTCCTTATCATCTTATCCAGTTCTTCCTCAGTATATCCAGCGGCATCAGATGTCAGTTTGAGGTTAAAGTACTCAGTATCATCAATCTGATCATCGTCTGAAAATGCCTTGTGGATCAACTGCTCCAGCAGCGCCCGACTCTGACGCTTGCTCTCCTCCTTTACTATCCTCTCCCTTACCTCTGCAGAGACTCCAGGCTTTTCATGTTCATAAAATCGTACATATGGCTGCTTCTCATTTTCACTGATTATCACTTTCGTCTCATCCTCTGTCTCATCCAGCAAATACTTGGGCAGTTCAACGTCCATTTTAGTTCCTGACTGTTCAACCTCTCCTGACTGATCTGATTTGCGGACAAGGTCTGCCACCTGATAGTGTCCCAGGACACTTTCCAGGTCTTTCTGTATTTCCTCCAGTGAATTCTGCAGCATGGGATTGAACAGACCAAAGTACTCATCTGCCAGAGGCCATTCAATCTGTTCACCTGTTTTTCTCAATGTCTGCTGGGGATGTGCGTAGATGTTACGCATTGGTATGAAGGCCTCATCGAAGAACACCTGCTTGGTTACAGGAACTGGGGACTGACCTTGGCAACGCTCTGCAATAGCGTCTTTGAAACCTGTTCTGATACGAAGTGAAGGATCAGGATTTTCCACACAATGCTGCTTGACCCGCTTGAAGTAGAAATGATACTCTCCTGCCTGCTCGTGCTTGACTCCTTTACTGAACAGATCACTTAGAGCTGATTCCTGAAGATTGGTGGCGATGTCTCGAACGAAACCCCACTGCTGTCCCAAAGAGACACTTCTGGTGGCTGCCAGGTAAAGGCCTCTCTCAACTGGTTCAATGATCTGCTGGTAGCGTTTGTACTCTCCAAACAGGAATCCCACACAGAGGCTTAGCAAAGCTTCCCCCCAGTCCAGAAGAGCCTTGTGCTGTGCTCCTGGATTAGTCTCTTTTTGAGCGGCTTTTGCTTTCTTATCTATTTCGCCAAGTATCATATTTCCTCATTACTATAATTAATGAATTCATGCAATTTCTTAATATCTAATTTTTTTCAAAATTTAACATTTTTTATATTCATAGTAAAGATTCTATTTGGTAAAAAATTACATAAAGAATGTGAGTCTAGGTTAAATATTTTTAAAAAAATTTTAAGAATTGGTGTTAATGAACAACAATATACAAAATACTTTATTTAGTTTGTGTTCTTGTTATTATGGTTTTTTGTTACAAATTAAATAAAATTTTGTATATGGAGGAATTATTGTGATTGAAACATTAAACAAACTTACTGAAATAATGGATAGTGTAGGATCAGCTATTAGTATATTGTCTAGGTCTCTTGGTTTGTTAGTAATTGAGTGTGTAGTTCTCCTTTTTATTTCTTTTATTTTACTATTTTTTATAAACCAGATAAATGCTGTTTTTCCGAAATTTAATTATTTTTTCGTCATATTATTATCATTAATTTTTGCGTATGTGACTGGAATGAGTTTGCTTGGATTGGTAAAATATTTTGCTGTTATGTTTCTGCCTTTTATATTGTCAATATTGATAAATCAATTTGCAAAATTTTTTATCAAAAAAATACAATAATGGGAGGATATAATTTGTGGTCAAGCTGTTCTGTGAGATCTTGATGAGTAGACTTCATAAAATTTTCTAGATCTTTCTAAAACAATTCTTTATGTGTTTATTAGAAGTAACAGGAATAATATGTCTAAAAAACTCTCTAAATCAAGAATTATAAGTGGATTGCAGTGCGTAAAACGCCTTCATCAAGAAATCTATCATCCAGAAAGATCCGAAATTTCCGATGCCACAGAACAGATATTTGCACAAGGCAATCAAATTGGAGACTTGGCTTGTAAGCAATATCCCAATGGAATTTTGATTGAGAGGAATCCGCTTAGTGAAGCCTTAAGAAAAACGGAAGAATTACTCAAAAATCCTGATTGCCCTCCACTATTTGAAGCAACTTTTGAACATGAAGGAGTATTTGTGCAAGCTGATATTCTTATTCCTGGAAAAGACGGATTTGAAATTATTGAAGTCAAAAGTTCAACGAAAATAAAACCCACCTTTTTAAAGGACTGTGCAATCCAGTATTGGGTGATTAATGGTGCAGGATATAGGATTTCAAGAATGCAACTGGAACATGTTGACAATCAGTTCGTTTATGAAGGAAATCTCAATTACAACGGTTTGATGAAAAAAGTCGATGTATTAGAAGAGATATTACCTGACCTTAAGCAAGTCCCAGTCTGGGTAGAGCAATTCAAGGCAATACTAGAAAATGATGAACCAGAAATCAAAGTCGGGCCTCACTGCAATGATCCATATTCCTGTTCCTTCAAGAGTCATTGTTATGAATCTCTGGGAGATTGGCCAATCACTGATTTACCTAATCTGGGTAAACTTGCATTAGAACTCCAGGAAGAGGGGCATACAGACTTACGCAAAATTCCAGAAAATAGACTGAGCAACTCTCTACATAGAAGGGTACACCGCGTTATTTCCAGTCAAACTCCTGAACTTGATCCGCAGGCCAGTGAGGAACTTGCAAAACTCAGTTATCCCAGAAATTATCTCGATTTTGAAACAATCGCTTTTGCAATGCCTATTTGGGAAGGAACACGTCCATTTGAACAGCTTCCTTTTCAGTGGTCATGTCATATTGAGGACAGTACAGGAAACTTTGAACATTTTGAATTTTTGGATACCAGTGGAAAAATGCCAATGCTGGATTTTGCTGAAAAGCTTATATCTACAATTGACAATGATGGGCCAGTGATTGTTTATAGTGGTTATGAGGGAGTAATTCTTCGTATGATGGAAAATCAAATCCCAGATTTAGCATTAGAGTTAGCACGAATACAAGCAAGACTTTTTGACCTTCTCCCCTTGACCAAGAAATACTATTGTCATCCTGAAATGCGAGGTAGCTGGAGCATTAAATCTGTTTTACCTACTTTTGCTCCTGAATTGGATTATGGAGATTTGGAAGTGCAGGGAGGTCAAGCTGCACAACAGAAATTTCTTGAAATTATTAAACCTGGAATAAGCGAAAATGAACTGGGAAAAGGCCGAACCTCCTTACTAGAATATTGTAAGAGAGATACTTTGGCGATGGTTAAATTGGCTCACTTTTTAGCAGGGCATCGTACATAATGTAGTTAACCGAATTTATTCCTATTAATTCTGCAGTCACCTTTTACAAAACATGTTATTAGTTAAATTCATAATTTTAAAATCTAATTCCTTTTTCAGAATTTTATAATCGCTACAATCATGATCGAGCATCATCGGGAATTTATGCACATTGATATGGATCTCTTTTTTAATGTTGCTTAATTCATCTTTTACAGTAAAACAGGCTTCTGGAATGCCTGAATTGTTTAAGTTGCTACTGTCTTCATGATTATTTATAGAAGTTGGATAAAGTAGAATTATGTTACTCACTTCGTATCGAATCGCATAGGATACTACCTGATACATATCGGATTGAGAAACACCTTTTTTCAAATCAATATTTTGGTTTAGTATTTTATACTTAGTATCAACGATTGTATTTTTTGTATGATCAGCTTTATTTTGAATATATATATCAGGTATAAGCTGGAAAACATTTGCATCATTTGTAGAGGCTAAATACTGATCTTGCTTCTGAGCTATAATGTCTAAATCTTTTCTATTTTCGTCTAAAAATCCTACTACAAATTCTTCAAAGATCTTCTCCATGGGAAGCAGGAAAGCAAACACTTCAAATTCTTCTTTGTAGGAAAAAACCATTAAGTATTTACAATAGTTTGTATTATTATTTGGGATGGTTTGGAATGGGATGGACGAGGGTAGTGGCGGAGGGAGAGGGATTCGAACCCTCGGTACACTTTCGCATACGGCACATTAGCAATGTGCTGGTTTAAGCCACTCACCCACCCCTCCTAAATTTTTTTTCAAAACATCAAAAATAATAATATTTTTAGATAATAACTAAAAATTTGGCAAGTCTTTCTTCAAAAGTCTTTAAATTGTATTTTTTTTATTTTTATAAATCAATTTTTTTAAGATATGAAATATATTTTAGATATTATTTTTACAAAAATATTATCTACTTGCCTTTATCTCTCTGATTTATAGATAATAATAGAGAAAATTCTTCTACATATTATCTTTAAAATAATTTTATCTTTGGAGAAAAGTTTTGAATAGAGAAAAAATACAGGAAAGTATCAAGATGCTTCTTGAAGGACTTGGAATAGATATAAATGACGATCACTTTAAAAATACACCTCATAGAGTTGCCAGAGCTTGGACTGAAGAATTATGTTCTGGTCTCGGAGAAAAGCAATTTAAATTAACAACATTCCCTGTAGCTAAAAATTACGAGCCTAGTATGGTTGTTCTTCAACACATACCGGTAAGATCAGTATGCGCTCATCATTTAATGCCTTTTTATGGTGAAGCAACTGTAGCATATATACCGGATCAAAGACTTTGTGGTTTGTCGAAGCTATCTAGAATCGTAGATTATTTTGCAAGACGTCCCCAAGTCCAAGAAGACCTAACAAGCGATATTGCTAGTTTTTTGTGTGAAAAACTTACTCCACTAGGCGCAGGAGTTTTGATAAAGGCAACACATATGTGCATGGCGATGAGAGGGGTTAGTCATGCTGGTATAATGACTACCAGTTCACTTAAAGGCCTTTTCCATTCTGATGGAATTGTAAGGGCAGAATTTACTGCATTAGCTCATGCTGAGAACCTAAATAAATTATAAAAAATTCAAAAATTATAAATATTCAATTAACTTTATTTTATAAACAAAAATAAATTTAATATTATTTAATGAAATGGTTTTATATAAAAAACATTAGCTATTAATTATTTTTTTGGTTGTAATACTCTTTAACTTTTTGTCTAGAGTTTTCAGCTAAAATAAACGCCTCATCTCGAAGATAACGATCATCTGGCTTCCAATTTCTAGTTCGTAAACGATAAGGCCGAAGACCCAAATCGATATCCTCAGTTTTGCAAAATAAATCTTCAATTGCTGGCCTCATAATCCATGAATCCCCAAGATTTTTTTCTAAAGCATAATACCATCTCGAAAAATTTTTTATTCTTTCATCCTCAAAATACCCTATAGGATTTAGAAATTCCACAAGTTTTCTGAGATTTGAATTTTGTTGAAATCTATCATAGTCTACGACATATAAACTTTCAGAAAGAAACAAAGGTGCTCCATGCAAAATCAATCCTTTAGACTTAATTGTATTTCCAGTTTGAACAATTTCAAGACCGACGTTCCCTTTGTCTCCATTTATGATTGATTGCTCAACATCTTCAACTGGTTCTAATTGTAATTCCGGATAAGCAGCCATAACAATGCCAGCATATCGCCCCTTAACAAAGATATTTCGCCCATGCTTAGAAAGTGTATCTAAATCAATAGGACTTCGGTTACTACCACCTTTTTTTGAAATCAGGAAAAATCCAACTATATCCTGAACTTCTTCCCCAATTAATTTATTATAGCTTTTAAGCATCGCTGATCCAGCTACACGAATCCCTGTCGGCTTAGTTAGTTGGTAATTATACATACCCCACTTTGTGACCTTGGTAGGATCATTTAAATAATGTTGTGTCATAGAAAGTAATTCATCTAGACCTACTACTGTAAGGTCAACTTCATCCAACTTAATTAATGACGATCCGTTATGAGGTTCTTCACCTTCTATACGAACTTTTATTTTTTCTATTTCAAATTCATACGCTAAGAACCCCAATCTATAGGGACGAAAAAATCTTTTACGATCTACTGAAATAGAAAAACAGGGAGGGTATTTTTGAGAAATATCATCCAAATATCCTATTGCCTTTTTTAAGTCAGAAGTACTTCTTTTTTTTGTTTGTGCCAATACTTCAAGAATATTATCTATTTCTTCAATGTTATTAACATAACTTTTTAGCTTTCTAAAAAAATTATTTAAAGTTCGTCCCGTTCTAGGTACGGCGCAGGTTACATGAAATGAAGGGAGTCTATTTGAATTCATAAAATAACTAATTTACGAAAACTATTTTTTAAAATAATATTTTGTAAAATTAAACATTTAAGCCATTAATTTAAGATTTCTAATTTTTTTCAATTTTTTCTTCTAAAGAATCTAGCAAAATTTCTGCAACATCCTTAACCTCAATTGATTCTATATTACCTTTTGCAGTAATACCATCAGTGATCATTGTCATACAAAAAGGACATGCCGTGGCAACTGTTGTTGCTCCAGTGTCTATTGCCTCCTGAGCGCGAGTTTCATTTATTCGAGTACCAATTTTTTCTTCCATCCACATTCGTGCACCTCCAGCACCACAACAAAAACTTTCTTTACCGAAGTGAACCATTTCTTTCAAATTTCCATTTGTTGTCTTCTTAAGTAAATTTCTAGGTGCTTCATATTCGTTGTTATATCTTCCTAAATAACATGAATCGTGAATAGTTAAAGTATCTTTAAGGTTCGTACCTACAGGTAATTTACCATCTTTTACCAACTTTGTAATAAACTGAGTATGATGAAAGACTTCAAAATTTCCCCCAAGTTGTGGATATTCATTTTTAATACTATTCAAACAATGTGGACACGTAGTTACAATTTTTTTAATATTATAATTTTTCAAAGTATCTATATTTTCACCAGCTAGCATTTGAAATAGCATCTCATTTCCAGAACGACGTGCCAAGTCACCCGTGCATTTTTCTTCACTACCTAATATAGCAAATTTTACTCCAGCTTTCTTATAAAGAGAAGCCGTAGCCTTTGCAATTTTTTGATTTCTACTATCAAATGATCCTGCACATCCCACCCACATCAGAACGTCAATTTCTTCAGAGTTTGATTCTGACATCAATGGTATATCTAGATCTCTTGACCAATCTGCTCTCTGATCAAATCCTATTCCCCACGGATTAAAGTTGCGTTCCAATCCCTTAAATGTATTTGACATTTCTTCAGGGTAATCTTCTTCAATCATGACCTGATTCAACCGCATACCCAGAATACGTGGAACATGTTCAATTGAAACAGGACAAACCTCCTCACAAGCCCTACAGGTTGTGCATGCCCACAAAGTTTCAGGACGAATAATATCTCCCACAAGTTTCTTATCTTCAGAAGTTTCACCTTTTAAAAATAGATTTTTTTCCTCTTTTCTCAGATGACTAAGTAAAGATTTATTAAATTTCTTAAGTGTAAGAGGCTTTTTTGTTACAAATGTGGGACATACGTCATGACATCGACCACACTCTGTACAGGAGTAAAGATCTAAACCTTGCTTCCAAGTCAAATGCTCCAGTTTACTAATTCCTATTCGTCCTTCCTCCCAAATATTTTCATCTTCCAAATCTACAATAGGAGCAAGAGTATGAGGATAACCTAAAGAGCCGAGAAAAATATTTGGTAATGCTGTAATTTCATGAAATTGTTTAGTATTAATCAACAAATTAACAAAAATTAGCATGGCCGCTACATGTCCCCAATAACTAAAATGGAATAGAAAATCATTACCATTTTCCCCTAATATATGAATAAATTTGGCAATTAAGACAGTGAAAGGAGCCCAACTCCATTCTGAACCAAAAGTTTCACTTTGAAAAAAATGCAATGAATAATCGTATTTTTCTATTAAATTAAGTCTTGCCGCATCAAATAATAGATCCGTTATCATTATAAAAGCAATAAAAAGCAAAACGTAAATACCCTCCCAGTTCAATTCTAACCTAGAAGGTTTTTTAAAAATTCTTCGATAAAGTGCTATTAAAACCATAGATAAAACAACTACTTCAGCTACATTATAAATACTAATGTAAGCATAACCCATAAAATACTCAGAACTTAAAAATGGTAAATATTCCTGAAATCCAGTTACAAATCCCTCACCCATTAAAGTCAATTCTCTAATGCCTACCATAATAGCTCCCCAAAAAATAAAAGCATGCATAACACCTGAGGCTCTTTCGCGTTTAGGTCCTAGCAGTTTTTCTTGTCCAACGCCCATTCTTAAAAGTCTTTTTATTCTCTGCCCCAATTTGTTCCATCTATTTTCAGGTGCCATTTTCTTCAATACTATAAATTTAACGGTCATTTGAAATGCAAATACACCCCAAGCAAGAAACATTATTAAAGTCATTAACCAAGGATTCATATTCTCCCTTTATAGAAATGCAGTTTGAAATTTTAAATTATCAAATCAAAATCTTAATTATTAAAATAGAACTTATTTTGCCCATTGGCAAGTAATTTAAAGACTTAACTTCTCTTTTTATAAAGGTAATGATACTGTAATTAAAGGATAAAAGTCTAATAATTTCTATTTTTAAAATGTATGCAAAATATATTAATTCCTTTAGTAAGCATTTTTTTACTTGCCAGTTGTAATACAACAAAAATTTTTTATAACTATGGTGATTTTTTGATTTCTTGGCAAGTTGATAATTATTTTGATCTAACAGATACGCAGACAGAATGGATCGAAAAAAAGTCAAAATCTCACCTTGATTGGCATCGTAAAACAGAACTACCTATCTACAAAGAATTTTTGACAAAAATCAAAGAAAATGCACTTGATGGACTAAGTATGAGTGAACTTGAAAATGCGTTTTCAATGTATGAAAAATCAAGAGATAAAATTTTTGAAAGGCTTACTCCAGACATCGCCGTCTTTCTTGCAAGCTTAAGCAATGAACAGATAGATTTCTTAGAGAAAAAGATGATAGAAGAAAATGAGGAAATGAAAACGATTGTCGAAGATAACAAAAAAAAATTAGAAAAAAGAAAAGAATATTTTTTTGAACAAATGGAGAATTGGTTTGGGGAATTAAGTGAAATTCAAGTAGATCAGTTAAATGAATTACAAAATAAATGGTTTTTAGATTCTTCTCAAAATTCAAAAAAAAGACTGAAATTAAGAATTAAATCACAAAACCAATTTGTAAGTATTTTACGTACCAATCCAGACGAATTAAAGATTGAGAATTGGCTAAGACAATGGACATTTGACATGGTCAATAGTTCAAATAAAAAAAGGAAAGAACGTATATTAGTAAACAAAAAAAGAATTTTGGAAGTAGACAAAATATTAACTTATGATCAGCGGCTAAAGGCTATTCAAGAACTAGATTACTGGATAAAAATAATTGAAGAAATAATCGAGGCTTCCAAAATTTTATAAAATCAAATTATCTAGACTTTTTTAAGTGTTTTTCCGATACTTATTTTTAATTGAAAATATTAACTTAATTTATAAAATAATATGAGCGAATTATTATTTACTTCTGAAAGCGTAACCGAAGGACATCCTGATAAGATTTCAGATCAAATTTCTGATGCCGTTCTTGATTCTCTTATTTATAAAGATGACTCAAGCCGAGTTGCATGTGAAACTCTAGTAACTACTGGAATGGTAGTTGTAGCTGGAGAAATTTCAACAAAGGCCGAAGTAGACATGCAGAAAGTTGTAAGAGACACTATTAAATCGATTGGTTACTCAGACTCAAAAATGGGATTTGATTATAAGACGTGCGCTGTTTTAATAAGTCTAGACAAACAATCTCCAAATATTGCACAGGGTGTTAATGAAGGGGAAGGTATGCATAAGGAACAAGGAGCTGGAGATCAGGGACTTATGTTCGGATATGCATGTGACGAAACTCCTGAATTAATGCCTCTTCCAATTCAACTAGCTCATCAATTAACTCAAAGACTTTCTGATGTTCGTAAAAATGGATTAATAGATTACTTGAGGCCAGATGGGAAGTCTCAAGTAACAGTGCGTTATGTTGACGGTGAACCTAAGTTTGTTGATGCAGTAGTAATTAGTACTCAGCATGCAGATGGAATAGACCAAGAAAAATTATATTCTGATATTAAAGAAAAAGTAATAAATTATATTATTCCAGAAAAGTATATAAATGACTCTTCTAAATACCATATAAATCCTACTGGAATTTTTGTAATAGGTGGCCCCCAAGGGGATTGTGGGTTAACAGGGCGTAAAATAATAGTAGATACATATGGTGGAATGGGAAGACATGGAGGAGGAGCTTTTTCAGGGAAGGATCCATCAAAAGTAGACCGATCTGCTGCATACGCGGCGCGGCACGTAGCAAAAAATGTAGTCGCTGCTGGTTTAGCATCTCGTTGTGAAGTACAATTAGCCTATGCAATAGGCATTGCTGAACCAGTGTCCGTTGCTATAGAAACCTTTGGAACTAATAAAATAGAAAACCAAAAAATTGAAAGATTGATTCGTGATAATTTTGAATTAAAGCCAGCTGGATTTATCCGAGAACTTAATCTTCTTCGTCCGATTTATCTTAAAACTGCAGCTTATGGTCATTTTGGAAGAGAATTGCCAGAATTTTCTTGGGAAGAAAAGAACAAAGCGGATGATTTAAGATCAAAGTCTGGAATTTAAATCATGGTTAATAAGGATATTTTAATTATCAATCGTTTAGGTTTGCATGCGCGTGCCGCTGCTCAACTGGTTCGCTTAGCCAATAAATATCCATGCAAAATAAATCTTGAGAAAGATGGCATGGTGAAGGATGCAAAATCCGTGATGGATGTTCTTATGTTAGGAGCAACAAAAGGTACTACTTTAAAAATCACAGCAAAAGGAGAAAATGAAAGTGAAGCCTTAAAGGCTATTTCAGAGTTATTTGAATCACGATTCAATGAGTTGGAATGATAGACAAAATAAACGGTAACAAAAAAATTTATGGAATTCTTGGTTATCCTATTAAACACACATTTTCACCAAAAATGCAAAATGCTGCTTTTTTAGAGAAAAATATAGACGCTATATATTTACCATTTTTAGTACATCCTGAGAATATTTCTAAAGCATTAGATGGAATCAGATCATTAAATATTTCTGGTTTTAATGTTACAATTCCTCACAAAAATTCTGTAATAGAATTTTTGGACGAAATTACACCAATTGCAAAAATTGTTGGCGCCGTCAATACAGTCAAGAATTTTAATGGTAGATTAATTGGAACAAACACAGATGTTTGGGGATTCATTAGATCTCTGGAAATTTTAAAATTTAATCCATATAATAAGAAAATTGGAATACTCGGTGCTGGAGGCTCTACACGAGCTTTATTAGCAGGACTCTCAGAAAAAGGAGCTTCAGAAATACTGATTTGTAATCGTACTAAAGAAAAAGCAGAAAAATTAGAAATAGAATTTTCCAAAATTTATCCTAAAACAAAAATAAAATCAGTTTCTATAGAAAAAATTGAAGTATCTTACTTGGATCTTCTTGCTAACACTACTTCAGTAGGAATGCATACAGATGAAAGTCTAATTGATCTAAGTTTATCTAAGAACAAAAAGAATGTAATTGATATTATTTATAACCCTCCTAGAACTAAACTCTTGAGGCAAGCTGAAAATTTTAACATACCAAATCTGAATGGATTATATATGCTATTATACCAAGGATGTGAAGCATTCGAATTTTGGACAAATCTAGATGCTCCAGAGCAAATAATGAAAAAACAACTACTTAAATTAATAAATTAAAATATTTATTTAAAATATGAAGATACCCTTTGAGGTTGAACCTCCTAGTGCTGATAAAGAATTTACCAAATCTCCTGATTCTGAAATAACAATTAAAAGTATATCTTCTTCTACTGATATAGGGCAAAAAACTATTTCAGTAACTAAACTAACAAATGAAATAAAATTTTTTCTAGAAGGTAAATTCAAATCTTTGATAGTAGAGGGTGAACTTTCAAATTTAAAAAAAGCCACATCCGGACACTTATATTTTATTCTAAAGGATGAAAAGTCACAAATTCGCTGCGTAATGTTTAGACAAAATGTATCAAATACGCCTTTTCAACCAGAAAATGGCTTGGAAGTAATAGTTAGAGGATATTTATCTGTATATAAGCAACGCGGGGAATACCAAATCATTATTTCATTAATTGAACCAAAAGGTTTAGGATCTCTGCAATTAGCTTTTGATCAACTCAAAACTAAATTAGAAACAGAAGGTTTATTTTTAGACAAATATAAGAAAAAAATACCTTTATTACCAAGAAAAATTGGGATTTTAACATCATCTACTGGTGCCGTTATACACGATATGATTAAAGTATTAAACCATCGTTTTGCAGAAATACCTGTTATACTTTTTCCTGTCCAAGTTCAAGGTAAACTTGCAGTGCCCTCTATCATTGAAGGTATTAAATACCTTAATAGCATTCGTCAATCTCAAAAAATAGATATTTTAATTTTAGGCAGAGGAGGGGGGTCCATGGAAGATCTATGGTCATTTAATGATGAGAAACTAGTAAGAGTAATTTTCTCTTCTGAAATCCCTATTATTTCAGCGGTTGGACATGAAACTGATTTCACAATTTCAGATTTTGTTAGCGATCTAAGGGCACCTACACCATCTGCGGCTATAGAAATGGCTGTCCCACAAAAAAAAGATTTGCAATACAATTTGGGTCAAAAGCAAAAACAATTAAAAAGATCAATTATACAAAAAATTTCAAATTATTTAGAAAATTACAAATCTTTTGTAAAAAGATTAGATTCTCCTGTAAATTTAGTTAGACAATATTCTCAATTAGTGGACGATTTGGATTCTCTTTTGAACGAAAGGAAAAATCATAAATTAGAAATTTTAAAGAAATATTTTGAAAAAGTTTCTGAAAAACTTCATTTAATTAACCCAAAACGAGAATTGCTTTCAAGTAAGGAAAAAATTGATGTTATGACTAGTCAATTGCACACAAATATTGAACTTTATAAAAAAGAATGTAAAGAAAAAATAGAACAAAAAATTTCTTTGCTAGAAACTCTTAGCCCTTTATCTGTTATTGCAAGAGGTTACAGTGTCACTCTTGATATGAAAGGGAAACCTATAAACTCTATAAAAGAAACCCACCAAGGACAAAAATTGCAGGTAAAAGTGAAAGATGGTATCCTTCATACTAAAGTATCTTCTATAAAAAACAAAAAATTATAATTTTTTGCCATGGAAATTATTACTATCCCTTGTTTAAAGGATAATTACGCATATTTACTAATTTGTAAAAGAAGCCTTGAGGCTGCCGTTGTTGATCCTTCAGAAGCAATTCCTGTTAAAAAAATGGTTAGACAAAAAAAAGTACGATTAACAACAATTTTTAACACTCATCATCATTGGGATCATGTAGGTGGAAATAAAGAATTATTATCCGAAAATCCTGAATTGAAAATTTTTGGCCATGCATCTGACAAAGGTCGAATTCCTGGACAAAATATTTTTTTAGAAAAGGGTGATAATGTATTTTTTGGAGAAAAAAAAGGATTATTTATTCACAACCCAGGACATACTTCTGGAGCCGTCACTTATGTCTTTGGCAATAATGCTTTTACGGGAGATACAATGTTCGCCGCCGGTTGTGGTAGAATCTTTGAAGGAACCTTTTCTGAAATGTATGACTCTATAAATTTTCAAATCGGTAAACTCGCAAAAGATACTAAAATATATTTTGGACACGAATATACAGAAAAAAACCTTAATTTCGCCAATAGTATTGAGCCAGGAAATTTTGAAATTAAAAAAAAACTTACAAAAGTCAGAAATTTAATTTCCGAAGGAGTTTTCACAACACCGACTACCTTAGAAGAAGAAGTTAAAACTAATCCTTTCTTGAGATGCAACTCCTCTGAAATATGCCACAACATAAAATCAAACGACCCGAACAAAAATCTCTCTGAAAAAGAAGTTTTCAAAACTTTAAGAGAATTAAAAGATATTTATTAATGATACCAAAAAAAGATCAAAATGAATCCATTTCATTAAGAATAACGTGGCTTGGTTTATTTGCCAACCTCATTCTTGCTATCTCAAAAGGTTTCATAGGACTCATATCAAATTCTTCAGCGCTTATCGCAGATGCAGGTCATTCATTCTCTGATCTTCTTTCTGATGGAATAACACTATGGGCTGTAAAAATGTCTAATATTCCTAAAGATAAAAATCACCCCTACGGTCATGGGAAATTTGAAACTTTAGGAACATTTTTTGTTTCAATGATGCTCATTTTTACAGGGGTTGGGGTGGCTTGGCATGTTTTTAAAAATCTAAACCAATTAGAAATTCCCGGCATTATCTCTCTTTGGATGGCTGGAATAGCCATTTTTGTAAAAGAAATATTATTTCATATAACAAGGATGATAAGTAAAAAAACAGGTAGTAAGATACTATTAGCCAACGCTTGGCATCACAGATCAGATTCAATTTCTTCTATTGCAGCTTTAATTGGAATAGGTGGATCACAATTAGGAATACCATTAATGGATCCTCTAGCTGGTGTTTTAGTAGCAGGAATAATTGTAAAAACAGGAATAAATATTGGTTATGAAAGTATCAAAGAACTAACAGATGAAACTGTGGAGGAAGAAATAATAGGTGAATTGTCCCAAATTATGGATAATATTGAGGGAGTCGATCACTATCATGAAATGCGTGCTAGGAAAATGGGACCTCATCTATTAGTTGACCTTCATATTCAGGTTAACAGCATGATGAGTATATCTTCTGCCCATCAAGTGGCAGAAAGGGTACGTTTAACAATATTAAATAAGTTACAATCAGTAAATGAGGTCCTAGTACATGTAGATGCTGAAGATGATTTCGATGAGGGGAATGCCAGCCATATACAAATAGAAAAATTTCTTATGAGACCTCAAAATAAAATAGAGAATGATGTCAAAAAAGTACTAAAAGAAATTCCTGAAATTCTTGGCATAACTCATATTTATTGTCATTTCTTAAATAAAAAACTTACTGTTCAGGTAAACATTATACTAAACTCTGAATTAAAGATTAGTGAAGCTCAAAAAATTGCTTCTATTGCAAGAATAAAAATTGAAAAAATAAAAGATATTGATGTTGCAGATTTACATCTGGAGCTAGATGATAATATTTAATTTTTTAATTTTTTAAAATTAATTTTTTATATATTTTTATTATTAGGAATTATATAGTATACCTGTAAATTTCTAATCATTCTATTTTTTCTGAGAATTTCTACTTCACCTAGATATTTGAGTGGTAAATTAAACCTCTTATAATAAGCAACTAAGTCTCCCTGACATTCAAACAGTTCACAAACGAATATACTCGGCCCTTTTTTTACTTCTTTTAAAGGACTCCACAGGTTTCTTTCTTTTTTTTCTATACTATAAGGCCAATTACTATACTTTAGAAAATATGACAATGCGCTACTTAATTGATATTCTCTAGAAACTATAAAAGAAATTTTAGGATAACCTTTTTTTTCTAGTAAATTTTTCAAATCTTTTCCGGTTGTATCCCATGCAATTATTCGATTAAGTCTATTTGCAGAAGCGTCCATTGATACCTTACTAATTATTTTACCATATTTCGTATAATCTGAATGTGTTAGAAAATTTTTTAAATTTTTATGAAATTCATCATAATCATAATAACGTCTACTATTTTTGTTAAGTTTAACAATTATAGATTCTTCAATTCCTTTTTTACGAAGATAATCAATATTTTTTGTTTCATATGGCATCCATTCTACGATGGGATATAATGCTTGAATTACAATAAAACCTACCATTGCAAAGTTCATTACAATTGCTGCACCCATTAAAAAAATTAACCTGCTTTTTTCTAATCGTAGAAAAATTTCATTACCAAGAAAAATTGCAATTCCTGCATATGTTATGTTAACCCAATGAGGATCTGAAATATTTCCTTTTAGACTCATAATTGTAAAAAATATAAGTGGTAATATTGAAATTACAAAAATAATTGTTTCATTACTTTTTGGTTTTATAAGTCTGTCCCTAATCCACCATATTCCTAAAACACTCGTAAAAAACCATAAAGGAGAAAATAAAAGTATATGTCCAACAGTAAAACCTAGAAAATTTTCACCAAATTCCCCCCCCGTAGTTCCTTTATCCCATTGCCAACGAAATGAAATCCAGTCATGCTGATAATTCCACAAAAGTACCGGAATAAAAATAATTATCGATAATATTCCAGCCACATAAAGCCAAGGATTAAAAATTTCTTTACGAATTCTTGGAAAAACCAAAATATGTGTAAAAATTCCCATATAAAATAAAAGCATTATATATTTGGAAAGCGCTCCTAGTCCAGCAACTATTCCCAATAATATTAAATATTTATAATTATAATATTTATGAAAAAGTAATAAAATAAATAATGCTAGGAACCAAAAAAACAAAAAAGGTTGTGTGATGTGCAAAAAAATACTGCCAAGAGTAAAATAAGGCATACTGCACAAAATTATTAGTGTAATCAAAGATGATTTTTGACCATATAATTTATAAGTCCCATAATATATTAAACTCAAAATTAACAATGTAATTATCTGAGACCCAATTTCTAAAGTCATTTCTGAGTCCCCCCCAATAAATGTAATGACTCTAAAAAGCCAAGCTATCATTGGCGGATGTTCAAAATATGAGAGACTAAGATATTTTGACCAAACCCAATGGTCAATCATATCTGGATGAGGATTAAAGAATTGATTTATAACAAAAAAAATCAAAAAATGTGTCGCAAGGATGCTTATCGCTGGAGTGTGCCTCACAAAATTAATTAGAAAAATAATTGAGAAACTTTTTTAAGTTTTTTAAATATTTTAAGGAAAAACTAACACTTTTAAATCCAAATGTCTTTTTGACCAATTTGCTAAAATTTGACAAAGTTTAAGTCTATTCCCACATTTTATAGGATCTTGGTCCATAACCAGAACATTTTCAAAAAAACTTGTTACTACTGGTTCAATTAATAAAAAATGATTAAGGTACTTATTTGCATCCCAACACAAATTATTTTTAGAGGTTATTATTGGTTGCAGGATTTTGAAAAAATTTTTCTCTTCTTCAAGTAATAGATCAGAAATTTTGATATTATCTGAAATTTTGTCAGGATATTTTCTACATATATTTTCAGCTCGCACAATTGATTCGACTGATCTTTTAAAAATTTTTGTATCTATATGATCTGATAACAATTCCACAAATTCTAGCTGTTTAACTGGTATAACAGGATTTTTTGTTGCATGATCAAAAGAAAAATTTTCTGTTATGCTTGCAAAAACAGCTTCAATCAAATCATTTCGAAAACCTTTTTCTTGCATGTACCAACGTTGTCTTTTAAGTAAAAAACTTAAAAGTTCACTCTTTATTTCTGAATTATCTATATCTAAGGATTGCTGCTCATTAAGGAAAAGCAATCCTTTAGAAATTAAATCGTGGTAATCTAAGGATAATCTTAATTCAAGAATAAGTTGAATTGATCCTTGAGCAGCTCTTCTTAATGCAAAAGGGTCAGTTGCTCCTGATGGTTTCAAATTAAGGGAAAAAGCTGTACACAACAAATCAAGTTTATCTGCTATTGAAACAACAACTGATTCTATATTCTCTGGTAAATTGTCATTTGAATGACGGGGTAAATAATGTTCACAAATTCCTCTACATACCAGTTCAGATTCATTTTTTAAACTAGCATAAATTCCACCCATATACCCCTGTAACTTAGGAAATTCTTGTACCATCAGAGTTCCTAAATCAAACTTGCTCAGTTGGGATACCTTCTCTACGATTTTCTTTTGCTTTAGAGAAAGATTCAATTTTTCAGCAATGTATTTGCTGAGTAAAGAGATTCTTTGAACTCGTTCTGATTGAGTACCACGATTGGGGAAAAAAATAACATTTTTTGATTTTTCACAAAAGAATTCTAATTTTTTCTTTTGATCCTCTCCATAAAAAAATGTAGCATCTTTTAACCTAGCTGACAAAACTTTACCATTACCTCTTCTTACTATATCGATATTTTTTTTGTCACCGTTACGAACTGATATAAAAAATGGCATCAATTCTTTTATATCTTTTATTTGTTTTTTATTTTTTTTAAAAACCGGGAAATATCTTTGATTAACAGCCATACTAGTAATTAGAACTTGATCAGGAAGTTCCAAAAATTTTTTTTCAAAATTTCCTAAAATAACAGTAGGCCACTCTACCAAGTTAGTCACTTCTGTTAAAAGATCTTCATTTAATTCAACTTCAAATCCAAACTCATTCTCTAATTCTTTTACCTGAGAAGAAATAGATTTTCTTCTTTCCTCAAAATCAACAATTACATTCAATTTTTTTAACTGTTTTTTATAATCTCCAGCATTCTTTATAAGAATCATTCCATGGCTAAGAAACCTATGCCCATATGTTTTTTGTCCTGATTCCAACATTTCTAGTTTAATTGGAATTAGTACTTTATTCCAAATTGACATGACCCAACGAATTGGACGAATAAATTTCATTTTATATGAACCCCAACGCATATTTTTTGGAAAATTTATTTGGTTAATCCACTCCACAATATGCTTTTGTAAAATTTCTGGAACAGGACGTCCTACTCTTTTTTGTTGAAAAAAAAGATATTCTTTTCCATCAAAATTTTTAAATTTCAAATCATTAATATTTATTCCATTCTTTTTTGCAAAACCGATAGCTGGTTTTGTCCATTTTTTATCTTTATCTAATGCTATTTCTATTGAGGGTCCTTTTAATTCATTAATAACGTCATTCTGTTTGTTAGGTAAGCCTTCTACTATTACTACAAATCTTCTAGGGGTCGAATACGTCTTTATTAAACCGAAATTCAATTTATAAGCTTCGCAGGTATTGTTTATTAATGATCTAAGTTGATCAACAGCTGGTAAGATCATATTAGACGGAGCTTCAGCTATTCCAATCTCTAACAAAAATGTATTCATTTAATATCTTTTTTATCTAGTTATTAGCGGAAAATTAATCTAAAATTTTTTGAGCTGCTATACGGTCCTTCATTAAAGGAAATTCTAGTTTTTTTCGCTCTTCTAAGAAAAGTTTTGCAATCTCATGAGAAAGGGTTCTAACTCTTGAAATATAGTCTGCTCTCGCAGAAACACTTATAGAACCCGAAGCATCTAATTGGTTAAATGTGTGTGAACATTTTAATACATAGTCATAAGCTGGAAAAACAAGTTTTTCTTTCAACGCACGAATTGCTTCTCTTTCAAAATCATCAAACCAACGGTTGATTAAAACAGTATCCGCAACTTCAAAAGTATATCTTGAATGCTCAAATTCTGCTTGACGAAAAATAGATGCATAACTAACACCCTTAGAGTATTGAAGATCAAAAACATCTTCTACATCTTGTAAATATGATGCAATTCTTTCAATCCCATATGTCAATTCAGCAGAAATTGGATCGCAAGCTATTCCGCCAACTTGTTGAAAATATGTGAATTGTGTGACCTCCATACCATCTAGCCAAATTTCCCAGCCTAGTCCCCAAGCTCCAAGAGTTGGTGCCTCCCAATTATCTTCAACAAAACGAATATCATGCTCCAAAGGATTAATACCTAAGGTTTCCAATGAAGATAAATAAAGTTCTTCTACATTGTCTGGTGAAGGTTTGAGAATAACTTGATATTGATGGTGTTGAAAAAGTCGGTTTGGATTTTCTCCATATCTACCATCTGCAGGCCTTCTTGATAGCTCAACATAAGCAACATTCCATTCTTCAGGACCAAGAACCCTTAGGGTAGTCATAGGGTTCATAGTACCAGCTCCAGTCTCTACATCAAATGAATTCATTAATAAACAACCTTGTTTATTCCAAAAATCATTCAATCTTAAAATAATTTCCTGGATAGTATAATTAATTTTCATTATATTTATTTATAAATTGAATTTAGCAAATTTCTATCTCTATATAAGAGTTGTTTAAATGATAATATTAACCACCTTAAAGCTAGATTTTTTTTGTTTTTATAAATAAGTCTCATATCAGTTTTATAGTATTTTATTTTTAAAATTTTATCATTTATATCTAATTTTGTAATTTTATAATCTTTTTCAGTTTGTATACACAACTTCCCCAAATACTTTTTTGCATCTTGATTAATAATTACCGTTCCAGGGCGTAAATAAGATTTTATCATTTTTGTATTAATTTGTACTAAATCTTCTGGTTCATGAAACTTGAATGGATTTATCCAAAGTTTTTTATTTACACCTTTCAATTTTAGATTCAATTCGGCAGCTCTATTCTCTTCTTCACAAAATAAAATTATTTTCTTATTTTTTATTTTATTAGAATTATCATAAGCTTCATTCCAGTTTATACTATATGGCAAAACATTTATCAAAATTTTCGTTAAAGAATCTAATTTTTTCAAAACTTCTAATTTCTGGCAAATAATTTTCTTTTCTAGTTCCAAATTTTTAATCAAATTATTAATTTTCATTTCTTTAATCGAATTTTTTTTTAAAAATTCTTCAAATTCTATCTTACCTAAAGGTAAAGCTTTAAAATTTTTTATAAACTCTAATTCATTAATTTCTATCGCACTCTTAACAGAAGAAAGGATTTTTTTATAATCATCACTCCAGTCAATATTTGTAATATATTTGGTAGGACTATATAAATTATCTAGACTAATCCAATTAACTGGGACTTTGAAAACACTTTTTAGTAACTTAGGGTCAGAGATTATTTGGAGATTTGAAAGACCCATTTCTGTAAAAATATTTTCTAAAACATTTTTTAAAATTGAATATTTTGTAAAACCGTAAATAGGTGAGCATTTAGCTTTGGGAAATTTGTTATTTCCTTCTTCCCAGCTATTATAATCTTCTTTCATCTTTTTTACTATTCTTTTAAAAAAAGGATTTTTTATTTTATATTCATCCGAAAGCATTAAATAGTCTATCTTTGTATTTTTAATTTTTAAGTTAAGAATAGAGTAAAAAGGTATACCAGGAAAAAGATAGCAACCTTTTTTTTCACAAAAAATTCCTAATACTTGATGATTTTTTATATCTGACTCATTTTCTCTTAAAATTCTTTGTATCCATTTTTCTGGTGGCATTTCTCCCATATCAGTTTCAAATCTTTCAATGTATTTCAATGGTATTAAGGAATTTTCAGGAATTTCATCTGCAGAGTAATTAACAAAATCACCAACATCGTTTCTATATTTCATTCTATTAAATTCTGAATTTAACCTAATTCTAGGGAAAGATTTAATTCTTTGATCTAAAATTAATTCTGATGTTGAAAGTTTTAAATTCATTTTATTTACTAGCTCAATTTCTGGTATAAATTTTAAAAAAGAATTTAAATTTTGTTTAATGTTATCCATAACCATTACAAAATATATATTTTTGTGTGACATATTTCTCAGAACATCAATTAATTTTATACAAAGAGCTGGATTCTCAAAATACTTAGAGTACAATAATATCCAATCTGGTTTTAGATTGGAAATATTAACCAAGATTTTTTGGATATCCTCACTATCTTTTTCCATACCAGTATTTAATCGCGGATCAACAAAGTAAGCTGTGCTCAATTGATGTGATAATTGTTTTTGGAGTCTCTTAGTTAGTGAGTTCCAATTTTTTTTGGCAAAACCGATGCCGAGAAGTAGCATTTAGAGAATTATTTTTGAGGGGTTTAGTATAGAAAATTGTAGAATAAAAATTATCATATTTTCAAAAAAAAGTAAATTTTCTTGACTGAAAACTAATCAAAATTAGAGGATAAAATTTTTGCAGAATTATACCATAGAAAGTAATTTGTGAAAAATAACATAAAAGGCTTATGCTTAGCTTTTACTGCAATGATTGGATCTGGAATCTTCGCAATACCTTACAGGCTAAGTTTGGAAAAAGCAGATCCACTTACAGTAGTTTGGGGTATTTTTGTTTGGGCATTAATATTTTCCTTGCCAGGAGCATGGTTTTCTAGAAAAAAAATGAAATACTCATTAAAAATTGCATGGGTGACTTTGGCTATTTCATTATCAGGATTAATTGCTAATTATTCGGTCTGTATAGCCGTTTTAAAAGATTCTCCTACTCTTTTCAACTTAGTAAGTAAAAGTGAAATCCTAATGGCAATAATTTTAAGTTGGATTTTTTTGAAAGAGATGATAAGTGTGAGGGTTTGGATTTCACTAATTTTTGTCATTGTGGGTATCCTCGTTATGAAATTAGATTCTATTTATTTTGAATTTTCTTACTTCTCATCATCGTTATGGGCATTAATGGCAGCATTTGGATTTGCATTAATGGCAGTTCTAGCGAAAAGTATCATTCACGAAATTGAGCCCCAAGTATTGAATATTTTTCGTTTATTAGTCGCCATAATAGTTTTATTTGCATTCGAAGAAGTAAGAATAGGCATTTTTAATTTAAAAATAGATGAATGGATTTATTTGGCTTTTGCTGCTTTTTGTGGCCCCTTTTTAGGAAGAATTTCTTATAATTATTCACTACGATATCTAACTATTTCCAAATCAGTTATTATTGGTTCATTTTCTCCAGTTATAACTCTTTTATTGGAATTACTAGTTTTTGGATCAATCATTAGTTGGATAGAAGCATTAGGTGGATTTATTTTATTGAGTGGAATTATTTGGCTTTTACTGCCAAAAATTAAAAAATAATATCTATCTTAAAAATAAAGTTTTTCATAGATATTTTTTCAAAATAAGTAAAATTTTTTAGCAAAAAAAATATGAAAATTTTAATTTTAGGTGGGGGGGTTGTAGGAGCCACAACTGCATATCAATTGCTCAAGGATGGTCATCATGTTGAAATAATTGACCGTAAAGGTCCCGCAATTGGCGGTGCGAGCTTTGGTAATGCTGGTTTAATAGCTACAGGTCATACTATGGCATGGGCATCTCCAAAAGCATTAAAAATTTGGACTAATTCTTTTACAAAAAAAGATCCTGTTTTCCGTATGAAATTCCAATTAAACTGGCAATTTATTGACTGGGGAATTAAATTTCTCGCACAATGTACTCCTTCAAGAGCAAAAAAAAACTCCTTGTCTAAACATTGCTTGTCAAAATATTCACAAAAAAAATTAAACGAAGTTGTTGAAGAAACCGGGATTCAATATGAAAGAAACACTAAAGGATTGATTTATTTATATAGAACTCCAAAAAAATTAAATGATAGTTTTAAAAACTTGGAAATTCTTAAAGCTTCTGGCCAAAAATTAGAAATGCTAAATAAAAAACAAACCATAAATATTATTCCAGAGCTAACCGATTCTAATGATTTTATAGCTGGTAGTATTTTTTCACCAACAGATGAGTCCGGAGATTCAATGATATTTACAACAAAATTGATAAACGTTTGTAGGAAAATGGGGTGTAATTTTGAATCAGATGTTTCTATAGAAAGGATCGATGCAAACGGATCAAAAATAAGTCGTATTGTAACCAATAAAGGAATATTCAAAGCTGATATCTTTGTATTATGCTTAGGTGCATGGAGTCCACTTTTAGTTCATAAATCTTTAGGTATACGACTTTCAATATACCCTGTCAAAGGTTATTCTGTAACTATTCCTGTTGAAAAAGGAAACACTCCCCCAAGTGTTGGAGGACTTCATGAAGAAGATTTGCTTGGTTTTTCTAGAATGGGGGATCATTTTAGAATAAGTTCAGTTTCAGAGTTTAATGGTTATGACACAGGCCATACTCCTGAAGATTTTGAGCACATTCTTAAGACTGCGAAGAAACTTTTCCCAAATGCTGGTAATTATAAAAAAGCTAAGTTTTGGAGTGGATTGCGACCGATGACGCCTGAAGGTATTCCTATTCTAGGGACAGGTAAACACTCAAATTTATTCTATAATACTGGACATGGACATTTAGGATGGACAATGTCTTGTGGTACTGCGAGGATCATAGCAGATTTAATTTCCGGGAAAAAAGCTGAAATTCATATAGATAAAATGCAAGTCCGCTAATTTTTTTCAAATATAAAAATAATTTTTACTTTATTTAAAAAAAAAATATTTATACACTAATTATTTTCTTTATATTCCATACTCTATTTTTTCCTTGAAAATCTTTAATAAAAGAAGACGATATCCAAAATCTATTTTTATTAAGTATATTTTCCAGTTCACTTTCATTAAAAGAACCAATTTCCAACAGCATTTCTCCATTTGATTTTAAAAAATCAGATCCTGTTTCCAACAAATATCTGTAAAATTTTAAGCCATCATGGCCTCCATCTAAAGCTATTCGAGGTTCAAAGTTAGAAATTTCAACTTGAAGATCATCAATATTTTTACTAGGAATGTATGGAGGATTGCTAATAATAAAATCTACCTTTAACTTTGGATCAATATTAGAGAATAAATCACTTTTTAGTAATTTAACTTTATTATTTCGTGGATTTAGTAATGAATTATATCGATTAATGTTCCTTGAGGCCAATTTCAAAATTTTATTTTCACAATCAACTGAAATAATTCTGAGATTTTCTAACTCAGAGCAAAGGGATAATGGGATCGCTCCAGTTCCCGTTCCCAATTCAGCAATTTGACATTCTGAACGAGGATTTTTTTTTTGCCATTCACGAATTTGAACCACTGCATATTCAACTAGAATTTCTGTGTCTGGCCTCGGTATTAGAGTATTCTCATTAACTTCAAGTTTTAGAGACCAAAACTCTTTTTCACCAGTTAAATATGCTATTGGACAACCATTAGAACGTCTCTTGACCAGTTCACGAAAAACACCAAGTTCTTGCTTGCTGAGTGGTTTGTCTTTACGAAGGTAAAGGTCTAGTCTAGAACAGCCCAAAACATATGATAGTAGCAATTCAGCATCTAAGCGAGGTGAGTTTGGACAAAATTTTTCGAAATAAGATTTAGTCCAATTTAAAACACTTTCTATATTCCAAACAACTTTATCCACAATAATATTTTATATTTTTTGGGAATAAGGGAAATAATTTTTTTATAAATGAATTAAAGAAGCAAATAAATTAAATAATAACCAAAAAATATAATTTAATTAAGTGATTCATAAGTATCAGATATGATGCGATCAGTATTTTTCCAATCAAGACATGCATCTGTAATAGAAACGCCATATTTCATTTCCTCTGAAATTTTTTGGTTACCTCCGTTTAAATTACTTTCTATCATTATACCAATAATAGATTTATTCCCATCTTTAATTTGTAAAACAATATTTCTTAAAACTATTTCTTGTTTTAAAGGATCTTTACCAGAATTAGCATGATTACAGTCAATCATTATTGACTTAGATAATCCTTCACTTTCAAGAGCCTTAACAGCTTTATTTATAGAGACTGAATCAAAATTTGGACCGCTACTACCTCCTCGCAATACTAGGTGCACATCCTGATTCCCAGCAGTTCTGATAACTGATGACAAACCATCTTGGCTAATCCCTAAAAAATGATGAGACTGTAACGATGATTTCATCGCATTCAAAGCAATACTTAATTCTCCATTAGTCGCATTTTTAAAACCAACTGGCATCGATAAACCACTTGCTAGTTCTCGATGTGTTTGAGACTCAGTAGTTCGAGCACCAATTGCACTCCATGAAATTAAATCTGCTAAATATTGAGGAGTGACCGGATCAAGAGTTTCAGTTGCACAAGGAACACCTAAATTATTTATTTCTAATAAAATCATTCGGGCAAGTTCTATCCCTTCATTTATTTTATGACTTCCATCTATTTCAGGATCATTTATCAAACCCTTCCATCCAACTGTAGTTCTAGGTTTTTCAAAATATACCCTCATTACAATTAAAATTTTTTCAGATACAGAATCAGACAATTCTTTTAGACGCTTTGCATATTCAATAGCCGCCTTTTTATCATGAATAGAACAGGGACCTACTATAGCAAGCAATCGTCTGTCTTTCCTATCTAAAATTTTTTTTATATCGTTACGAGCTTTTTTTACAGTATTTAAAGATTCAACAGATGCTGGTATTAATTCCTTTAATTCTTTTGGTGGAATTATAGGCAATACTTCAACAACATTTATATTTTCAGTATGTTTCATTTTTTAAAATTACAATAAATAAAAAATTTGGTCGGAGCGACTGGATTTGAACCAGCGACCGCACGCCCCCCAGGCGTGTGCGCTACCAGGCTGCGCTACGCTCCGAATTTTTGAATGATAAGCTAAAAAAGTTTTTCATCACTTCTTAAACACCTAAGCTAGTTATACTAAATTACAAAATAAATTTAAAAAATTCATAACTACTTATTTTTAATGATATTGAAAGAATTCATTATGCAACTCTTGTATCTAATTATATAAATTGAAAAATTAAATGAAGATTCAACAATGAAGTATAGTATTTACGGTCAGATCTAGCTACTATTAAAATTAAATTTTTAAATAACCGTAAAAAAAATTTTCAAATGCTATTTGCTTATATGCTAGCCATTTTTAAAATTTCAATAACCTTTTACACACAATTTGTTTTAATATAATGATTTTAAATTTAAAATAATTTTTTTGTTTCACTTAAATGACAATCCTGCTATCATTCCAATTAGTCCCCCAAAAACTCCACCCCAAACCACAAGCCAACCAAGGTGCTTATGAATTATACGTTCAACAATCTCTTTTACCATTTCTGGTGTAAGTTCTTCTAATCTTTTTATAACAATATCGTTTATTTTTTTTAAAATGTCTTCATTAAAGACATTGTTTGAAAATTGTTCTCTAAGCGAATCTTTAAACTGTTGAGTTTCCGAAATTTTTTCTATTGTCTCCTTCAATTTGTCTTTAAATGGTTCCCTAAGTGGTTCCAATGCCTTAGTTCCTCCTACCATTGACAACATAGTCCCTATACTTGATTTTTCAATAACCTCCAACAAAGAATCAAATACTGGATCAAAATTCACACTACGAAAAATTTTTTCAAAATTAGGAATTAATTTAAGATTTCCTGAATCAGAAAAATATTTTTTTAAATTATCAGAATTAAAAAACTGATTCATTATCAGTTCATGTATACTTTTCTTAAAAATTGCAAAATTTAAAGGTATTACTCCTGATCCGTATATACCAGGAACTCTTTCAAATAACATATAAACCGCAATCCAATTAGTTATTGCTCCTGAAAAAGCAAATAGACCAGAATTAAATACTACACTACTCCAAGATTTATCAGGAAACCAGAATCCCAAAAAAACTAAAAATATTGCAATTAAATTTGTTAAAAATCGCTTTTCGAGGAAATACATTTCAATCCATTAATTTAAATTAATTTTATAATATTATTTACATGTAATAAAAATAATCAGTTTTTAAAATGAAAGATTTTTTAAAAACTAGTGTTTTGATATTTAACCTGAATTACATTTTGAGGATAGTAAAGGAGAGTTTTCAATCAAATATACAAATCTTTCTGCTATTTGATCGTATACCGATTTTTGAAATTTTTGATTTTGCTCTATTTCATGAGAGTAAAATAGTCTCACATAATTTTTTTTCATAATTCTACCAAAATCTTTATCATTCGTTCTGCATCCGTATAAATCAACTATTGCATTCAAATGAATTCCTTTTCCTTGAGAAATTTCTTGACTAACATTATTTAAATTATCACTCAAAAATAATGCAATTCGCTTCTTCTTTGGGGTATAAAAATTTTTTGAGGGGTGGCCTCTATCACAACCCGAAGTTTCTGATGATCTTGCTGCGGCCATTGTACTTCCCGACGGAATTAAAGTAGTACTACTGATTATACCCATTACACCTGGTGGAGCGGGGACCTTTGGGCATTTATGTCTTGCCATTATGGGTTTAAAAGTAAAAAAATTTAAAATTATAAAAAAAAGTGCTATTCTAAACAGCAAGATTGATTTTTTTTTAAATTTGAAAATTCAATTTAATAATTAAACTTATTTATTATTAAACAAAAAATTAAATGGCTGGAACTAAATTCCGATTTACCATGAACCTTTCATATAAAAATTAAAGAATTTGACTCAAAAATAGCTTTGTCCTATCATGTTGCGGGTTATTGAAAAACTCTTTCGGAGAGTTTTTCTCTATAATTTCGCCTCCATCCATAAAAATTACTGAATCTGCGACAGCAGTAGCAAAACCCATTTCATGAGTAACAACCAGCATGGTCATTCCACTATTTGCCAATTCAATCATAACATCAAGAACTTCTTTTATCATTTCCGGATCAAGCGCTGAGGTTGGCTCGTCAAAAAGCATTATCCTTGGGTTCATGCACAAAGAACGGGCTATTGCAACTCGCTGTTGCTGACCACCAGAAAGCTGACCTGGAAATTTATTTGCCTGTTCAGGAATTTTAACACGCTCAAGATATTCCATAGCGATTTTTTCTGCTTCTGCTTTTGGTGTTTTTCTTACCCAGATTGGTGCTAAAGAACAATTTTCAAGAGCTGTTAAATGAGGGAATAAATTAAAATGCTGAAAAACCATCCCCACTTCTGAGCGAACAATTTCTATATTTTTAAGGTCACTAGTAAGTTCAGTTCCGTCTACAACAATTGTTCCCTTCTGATGTTCTTCTAATCTATTAATGCAACGAATTAGCGTTGACTTACCCGAACCAGAAGGCCCGCAAATTACTATTTTTTCGCCACGCGTGACTTCAAGATTGATATCTTTCAAAACATGAAAATCATCAAACCACTTGTGCATTTCTTTAATTGAAATCATTATTTCTGATTCATTTTCTTTTGTTTTTGAATTTGTAGACATAATATTTTTTCAGTTTTTTTAATTCTAGTGTCCTGTATGTAATTTCTTCTCAAGATAAATTGAATATCTTGACATACCGAAACAAGTAATAAAGAAAAAAAAGGCAACAAAAATATATACTTCATTTGCTAATCCTGCCCATTTAGCATCAGCTAATGTCGCATTCCCGAGACCTAGTAAATCAAACATCCCGATTATAAGTACAAGAGTTGTATCTTTATATAGACCTATAAATGTGTTAACAATCCCAGGAATCGAAATTTTCAAAGCCTGAGGTAAAACAATCAAACGTTGAGATTGCCAGTAATTCAAGCCAAGAGAATCTCCTGCTTCATGCTGTCCTTTGCTAATTGCTTGTAATCCACCTCGAATCACCTCAGCCATATAAGCAGAGGCAAAAAGTATGACCATTATTATAACCCTCCAAAGTAGATCATAAACTGTTCCAGGCGGTAAAAAATAGTTTAGCATAGTGGATGCAACAAATAACAAAGTAATCAGAGGCACACCTCTAATAAATTCGATGAAAATAACACACAATATTTTTAATATTGGCATATTCGATTGCCTGCCAAGAGCTAAGGCAATTCCAATTGGTAGAGAAAATGAAATCCCAGTTACTCCAAGTATCAAAGTAAGCATTATACCACCAAATTTATCAGTAGGTACAGTTTCTAAACCAAAACCTCCTAAAAGTAACCATCCTGCTACAAAGGGGAATATTGCAGAATATATAAGTCCATATTTTCTTTTAGGAAGTTTTTCGTATAAAACTGGAATAACAGCTAAAGTGAGCATAATAAAACAAATATCAACCCTCCATCTCAAATGTTCTGGATAAAACCCATATGTAAAGAGTGAAATACGCGATTTTATTAGCGCCCAGCAAGCACCTGCTGCAGGAAAAGGCATTTGATCCCAACATTCCGCTCTTGATTTTCCAAAAAAAATAGCATCTATAACACCCCAATCAAAAAGAGGTGGAATAATTTTCCACAATAACCACAGTGCTGTTAAGGTAAGAACTGAATTTATAGGAGTAGAAAACAAATTATTTCTAAGCCAAGCTAATACCCCGGAAGTCCTCACTGGAGGTGGAAGATCTGGATGTGTACCTGGAGGATACTTTTTACTCAAATTTTCATTCACTTTTAAATATAGTTTATCTTTCAATCAGCGCCATTTTGCGATTAAACCAGTTCATGAATGCTGAAATCATTAATGAAATAAATAAATATATAAAAAGAACTATAATCATAGTTTCCATCTCTTTACCTGTTTGCATTAAAGATATTCCACCAATTGTTGCAACAACATCCATATAACCAATTGCGATGGCAAGAGAAGAATTTTTTGTAAGATTCAAATACTGACTTGCTAATGGTGGAATTATAACTCTCAATGCCTGAGGAATAACTATCAATTGTAAAGTTCTATTTTTTCTCATACCAAGAGCAAGCGAAGCCTCTGTCTGCCCATGACTTATAGCTAAAATACCTGATCTTACAATCTCAGCAATAAAGCAGGATGTATAATATGCCAATGCAGATGTCAAAGCAATATATTCTGGCTTTATAGAAGTTCCTCCTTTAAAATTAAAACCTTTTAGTTCCGGAATATCCCAAGATAAAGGACTTCCTGAAAAGAAGAATGTTAAAAGTGGTAATCCAATCAAAGTAGAAATAGAAATAGCTAAAACTGGATATATTTTACCTGTTTCATCCTGAACTTTTTTAGCCCATTTAACAAATATAGCAACTGTCGCAGCAGCGATTAAAAATGCTATTAAGACATTACCAAATCCTTCTTCAAAAACTGGTGCCGGAATATAGAACCCTCTATTGGACAAAAACATAGTATCGGATATAGATATTGATTTCTTAGGAACTGGAAGAATGTAAAGAAAAATTCCATATACAAAAAATATATGTAATAACACCGGAACATTTCTGGTAAATTCAAGAAAAACATAAACTATCCTGTTAACCAACCAGTTGCTAGAAAGTCTTAGAACACCCAAAGTGAATCCCAGAATTGAAGCAATAATAATCCCAGAAACTGCTACCAAAAGTGTATTCAGAAGTCCTACTACTCCAGCACGGATGTGGGTGTCTGTTGGAGAATAAGAAATAAAAGGTTGAAAAGTAATGTCATATCCAGCTGGGTACGTTAAAAAACCGAAACTAAAGTCTTTACCGGCTATTTCTAGATTATTCGATACGTTCCTACCTATAAGACCTATAATGGTAAATAATATCAGAACAGTAACTATCTGAATTATAACTGACCTAGATTCTTTATTCCGCCATAAACGGAAAAATATATTAGGTCTGACCGAATTAGATGATGGTAAGTTCATTTCTTTAATCTTTCCATTCTTCTATAATTATGAATGGCTATAAAAAGTATAAAAGCGCATACATTCTTTTATTTGAATGCATACGCTTATTAAATCAACAATTTTTTTCAAATAGTCGATGATTAACGAAACGGCGGAGAATACTGCAATCCACCTTTAGTCCATAGAGCGTTTAAACCACGGGCCAATCCAATCGGTGTATTTTTCCCAATATTTCTCTCGAAGATTTCACCGTAGTTTCCTACTTGCTTAATTATCTGGTATGCCCAATCTTTACTGAGACCAAGTTCTTGTCCCTGGCTACCTTCTGTTCCAAGAAGACGCTTAATTTCTGGATTATTTGCACTCTTCATACTATCTACGTTTGAAGATGTAACACCTAATTCTTCCGCAGTTACAGTAGCATTGTATACCCAACGTACTATATCAGCCCATTGATCATCACCTTGTCGAACTGCTGGACCAAGCGGCTCCTTTGAAATAATCTCTGGAAGGATCATATGATCGTTTGGACTTGGAAAAGTTGAACGCGTTGCGGCTAATCCTGAAGCATCAGTAGTATAAACGTCACAACGACCTGACAAATAGCCTGCGCGGGCTTCAGAGTTCATTTCAATTGCAACTGCTTCATAGGTCATATTATTTGTACGAAAATAATCCGCAAGGTTTAGCTCAGTGGTTGTTCCAGTTTGAATACAAACTGAAGCACCATCTAACTCCTTTGCACTTTTAATTCCCATACTCTTTCCAATCATAAATCCCTGACCATCATAATAATTGACTCCAACAAAGGTCAATTTTACACCAACGTCACGAGAGAAAGTAATTGTTGTATTTCGCCACAAGACATCACCTTCACCAGAATTAAGCTTTGTAAATCGCGTTTTACCTGTTGAAGTAACAGCCTTAAATTTATCAGCATTGCCCAAGACGGCTGCTGCGGTAGCTCGACAGAAGTCAATGTCAAATCCCTTCCATGTTCCACTGTCATCAGGTGCAGCAAATCCAGCGATACCCGTACTTACTACACAGCGAAGCTCTCCACGAGACTTCACATCTTCTAGAGTTCCTGCATTTACAGAAAATCCCATAACACTAACCACAAAAAATGATAGTGTAGATTTTAATAGTGCTTTCATCTGATTTCTCCTAATCAACACATTTTTTTTTTTATCTGCTCCATTAATTTGAAACAGATCTTATTTAATCAGCAAAGCATCATGGTTTTTTTTAGATTTGTCAAGCCAAAAACAAAAAAATAGTACTGATTTTCATAAATAATTCTTCAAAATTAGTCTTTAATCGAAAATTCAAAATTATTTTGAAATTCATATCTCCTTTTTCTTTCTTTTTCAGGTGTATTAACGTTTTTAGAAATATTTTCAGGGAAAAAACCTATTCTTTTTAAAAAGTTTTCTAAAATATTCTCTTCCATAGTGCTAATATTCCAAAATGGATTCACTAAATCTTTTGAATCACCAACTCTCCTAAACAAATGGACTTTCCATCCAAGAAATTTCTTTTGGAAATTCTCTCTCCTATATAAGCATCTAAGCAAATACATTCGTTCGAACTCTTCTAAAAATATTCCTGCTTGAAAAACAGCTTCATTAAAATCCCAGTTCCAATCATTTTTGAAATTAGCAATTGTTGGAGAAAATAATATTGAATTAGAAATTCTTGAAATAATTTTTTTGTCAAAATTTTTATAGTTCTCTTTGGGTAAAGGAACTTTTAAGAAATTTTCAAATGAAAGTTCTCCTTCAGTCTTATAAATAGGGAAATCTTTATCAGGAAGCTCATTTTCGAGAAGACGTAAAATTTCAAAATATTCTCTAACTTTCCCACGATTAACTTTTTTGCAAGTGAACCATTTGAGAGGGGATTCTTTGGAGTAATTATTTGTATTTAAAAAAAAAATTCCAAATTCCATAATCCAATCCATCACAGATTTTCTAGAATCTGCCATAATATAGAAATATCTACACTTTGACCTGAGGTCAGTTACCTTGAAAATCTGGCTACCTTTGAATATCGCTATCTTCATCCAACCTAAATGGAAATTTGACAACCATTCTTGAAAAATTTCCTCTTTTAACTGATTCACCACTTTATGTACGCTTTTTAATAAAAATATCAAATTGATCTTGAGCTATTTTTGTTAATTCTAAATTTGAATGTTTCAAAACATTTTCAAAAGTTTCTTCCCATGGCAAAAATAAATCAGGTATCTTATATTTCAAAAGATGTTTTTCTAAAAAATTTCTTAACTTAAATTCAGAAAAACCGTCCACATATTTTACAAAGACAACCGGTCTCTTTCCAAATTCAATATCTTTAACTGAAACGACCTTTGCCTGATGAACCATTTCGCTCTTGTACATTAAATTTTCTATTTCCTCAGGAAATATATTTTCACCCCCTGAAATAAACATTCCATCGATTCTTCCAAAAATTTTTATAAATTTTTTTTGATACAAATTATTATTTTTAATGTTTTTTCCCTTTTTGCTCCAGTTACCTAAATCTCCCGTTTTAAACCATCCATTTTTATTAAAAGGTTTAATTAATTTTTCTTTCTCATAGTACCCTAAGAACCGAGTTTTCCCTCGCACTTCTATTTCACTAACTTTAGATATCCTTACCTCTCTGTATGGTAAAATTCTATAGGCATCTTTTGAACCCGTTGCCACCTGAGATGCCATCTCAGTAGATCCGTAAGTAACCTTTAATTTAAGTCCTAGTTTTGATGACTCCTTTAATAAGGGCATTGGTATATTTCCTCCACCTAGCAATATAAGTTTCAATTTTCTTAAAGAATCTCGACCATTTTTTGTCTTCAAAAGCCTGTAGAGTTGAGTAGGAACTAGTGAAAGATGAGTAATTTTGTAGTTTTTAATAATTTCACCCATTTTATCTTTCTTTGATGGAGAGACCATTGCCGCACCTGAAAGTAAAATTCTAAAAAAAATAGCTATACCTCCTACATGATAAAGTGGCAAAGATAATAACCATCGATCTCCTGGATTTAAAGGCTCAAATTCGTTCGAACCTAATGCACTATAAAAATGGTTTCCAACTGAATGAACAACCGCTTTTTCAAAACCACTGCTTCCAGAAGTAAAAATTATTGTGCCCCATGCTCTAGAATTAATTAAAAGTTTCTTCTTATTAAATTTTAAATTTAAAAATTTTTTCTCTTCAATTGAATATGAATTATTAGAATTATTTTCTGAAAAGTGTTTGTAAAATATACCTAAAATTCCTTCTATATGTCTCTCTTTACAGCCAACTTTTTTTAGTAATTTTTTTCTTTTGTAAACAGGTAATGAAGAGTTTAAAGGAACCGCAATTGCTCTTTTAAACCATAACGCCAATAAGCTTTTTAGAACAATCTCTGAATTAGATGCGGGTAAAGCTACTATTTCATTGGGCTTTATATCTAAAGATTCACTAAAATGAAATGATTCTTCAAAAAACTCTCTAAATTTCCAGATTCGCTTTTCATTTATTAATAAATTATTTTCTGAAAATTTTTCTAAAATTTGTAAAAATATATCGTTTTTAACTTCAAACATAAAATTAAAATGAAGTTAAAATTGTTCCACTATCAACAAGTTGCAAATAGCTATTTTTTGCTTGAGGCCAAGATTCTGGAATCTTATAAAAACCATTTTTTATCTCAAATGGAGGATCTATTATATCATGCTTGAACCATTTTGCAGTATCAAGTCCGGTAGGTATTTGTTTCTTAATAAGATTTGCTGCTATGTAAGCATTCCAATTTAAACCAAGACCACTTTCAAAAGAACTACTTAAGACCACATTTACATCTTTTTTTTCTGCATAATCTACCCACAATTTAGTTTTATTCCAACCGCCCAAAATCGATGGTTTAAGAACAAATGTCTCAATTCCTTCCTTTGGTAGATTATTAGGATTAGGATTTTCCCAAATAGTCTCATCTAATGCAAATGGGACTTTTGTTTCGGCATGCAACTTCTCAATTTTTGAAATATCATTTATAGGTTCTTCGCAATATTGAATATTATATTCATTTACATAATTACAAAATTTTAATGCTTCATTCCAAGACCATAAACGATTAGCATCTAGCCTAATCTCAATTTTATCTCCCAGGAATTTTCGAGCTAATTTAACACGATTCAAATCTTCGTTAACACTTAGTTGTCCAACCTTAATTTTTATTGTTTTAAAACCTTCATCAAATAATTGTCTACATTCATTTTCAAGCTTTTTCCCTGAACCAACTGCTAAACCATTCACAGGAATTTTAATACATTTTTTTTTAAAAATTTTATTTTTTTTATTTTCATTATGAGTTTGATCATCAAGAAAATTTTTTAAGTTGTTTAGAAGTGTTCTCCTAGCCATATCCAATCCAAAACTTACTGAAGAAAATAAACTTTTCTTAGGCTTATTAAAGAATATATCCTCATTAGAAAGATGATTTATTATTTGTTTTTCAGCAAGATAGTAAGACTCTGGGTGAAGTCCTGGAAGTGAAGCTATTTCTCCTTCACCAAATATTTCATCAGATAATTCCCCATCGCAATCATCATACAATCTCAGAATATGTCCCTTACGCTTATTAAGCTTGCAGCGAAGCAAATACAAAGACTCTTTAAAATTTATTGAATAACTAAAAAGTTCCCAACGTAACTTTTTCATTTCTATCCAATCCACCAACCTATAGAAAAAATAATTCCATACAATAAAATTATTTTCCCTGTATTACTCAAAGTCTTATTTAGCTCTGGACCATTTTCATAGAGAACACTTCGGATAACAAAATAACCCGGAATAAAAATTAATAAAGAAAAACATATAAACCAACGAGAATCAATATAAATGGCTAATAAAACAGGAGTTAAGAGAGCAGTAACAAAAGTAAAAATATATTCTCCTCTAGCGAAACTAGGCCCAAAACGAACCGCTAAAGTTTTTTTCCCAGATTTTTTATCAGTGGGTTCATCTCTTAAATTATTGATGGATAATAAAGAAATTGCCAAAAAACCTGGTCCCATTCCAGCAATAAATACTTCTAATGGTAATTCCATTGCTTGAACATAAAAAGTACCACACAATGCTATCGGACCGAAAAAAATAAATACGAAGATATCTCCCAAACCAATATACCCTATCGGAATGGGACCACCAGTGTATAATAATCCAGAAACTATCGAAAGTATGCCTATAATAACTATCGGCCAACCTCCTCTAATAACTAGATAAACCCCTATAAGCATAGATAACCCAAATACTAACGTAAAAATATAAAACATTTTTTCTGGTGATACCAGCCCCGCCTGAGTAACTCTGGCTGGACCTATTCTTTCTTTTGTATCTGCCCCTTTTAAAAAATCAAAATAGTCATTTGACAAATTTGTTCCTATTTGAATCAAAAGGGCACTGAAAAAACAGGCTATTGCTGTAATAAAGTGACCTTTATTTGATGAGAACGCCATAATGGTTCCAATCAAAACTGGCGAAACTGTAACGCTTAAAGTTTTTGGTCTTATAGCCATATAGGCAATACTTAAGTAATCAGAGAATTTCATGGACTTCTTGTAAATTTTTTAAAATCCGGTTTTCGTTTTTCTAGGTATGCATTTCGACCTTCTTGTCCTTCTTCAGACATATAGTAAAGCAATGTTGCATTTCCTGCCAATTCCTGCAATCCTGCCTGACCATCACAGTCAGCATTTAATGATGATTTTATACATCGAAGCGCTATTGGAGAATGCTTTAAAATTTCTCTTGACCAATTTAGAGTTTCTTCTTCTAATTTTTCTAAAGACACAACTGCATTTACTAATCCCATTTCCAATGCTTGATTTGCATTGTATTGTCTACACAAAAACCAAATCTCTCTCGCCTTTTTTTGACCAACAATTCTTGCTAAATAGCTCGAACCGTAACCTCCATCGAAAGAACCAACTTTTGGTCCAGTCTGACCAAATATTGCATTTTCAGAAGCAATTGTTATGTCACATATAACATGCAAAACATGTCCTCCGCCTATAGCGTATCCTGCCACCATAGCTATCACAGGTTTTGGACAAGTTCTTATTTCACGTTGAAAATCCAAAACATTGAGTCTCATGTGACCTGTTTCGTTATCTTCATATCCTTTATCACCTCTAACACGCTGGTCGCCTCCAGAACAAAATGCTTTTTCTCCCGCACCAGTAAGAATTATAACTCCAATTTCACTATCATCCTTAGCATCATCAAGAGCAGAACGCATTTCTCTAACGGTCAAGGGTCTAAATGCATTTCTAACTTCAGGACGATTAATAGTTATTTTAGCTATACCTTCATCAGATTTCTCAAAAATGATATCAACATAAATTCCACATTTTTTCCAATAATTTTTAGTCATTATTCTCCATAAATATATTTAAAAATTTAAATAATTGTATTTTAGCATAGGTTTAAAACCAAGACGACAAAAAATCACTGTATATTTTAGAAATAATTTTTTAAAAAGCTTGCTAAAAATAGATAATAAATGTATTATTTCGACATTATTTTAAAGTTCACATTAAAAAAAATGTTTGCAATTTTTCGAAAAGACGGGAAACAGTATCATGTTAATGAAGGCGATACTATTCGATTAGATAAAATTAAATCTGAACCTGGTAGTATTTTTGAAGCTAACGAAGTTTTAGCAATTAGTGAAAAAAAAGGAGACTTTGTATTTGGAACACCGATTTTAAAAGATGCTAAAATAATTGGTAAAATTTTAAGTCACGGTAAGGACAAAAAAGTTATTGTTTTTAAACGTAAAAGAAGAAAAACATATAGAAGAAAATATGGTCACCGACAAACACACACTTTGGTAAAAATCGAAACTATAAATAGTAAAGCCTCATCAGAAAAGAATAATAAATCAGATAGTCTTGTGCCCAAGAAAGATGAAACAAAAAAAAGCCAATCAAAAAGGGCCCCTACAGCAAGCACTTCTATGAAAAAAAAAACAAATAAAAATATTAACAAATAATTATTATTAAAAATCTTTTAAGAACATTCTAGACATGGCTCATAAAAAAGCAGGTGGTAGCAGTAGAAATGGAAGAGATTCACAAGGGCAACGCAGAGGTGTGAAAAAATTTGGAGGAGAATTAGTAAAAGCTGGCAATATTTTAGTTCGCCAAGTAGGCTCCTCATTTCATGCTGGTGAAAATGTTGGAACAGGAAAAGATTATACTTTGTTTTCAAAAGTAGCAGGAGAAGTGAAATTTGTTAAGAAGGGAAGAGGAAAAAATAAGCGAAAATACATTAATGTTACACCTTTAGACTCCGCAGTTTCTGCATAAATTTGAAATATGGAGGCGAGACCTCGTTCACTCTCTGGCATAAAGCCCACGGGAATACCTCACCTAGGGAACTATCTAGGTATGATTAAACCGGCGATAAAATTACAGGAAACACACGAGTCTTTTTACTTCATTGCTGACTACCACGCACTGACATCCATAAGAGACCCCGCAATAATTAATAAAAACTTATTCGACCTTACCGCTGTTTTTGTTGCTCTGGGAATGGATTTCGAGAAAAATGCTTTTTTTAGACAATCAGACGTTCCAGAGGTTACAGAATTGACTTGGATTCTTTCATGTATTACTCCAAAAGGATTGATGGAAAGAGCACATGCTAATAAAGATGCTATTGCAAAAAACCAAGAAATCAACATGGGTCTATTCTGCTATCCCATTCTTATGGCATGCGATATCTTGATTTATGATTCGAATTTTGTTCCAGTTGGACAGGATCAAAAACAACATTTAGAAATAACTAGAGATCTTGCTATGAGATTTAATAATATTTACGGGGATGTTTTTGTTATCCCTGAAGCTATAATTCAAAAAAATGTAGCCACAATACCAGGAGTTGACGGAAGGAAGATGAGTAAATCCTATGGTAATGTTATACCTTTATTCGCTCCAGAAAAAGAACTTAGAAAAGCAATTATGAAAATAACAACTGACTCAAAATCAGTAAATGATCCAAAAGATCCAGAAACATGTAATATTTTTTCTCTTTTTAAAAGTTTTGCTAACGAAAATGAAAAAAATGATTTAGCTGCACTTTATCAAAATGGTGGTATGGGCTATGGTGAGGCAAAACAAATATGTTTCGAAAAACTTAATTCAGAACTGAAAGAACCAAGAGAAATATACCATGAAATTCGAGATGATAAAAAGAAACTGAGAGAAATTTTGGAATTAGGAAGAGAAAAAGCTCGTTTTATTGCAAGAAAAGTTAATCAAAGAATACGAGATAAAGTTGGTATTTAAAAAAATTATTTTAGTATATTAAATCCATTCAAAAAGATGATCCCTGAAATTTTATCCTCACGCTACTCTAGCATAAAAATAAATGAAATTTGGTCTCCCAAAGGAAAAATAATTTTAGAGAGAGAATTTTGGATTGTTGTAATGAAAGCACAAAAAAATTTAGGTATTAATATTCCTGATTCGGCAATAACAGCATATGAAAAAGTATATAATGACATTGATCTGGAAAGTATTTCAAAAAGAGAAAAAATATTAAGACATGATGTTAGTGCTAGGTTAGAGGAATTTTCTAGACTAGCTGGTTATAATCACATTCATAAAGGAATGACTAGCCGAGATTTAACAGATAATGTTGAGCAATTACAAATTCTTCGTTCTCTACGTTTAATCAGAATCAAAACTATCTCTTTGCTATATAAACTTGCTAAATGGAGTTTGAAAACAAAAGAAATTATTCTAGCAAGTCGTACGCATAATGTACCTGCACAACCAACAACTCTAGGAAAGAGACTATCAATGTTTGGTGAAGAAATTTTGTTTGCCTTAAATAGACTTGATCATCTAATTGAAATTTATCCTATAAGAGGTCTAAAAGGAGCTGTTGGAACTCAACTAGACCAACTTACATTGTTAAAAGGTGACAAAGAAAAAATTAAAAAAATAGAAGAAAAAATTTCAGAACATTTTGGATGTAAAATTTTTTTAAATTCTGTTGGTCAAGTTTATCCTAGAAGTTTGGATATGGAAACTGTTAATGCCCTGATAACTCTTAGCGCAGGAATTTCCAATTTTGCTAAAACAATTAGATTAATGGCTGGCCAAGGCCTCGCTAGTGAAGGTTTCAAATCTGGACAAATAGGATCTTCAGCTATGCCTCACAAAATAAATGCACGCACATCTGAAAGAATCAACGGACTGCATAATATTCTCAAAGGATATAGTACTATGCTTGCTGGACTGAGCGGTGACCAATGGAACGAAGGGGATGTTTCTTGTTCTGTGGTTAGACGAGTTGCTCTTCCAGGTTCTTTTTTTGCTTCAGATGGACAACTGGAAGCTTGCCTTACTGTTATAAATGAGATGGAATTTTTTGAACAAATGATAGCGAATGAACTAAAAAATTTCCTACCTTTAGTTGCTACAACCAAAATACTCATGGAATCAATGAACAAGGGAAGTAAACGTGAAAAAGTATATGAAGCTATCAAGGAACACTCCAATATAGTAAGTGTAAAGCTTAGAAAAGGTGAAATAATCGAAAACGACTTGCCACAAAGAATTGCCAATGATCCAAGAATTCCAATGGATTTAAAAGAGATAGAGGCAATTCTAAAAAACCCTAAAAATTTC
>CACGSI010000006.1 GCA_902575715.1 uncultured SAR324 cluster bacterium
TAAATATGCCAGCAAAACAGCTTCTCACAAAAATTAAGAAAGCTGGTATCCGCGCTTCAGGTAATTTTTCAGAATTGTCTTTAGAACAAGCTGATGCTGTGAGAAATCTTGCAAAAGTCGAAAATAATTCATCCATAGCAAATTCAAAAAAAGAAAAAATTTCAAGTGGTATAAAAATAAATCCAGAAAGAAAAGGAAACTTAATCAACAAAAAATCTCTGCCTGACAAAAAAGAGTCTGAAATTATAACAATTTCAAAAAAATCAAAATTAGAAAAAAACAACCTTGATATAACACCAAAGGTCAGAGTTCGTCGAAAAAAGGACAAAACACTGCATACAGAATCTTCTGATCTTCAAAATATTGAAGGAATGGATAACATAAAACTCGAAAAAAAATTAAGCCATAAAGATAAAAAAAGTAATGACTTCAATAGTAAAATAAATTTTGAAAAAAAACATCCTCATAAAAAAGATTTAAGCTCACCAAAATTCAAAAAGAAAATTCAAGGTAAAATAGAAACTGAGGATTTTGAAAAAGAAATTAACTACCCAAAACCGTCTAAGAGAAAAGAACGCTATGCAAATTCATTAAAAACATTTTCTTTAGATAATTTAGAAGATTCATCTATTTCTGAAATAGACGACAATATTTTTACTGAAAGGAAATCAAAGAAGAAGAAAGTAATATTCAAAAGATCTAAATCAGAAGATGATCAAGAAGAAAATAGGGATAAATTAAATTTATTATTTAAAGATAAGAAGCAAAGGAATGAGAAAGAATTTGTATATAAAAATAGGAATTCTAGAAATCAAAAAAAGAGTTCAGGGAATCAAATTAAAGATAATTCTTCTAAAGGTAGCTCTAATGAAGGAGAAATTACTAAGCACGTTTTCAATCCTCGTAAGAAAAAAATACGAATTGGTAATCAAGTTGTAGTATCTGAATTAGCAAGATTAATAGGAATAAAAGTTCCTGAAATTTTAAAAAAACTTATGTCATTAGGAATTATGACCACAATAAATCAAACTATTTCAGGAGAAACGGCTGAACTTATTGCTGCTGATTTTGACATTACTGTTGAGTTAGAAACTTTTGAGTTATCAGATTTACTCAAAGAAACAAAGCTTGATAAAGGAGAACTAGAAACCAGAGCTCCAATTGTAACAATCATGGGACATGTTGATCATGGTAAAACCTCACTTTTAGACAAAATAAGAGAATCTCGAGTAGCTAATGCAGAAGCCGGAGGAATTACTCAACATATAGGTGCTTATCATCTCAAAGCTGGAGGACATATTGTAACGTTTCTCGATACTCCGGGTCACGAAGCTTTCACTTCTATGAGAGCACGAGGAGCAAATATTACAGATATAGTTGTTCTTGTCGTTGCCGCTGATGACAAAGTCCAACCTCAAACTATTGAAGCCATTCAGCATGCAAGAGCAGCAGATGTCCCTATAATTGTAGCAATAAATAAAATAGATAGGCCAGAATCTGACCCAGAAAGAATTAAACAAGAATTACTTGGTCAAGAACTTATACCCGAGGATTTGGGAGGTAGTACAATTTATGTTAATGTTTCCGCTAAAAATGGAGAAGGGATCCAAGAACTTTTAGAAATGATACACTTACAATCGGAAATACTTGAATTAAAGTCAACTACACAAGGTCTAGCACGTGGAACTATTATTGAGTCTCGATTAAGAAAAGGACAAGGATCTGTTGGTACCGTACTTGTTCAAAGAGGGACACTCAAAGTCGGCGATTTTTTTGTTATTGGAGAAATATATGGTAAAATTAGAACAATGTCTGACGAGTTGGGAAATAATTTAACTGAAGCTGGCCCATCTATACCTGTTGAAATATCTGGATTAAGTAGCATTCCTGAAGTTGGTGAAATCTTCGTAGTTCTTGAGGACGAAAAGAAAGCCAGATTAATAGCAGAGGAGAGAGGATACAAATTGAGAGCTGAAAACATTGGAGAAGATCAGAAAACTAGTTTAGATAATATTTTCAGTAAAATTGAAGAAGGACAGTCCAATGAAATCAGATTGATTTTAAAAGGCGACGTGCAAGGGTCAGTTGAAGCTCTAAAATCATCTCTTGGTCAATTAGGAGAAGGAAGAATTGCAACTAGGTTTATCCTTTGTTCTGTTGGTAATATTAATGAAACTGATATCTCATTGGCGTCTGCCTCAGACGCAATAATTGTTGGATTTAATGTCCAAATAGAAAAAAAAGCAAGAGAGGCAAAAATTAGAGAAGGAGTAGATGTTAGACTTTATGACGTAATTTACAATGCATTAGATGATGTAAAAGCTGCGATGGAAGGACTTTTAGAACCAGAAATTAGAGAAGAGGTTATAGGACATCTAGAAGTTAAACAGGTTTTCTCATCAGGTAAAAACGGTATTGTTGTTGGAGGACTTGTTACCGATGGTAAATTAATTAGAAATTGTTCAATTCGAGTATTACGTAACAATGAAAGCATATTCGAGGGTTCCATTGTATCACTCAAACGTTTTAAAGAAGATGTACAGGAGGTTATACAAAATTACGAATGTGGTATTATTTTGGATTTTAATGAAGTTAAAAACGGCGATATTGTAGAAGCATACAAACATATTAAGGAAAGTCCTACCCTTTAGTATTAAAGATGAAAAAAAAAATTAAAAACAACTTTAACAATTTGGTTCAAAGAAGACTTTCCGAAATACTAATTTTTGAAAGTAAAGATCCGCGTTTTAGTAGAGTTACTATTAGTAGGGTAGAAGCCAGACAAAGTTTGTCATTTGCAAAAGTACATGTCTCTATATTTCCCTCTGATCAGCAGGATGAATTAATTTTATCTTTGAATAGAGCATCTGGATTTTTTAGCAGACAACTTGGAAAAATTCTAAAAACACGAAATACTCCTCAATTATCTTTTGTTTACGATTCAGGTTATGATCATAGCGATGAGATCGAAAAACTTTTAAAAACAGCCGTTCAAAAATAATCCTAAATTTAAAAATAGTATAAAATTTAAATAAACATTTAATTATTTAACAAAAAATTTAAAGGTTTTTTGAAAATAATAAATATTTTTAAGCCAAAAGGATGGACTTCATTCGATGTCGTAAGCTTTTTAAAGAAAAAATTCAACGAAAAAAAAGTTGGACACTTAGGAACTTTGGATCCTTTGGCTACAGGAGTTTTGCCTGTTTTTATGGGCAAAGCTACCAAACTTATTCCATACTTTAATCAAATTGACAAAACATATCGTACGGTTTGTAAATTAGGAGCTAGTACAGATACTTATGATTCTGAAGGAATAATCATAAATAATAATTTTTCTACTAAAATAAATCGTGAAAAAGTAACTAAGTATTTACAGACCTTTTTAGGACAGCAGAAACAAATAGTCCCCCCATTTTCAGCAGCAAAAATAAAAGGGGTTCCATATTATAAACTAGCAAGAAAGGGGGAAAAAACTCCTAAACTTTCTCGGAATGTATTTTTTTACGAATTAAGAATAGAAAAAATTGAGTTACCCTATGTTGAATATGTTGTAAGATGTTCAAAAGGGACTTATATTCGTGCAATGGTTAATGATTTAGGAATTTTGTTAAAAGTTGGAGCTTATATGACTTCGCTTGAACGTCTGGCATGCGGAAATATATTTAATACTAATAATTCAATATCAATTGACAATCTAAATAATATTAAAAATTTCAGTGATATTCCATGGATTCCTCCTTCAAATTTACTGAATAATTTAAATACTATTAATGCTAATAATGAAATTGTATCTTCTATAAAATTTGGTAAAAGTGTAAAATTAGAAACATCAAATATTTGCATTAATTCTAAAACTTTGCAAAAAGAAAAATTGTTTGAACAAACAAATGAAGAAATTAATACAAAAGTTTTAGATATTAATCAGAATTTGATTGCCATCGGAAACTTATTATGGGAAGATAATACATGTTATTTTCAGCCATCTAAAGTATTCATATAGAAAAAAATAAATTTTTGATGTTAACTAAAAAAAAGAAAGTAGAAATAATTACAAAATTTGGAAAAAATAAGTCTGATACAGGTTCAACGGAAGTGCAAATCGCTCTGCTTACAGAACGAATAAATTCATTGACTAGTCATTTGCGTAATCAACCAAAAGATTTTAGTTCTCGGAGGGGATTATTAAGACTTGTTGGGCAAAGACGTAATTTTATGAATTATCTAAAGAAAACAAATTTAGAAAGCTACGGGACTGTATCTAACCAACTTCAGATTCGAGTTAAGTAATTCAAAAAATAAATTGACAAACATCTTTTCAAAAGAAATTCTTATTTTCCGAAAGATAATGTTGGTTTCTCGGGCTTTTTGTCCATTCCAAAATCCCCATTTCCACGTAGCACAAAATTACTTTTTTCTTTTCATCATCATTATACTTAACTGTGGGAATGCTAGAATGATTCTTTAAATAAGGGTAAGAAATATAATAGTATATTTTTTTTGTTGAAAATTAATCAATTGATTCTGTTTATGATTTTAAAGTGAATAAAGTGAACGTTGGAGGCTGAGTCCTCTAAAATTCTTATTAGCTAGAACTAAGATAATTAGGAGAATAATGAAAATTGTTGAAAAGAAATTTGGATCAGAGATTTTAAAGATGGAAACTGGTAGGTTGGCAAAGCAATCCAATGGTTCAGTATTAGTAACATTTGGAGATACAGTTGTACTAGTTGCTGCTACAGCTGAAAAAGGATCAGGTGTAAACGCAGATTTTTTTCCACTTTCTGTTCACTATATTGAAAAAGCATATGCTGCAGGAAGAATTCCGGGGGGATTCCTTAAACGTGAAGCACGCCTTTCTGATAATGAAACATTAATTTCCAGAATTATCGATAGACCATTAAGACCTGCTTTTGAAGAAAACTATCTTGCAGAAACAGTTATAACTGCAACAGTTTTAAGTCATGACCTTGTAAATCCATCTGATGTCGCTGCAATGAATGGTGCTTCTGCAGCGTTAGCCATATCAGATATTCCATTTAATAATCCTCTCGGTGGTGTAAGAGTTGGAAGAATCGATGGAGAATTTTTAATTAATCCGAGCCCGAAAGATCTTGAAAAAAGTGATTTGAATATCTTTATGGCAGCCTCAAAGGATGCCATTCTAATGGTGGAAGGGGAGGCAAATGGAGTCAGTGAAAAAGATATAATTGATGCACTTTGGTTTGGTCAAGAATCTGTATTACCAATAATCGAGATGCAAGAAGAATTAATGAAAAGTGTAGGGAAGGAAAAAAGAAATGTTGAAAAAAAAGAAGTAGATCAAAATATAAAAAAACAATTAGAAAAAATCACACCTGAACGTTTAAAGAAAACTTTAAGTATTAAAGAAAAGGTTGAACGATATGAAAAATTAGCATTGCTTTTGGATGACTTAAAACAAGAAGTTCTTGGCGATAACTTTGATTCTGAAGCCGAAATGGAATTGACCCGTATATTTGAAGAAATGAAAAAAAATGAAATGAGATCAAGTCTAATAAAAACAAAAATTAGACTTGATGGAAGAAAACCGAGTGAGATACGCCCAATTAATTGTGAAACAAAAGTTTTACCTAGGACTCATGGATCCGCAATATTTACTAGAGGAGAGACTCAAGCTTTAGCTGTAACCACCCTCGGTGCGCGCGAAGATGAAAAAATGATAGATTCATTAGATGGTGTTTCATTTAAAAGATTCATGCTTCACTATAATTTCCCAAGTTTTAGTGTTGGTGAAGCTAGACCTCCAAGAGCCCCAGGACGCAGAGAGATTGGTCATGGGACTTTAGCGGAAAGGGGACTAATACCCGTCATTCCTTCATCATTAAACTTTCCATATACAATTAGATTGGTCTCTGAAATACTTGAATCAAATGGGTCATCTTCAATGGCATCTGTGTGCGCAGGATCTTTGTCAATGATGGATGCCGGAGTCCCTCTTAAAGAAGCTACTGCTGGCATAGCAATGGGTTTAGTAACAGATGGCAAAAATAATGTCATTCTTTCTGATATTATTGGAGATGAGGATCATCTAGGTGATATGGATTTTAAGGTAGTAGGTACAAAAAATGGGATTACGGCTTTACAAATGGACATAAAAATTAAAGGACTAGATCGAGAATTAATTGAAAAAGCCCTCGATCAAGCCAAAGTCGGGCGTTTGCATATTCTGGAGAAAATGAATCAAACATTGAAAGAATCAAGAGCAGGACTTTCTAAATACGCCCCTCGCTTTATTACCCATAAAATATCTCAAGATAAAATTGGAGCAGTTATTGGTCCAGGTGGCAAAATGATAAAGAGCATTATTGAAAAAACTGGCGTAAAGATCAATATTGATGATGATGGAATTGTTTCTATAATGTCTAAAAATCATCAGGCAGTTGAAGAAGCTCTTGAAATAGTTCAAAGCCTGACCAGGACCATTGAAATCGGAGAAATTTATACAGGGCCTGTGAAAAAAGTTGTTGAGTTTGGAGCATTTGTAGAAGTTTTTCCAGGAACAGAAGGTTTAGTTCATATTTCAAATATGGCAGAAGGAAGAGTCGAAAAAGTTACGGATGTATGCAAAGAAGGTGATATTGTAACTGTAAAAGCAACTGGCGTGGATAGAAGAGGTAAAATTCAACTTAGTATAAAAGACGTTTAAATGATAAAATTATTTCATTAACAATGTAAAATTTTATTAAATAATCCACTTGTGGTGAAAAAAAATTATTTATTTTAGTAATTTCAGATCAACATAATTTGGATAAAATACTTATAATAATTTAGTTCGATCTAAGGCTTAGTTATAGTTTCTTATTGCTATTTACCTTCCACATCAAACAAAAAATGCATCTAGTTATCACAGATTCAGGCCTAGGAGGTCTTTCTGTTTGCGCGAAACTGATGTCTCTTTTGAAAGAGGCAGGTTTTAGCGAACCGAATTTTTCTGGAATTAATTTAAAAATAACCTACATTAATGCCAGTCCTTCAAATGATCGTGGTTACAACGATATGTCAGACTTAGGCGAGAAAAGTTTGACATTCAAAAAAATACTAAAAAATATTCAAAACAATTATTCTCCTGATCTTATCTTTGTTGCTTGTGGTACTTTATCTGGCCTTTTAAAAGAAATAATGCCACGCAATCAAATAACTAAGAATATAAAAGATATTATTCCAATTGGAACTAAATTACTCCTAAATAATATTCGTAATGTGAAAAGAAGTAAAATTATCATTTTTGGAACACCAACAACAATTCACACAAAAATATTTGAAAAACCACTTATAAAAATGGGAATTTCTAAAAATAGGATTTTTGTTCAAGAATGTCCAAAATTGGCAAGCAAAATTTCAAATGATTTTGATGGACTTGAAGTATCAAAATTAATTAATGAATTTGTTAAAATATCTTTAAAAAATTCATGCACAAATCCTAAAGAACCATTAATTGTATTTTTAGGTTGTACTCATTACGCATACAGACAAAATTTTTTTCTCAATTCATTTAGTCTTGAAGGTTATAACAATCTAAATATTCTAAATCCAAATTTAGCATCTGCCATATATTTAAAAAATTTTATATTTAAATTACAAACCAATGCAGTATTAAAAACAAGCAAAATCACTTTAGAATTTGTATCGCCATACTCAATACCTAAACAAGAAAAAAGAACTTTGGTTAACTTACTGGACTCTGTTTCAGAGGATACTGCTTTAGCACTTAAAAATGAAATTGTTTACCCCCAACTTGTAGCAGGTTGATCTATGACGGGACAAAAAAATGCAGAATTAAATTTGTTCAACCTAGAAACAGAACCTACGCTCATTGAATACGACAAAAATAACTTCATTAGTTTTTATCATTTTAATTTATGCGATTCAGATAAAAGTAATAGTCCAGATAGTGGACAAATTGCTGATTATTTATTTTCTAAGTTAAAATCTCCTAAAATAATTTTTTTTCTTCTTTTAGTAGACAGAAAAAGAAAAGAAAAGTGGACAGAAAAAAACAATTTTATTTTTTACCAAGAATTAATCGAAATTAGACGCAAAGATTCAAAAAAAATATTTTATAGTAAAAGAGGTTGTGTTTGGAAAAAATATCTAGATAGAGATATTTTTTTTGAAGTCATTAATCAAAATAATATATCTCCAATTGAAGCCGTTGCAAAAAATAGGAAGGCCGCTATCATTAATGTTGAAACCCCATTTAGACTGGATTCTCTAGATATAAAAAAACCGTGGGGATACGAAAAATGGTACACTGGTGTTGAAAAAAGGGGTGTTGTAAATGTAGTTGATAAATACGGAAAAACAGAACTACCTTATGCACTAAACATTTTTAAAAAACAAATTTTAAAAAATCATCAAGAAGACTTAATATTATTAAAAAAATTAATTCCTAGTGGAAAGGAAGTAATTGGCGATTTATATTATGAGATGCATGAAAAAAAATGGGAAGTATACATAGTAACAGAAATTGATAAATCTGCTTGGCCAAATGGAGAGGGAATTATAAAAGCTGGCATAAGCCCTAAAAAAATAGACGAATATAGAAAAGAATACGATAAAAATTGGGAATTATTTCTTAGAAAAGATTTTAAAAAAGCAATTTCAGAGTATGAAGATTTGAGAAGGTATATTGACAACTCTAAAATTAATTTGTCAAAAGATTTAAGAGAAAAAGAAAAAAAATTAAGAGAAGAAGCAACAAGCTTCGTGGGGGATTATTTTGTCAAAGAAGGCGATATAGTCAGTTTTCCAACTTTTCAAATTCACTCTCTGCAACATGGAGTTAAAGTAATAGAATTTCAAACTCCACACTATGAACGTTTAATTTTAATGTTTGGCCAAAAAGTACTTACACAAAATTTTTGGGACTCTGAAGAAGTTTTTAAAAAAATGGAAACTGATATTTATAAACCTCCAAAGATTGAAATATTGCACAAAAAAAAGGGTATTTTAATAGAACGTTTTGTTAATTTCCCAGATTTCACTGCTGATAGATTATTTTTACAACCTAAAAAGATTTCAGAAAATTTTTTAGAAAATGCTTATCATATTTTAATTATAATTTCAGGCCAAGCCACAATTATAAATAAAATTGGGGAAAAAATTTTAATTGATCCTGAAGACGCAGTATTTATACCAATAAGCATGAAGAAATATATTATCAAGAATTCAAGGACCGAACCCTTGATTTGTTTAAAAGCAATACCAAAATAAGTCATGATCGTTGAAATTGCAATAAATTTACCTTTACGAAAAACATTTGATTATATCTGGCCAAAAAATTTTTATCGATCCCCGATTATCGGCCTCCAAGTATTAGTACCTTTTGGAATTACCAAAAAAGGCGGTATAGTTGTTAAAATAAAAAATCATTCCAAATTTACTGCTAAATTAAAAAATGTTGACCAAATTGTGAATGAAACCCCTATATTTTCAGAGGAAATTTTAGATCTTTCAAAATGGGCTTCAAAATATTATTTTTGTGGTTGGGGTGAAACTCTTAATGCTGCGATACCAGGAGGTCTATCTTTAAGATTCCTTATAAATTATAGCGCTAAAAAAAAAATACTTCCTAATCAAGAGTTAATTAGTAAAAAAATACAATCTTTGCTACTCAAAAAAAAATCATGGACCGAAAAAGATTGGTTAAAATGTAATCCTAATAAAAAAGAAAAAGTTATTTTAAATAATTGGATCACTAACAAAGATGTAGAACAAACATATTTTCTACTGGGGCAAAAAAATAAACAAAAAATGGAACGTTGGATTCAATTAACCAAACCTTTGGATTTTATAAAAAGAAAAAATCGTAGAAAAACTAAACGCGAGCAAATTTTAGAAATACTCAAAGAAACTCCTAGTATTAGCTTGAATGATGTTAAAAATAGAGTTAGCTCTCCACTACAAGTTGTAAATAAACTCAGAAATGATGGTATATTAGAATTTTTTGAAAAAAGAGTTTATAGAAGATTTTTAGATGGAGGTCTACCAAGAATTGAACCTTTTAAAATTCTTAATGAAGAACAAAAAATAGTATTCGAAAAAATTTATAACTCTGTTGGTAAAGGCGATTATAGTACATTTCTTTTAGAAGGAATTACTGGAAGCGGCAAAACTGAAGTATACCTTCACACGGTGCACGCAACATTAAATTTAGGGAAATCAGCCTTAATTCTTGTTCCAGAAATTTCATTAACTCCACAGCTTGTTAATCGTTTCCGTTCTCGTTTTGGTGATCTTGTAGCTGTTTTGCACAGTGGAATGGATGATTCGGAAAGATTTGATGAATGGAGCAGAGTAAAAAATGGGCAAGCTAATATTGTAATTGGTGCTAGAAGTGCAGTTTTTTCTCCACTAAAAAATTTAGGTCTTATAATAATTGATGAAGAGCATGACACTTCTTATAAACAAAGTGAATCTCCTCGTTATCATGGTAGAGATACCGCAATTTATAGAGGATTTATTTCAAATTCTACAGTTTTACTAGGATCTGCTACGCCTTCTCTAGAATCATCTCAGAATGTAATAAATGGCAAATATATTCATGTAAGACTAAATTCTAGAATAGACGATGCAGTTTTACCAACGGTAAAACTTTTAGATATGAAAATTGAACCTCGTCAAAAAGGAAGTCCTTACTTTACTGCGGAATTAGTAGAAGCTATCAGGCTTCGCCTCTTGAAAAAAGAACAAAGTATTATTTTTTTAAATCGTAGAGGTTTTGCACCTTTGGTAAGATGCAATGATTGTGATATGACCTACACTTGTCCTAATTGTTCTCTAAGCCTAGTTTACCATCTAGGAAATAATAATTTAAGATGTCATCAGTGCGATTATTATAGAATAATTGATCAAAACTGTGTGTTTTGCGGTAGTAATAACCGTCCAAAAATAATAGGGACTGGAACTGAACAAATTGAAGACAATTTAAAAATTTTTTTTCCAGAAGCTCGCATTCTAAGAATGGATAGAGATACTTTGCATGGGAAACATGCTCTTTCTAAAATGCATGAACGAATTAGAAACCATGAAGTAGATATAATTATTGGAACTCAGTTAGTTGCAAAAGGGCATGATTTCCCTGAGGTCACACTAGTAGGCGTTATTTTATCAGATTTGTCTCTTAATATACCTGATTTTCGCTCTAGTGAAAGGACTTTTCAGCTTTTAACCCAAGTAGCTGGAAGAGCTGGAAGAGGTAAGAAACCAGGATTAGTTATTATTCAAACGTATAACCCAAATCACCATAGTTTTTTGTGTGCTAAAAATCACGATAATTATAAATTTAATAAAATGGAGCTCGAACGAAGAATATTACAACAAATGCCACCTTTTTGTTCGATGACAATGATAATATTTAGTAGTCCAAATGAAGAACGAGCAAAATTAATGTCATACGAAATTTTTGAAAAAATAAATAAATTTTGTGAAAACAAAAAAAAAGAGATTAAAAATTCTAATTTAAAATTAGAAAAAAATAATGAGTTAAATATAGTTGGTCCTATTGAAGCCCCCATCAAAAAACTCCGCAATAGATTTAGGTGGCAAATTTTCCTGAAAGCGAATAATATCAACAGCATCTTACTTTTGTTAAATAATATTTTTGAACCTGCTATTCAAAAAAAACGTCATGAATTAATACAAGTTGATGTCGATGCTCACAACATAATTTAGAAGATTATTTTTTTAAAAAATATTTTTATAGTATAAGAAATGGATTTGACAGTATGGAGTCAGCTTGCATTGATCTGCATTTTAGGAGCGGTATCTCCAGGACCTAGTCTTGCGGTGATTTTAAAACACTCAATTAAAGGTGGAAGATTTCAAGGATTTTTAGCAGGAATTGGACATGGCCTGGGAATGACTTTCTATGCTTTGATTGCAGTTATTGGACTAGTTACTTTCTTTGAAAAAATTCCATATTTTTTTCCAATTGCTCAAATTATCGGGGCATTATTTCTTATATTTTTAGGTACCAAAATGATAATTTCATTTATTGTTAAAAAAAATACTAAAAATAAAAAAGAGGAAAAATTTAGTCAAAAGCAAGGTTTTTTGGAAGGATTTCTTATTGTTTTTCTAAATCCAAAAATAGCAGCATGGACTTTCGCGCTATTCAGTCAGTTTGTTAAACCTTATGCTACCATATCAGAACAAATAATTCTAATTTTTACAGTTGGAGGAATTGACGCTTTTTGGTATTGCATTGTTGCTACAATAACATCAACAAAAATTATGGTCAGCAGATTGAAAAATTATGGGAATGTTGTTGACCTAACAATAGGTGTAATACTTATATTATTGGCTTTGAAGATGATTTTAGAGGTTAGCTAAATAAAGTAATAACTTTATTTGTTACTAACTCTTTATAGACTTGAATTTTTTCTCATAATTAGAAATTGAACTTAGTTCTTCATCATTCCAAAACTTATATTCCCATTCCAAATCAAACGTTTCCTGAAAACTCTTATTTATTAATTCTTTTATTTTATTTTTTGAGACTCTAGGGAAAACCCCTGTAGATTCCAATGAATGTATTTTTTGAGTTAAATATTTAATATTAACATTTGGGAACATTTTTGAAATAAGATAAAAAGAATCATTTAATAGAATTGAACCATGCTGTAAAAAAACTCTTTTTGAAGAATTATTTGTAATGTTAATTTTTTTTACTTTTTGGGCATTTCCTATAATTTTCTTGCCTTCTACGAGAATTTCATAATTTGATGGAACAGCAAAACATATATGGTTATCCAAATTTTTAATTTGCTTTTTATTGTTGTAGTACTGAGGATTGAGTCCCAATTCTTTAAAAAATTTGTAGAATCCTTTTGAGATATATCTATAGTTTTCAAGAACATTACCACTAAATTTAGAATTTAAAATACTTCCAACAAATGAATAAGTAATATCAAATCCATGAAGAACCGCTTTTCCACCAGTAATTCTCCTAATTACAGGTATTCCCTGATTTTCGCATTCTGAAAGGTTAATCCCTTCGTCTACCACTTCGTTCCTACCTATAGAAATTGTTGGAGTTTCCCATTCATATATCCTAAAAACGGGTTTTGAATTATAAATAAAACTTTCTAACAAAAACTGATCTGCAGCCATATTAAAACTACCTGATCTCGGAATATCAATAATCAATCTCCAAACATTATTTTTTTTCCTAAATCTCATTTTTTTGGATTTAGTAAACTTGAAATATCAAATCCTCCTGCCATTTTCCCTAATTCCTTACCAAGAGAATTTTGAATGTTTGTTTGACTTTTTCTAAAACCTTCATTAACAGCAGAAAGAATTAAATCTTGTAAAGTTTCTATATCATTTGCATCAACAACTTCAGGGTCAATTTCAATACTTAGTGCTTCTTGTTTCCCATTAAAAGTCATTTTTACCATTTCTCCCCCAACCGAAACATCAAAAGTTTGTTTAGCAAGTTCTTCTTGTTGTTGCTTCATATTTTCAGAGAGTTCCTGTGCTTTTTTCATCATTTCGTTCATATCTATCATTGCTTTTCCATTTAATTAAAGATTAAATTAATTTAATAATATAAAGAGTAACTAAATACCTAATCATTCATCTGGCAATTTTATTTCATTAATTTTACTATTTTTAAACACTGAAAGTACTTTCTTAACCTGAGGTGATTCAATTGCTTTCTCTTTTTTTTCTTTTTTTGCCTCTTCAATCATAAATTCTTGGTATTCTGCTATTGTTTGTTTTGAAGAATTAGATTTGTTTCCATTAATAATAATTTTAATAGTATGACCACTCAAATCAGTAGCTATTTTTTCTAATTTTTCAATGCTATTTTGATCGATTAAAGAAGAATAATTACCTACTTTAAAAATTAAATTAATTTGAGATTCTGAAAATCTTTGTGGAATAGCATTCCTTATAAAACTAGCAAGTTTAGGAGATATTTTCTGAGCTTCTTCAGAAAATTTAAACCATTCTTCCGGAGGCTTTTTTTGCTCACTTAAGGAATTTTTATGATCGTTGATCTCTTCATCATTTAATTCCAAATTAAATGATTTTATTTTTTTATTTTCCGATAATTTTAAATCTTGACTTGTTTCATAACTAGCTAAAGAACTATCTTTTTTTTTATTAGAATACAAATTATTTTCACTAGAATTACCATTAACTCCATTCTCTTGAGAGGAGCTATGTTGAATATCAAATTTTTTCTCAGATACTATATCTATTTGTTTTGATTTGTCAGATTCTTCATTTTCTTCGAAAGAATATGATTCATATTTTTCATCTTCATTGGTTTTTGTCTCTAGATTTTTTTTCAAAACATATTTATTACTTACTGTTTTTTTTTTTGATATTTCTAAATTTTTTAAATTTTTTATTTCATTAATAATTTCATCAATACCTATAATACTATCAACAGATGTTATCTGAAGAATAGTCATTTCAAAACATATTTTGGAATGAGCACTCACCTTTAATCGTTCTTCAAGTTGAAGTAAAATTTGAAAAATTTGCTGTAATTCATCAATTTTGACAGATTTCGCTAATTTTTGAAAAACTTCCAAATCATCTGATACAATATCTTGAAATAAATCTGTGTCTGTTCCAACTGACTTTACAATAGAAACAGTTTTTATAGTATTTAAAAGGTCAGACAAAATATCATTAATATCGTAACCTCGTTCTTGAAGTTTTTGAAAATTTATTAATGCTAGATTATTTTTTTTATTTATAAGCGCTTCAATCAGTGAAAACCGAGATTCATGATCTAGTATTCCCAAAATTTGTGAAACTTTTTCATCTGATACTTCTTCCTCTGCAACGCTTAAAATTTGATCTATTGCTGTTAAAGCATCCCTCATCCCTCCAAAAGAATGATGTGCTATCATTTCCAATGATTTACGAGAAATCAATAATTTTTCATTTTTAATTATTTGTTCTAGATAATCCGATATCTTCTTAACAGAAATCCTTAAAAAATCATACCGTTGGCATCGAGAAATAATGGTTTGGGGAATTTTATGGGGGTCAGTGGTTGCAAAAATGAACTTGACAAATTCTGGAGGTTCCTCAAGAGTTTTTAAAAGAGCATTGAAAGACTCAAGCGTAAGCATATGAGCTTCATCGATGATATATACTTTATATCGACACCTTGAAGGAACATAATTAACATTTCCCCTCAATTCACGTATATTATCAATACCCCTATTAGAGGCGGCATCTATTTCAAATATATCAGGTGAAGCATTATTGTTTATATCAATACAATTTATGCAATTGTTACATGGATTGCCATTCTCAGGATTTAAACAATTTATTGCTCTAGCTAATATTCTAGCAGCACTTGTTTTACCTACCCCTCGAGAACCGGTAAACAAAAATGCATGAGCAACCCTATTGGTGTGAACAGCATTTTTCAAAATTTCAGAATTTATTTCTTGCCCAATCAAATCATCAAATCGACGAGGGCGCATCCTACGCGCAAGTACTAAATATGACATTAATGGAAATCCAAATCTTAGATAGGTGGCTGAGGGTTGCGGCACATCTACGAAATCTTAGTGCTGCTTCCGTTAGGATCTGACACGGTTCGAGTTCTTCGATTGCGCATCCTCAGCCATCAGAAGTGTTTTTTCTGATAAAACCAATCAAACAAGTTGTAACATTATTAAATACTAATTTAATTAACAAGTTTTGGCAATTTAAATTTTGAAGATTTTTAAATATTTTTAATATTAATTAAATAATATTTATAAAATATTATTATATATAAAAATTAGTAATAAACTAACTATTCTTCACAAATACCATTAATAATGCTAAAATGAATATATAAAAAGTTTTGTTATTTAAAAACTAAAAATAGTGTTTATTCTATGAACAAGTTGCTAGAAGTATCTGACGTGGTAAAAATGCTACGAGTTCCAAAAGGGACAATTTTTCGTTGGATAAAGCAAGGAGATATACCATGCATTGAGCGTAATGGAATTTATATTTTTAATAAATCAACTCTCGAAACTTGGGCTGCATCTAAGAATATTTTACTTAAAAAAAAACAATTTAATGATACCATAAATGAAAAAAATGTAAATTCTTATAGTTCAGCACTGATTGAAGCTATATTTGCCGGTAATGTATTTAAAAATATCAATTGTTCTTCAGTTGAAAATTTTTTTTTAGAAATACCCAAACATATAAAGTTTTCAAATAAGTTTGAAACTTATTTACCTGATCTTTTAACAAAAAGAGAGAAACTTGGGACCACATCTATTGGAAGTGGTATCGCGATTCCTCATCCTATTAATCTTTTAGGAAATAAAATATCTAAATCAATGATTGCTACTTTTTTTTTAAAAAAACACCTAGACTTCGATTCCGCAGATAAAATCCCCGTTTTTGTAGCTTTTGTATTAATGAGTAAGAATTCATCAGAACATTTAGATCTACTTTCAAAACTTACCCAATTTATAAATTATTCTGAGACAATCGATTTTCTTAGAAAATCTCCTTCACTAGAAAAATTAATTGACCAAATTCAAAAAACTCTTGCTGAAAATATTTAAATATTTTTTTCCCAATAATCACTCAGCAAACAATCATAATTTAATTTCAAGATTCCATGCTGTTTCAGCAAGAGAAGCAATGCTGATGATGACAGCCGCACTGGCAATAGGATTAATATGTGGGCTAATAGCTGTAGGGCTTAATCTTAGTGTACATTTTTTGAGTACATATATTATGAAATTAAATTTAGGATGGGCTGCAATATTTTTCCCAGCATTAGGTGCTGGAATTGCTGTTTTTTTTGTACGCAACTTGATCAATGATATGGATGGACATGGAGTATCGTCAGTTATTAAAGCGATTGCAATAAGCTCTGAATCATTAAAAAGAAGAATGATTTTTTCAAGATTTTTCGGAAGCATACTAACTGTTGGGAGTGGAGGATCAACTGGACTCGAAGGACCCATTGTCTGTATTGGTGGAGCAATTGGTTCTGTAATGGGTCGCTGGATAAAAATGAATGAGCGCCATAAAAAACTTTTAATAGGATATGGTGCTGCTGGTGCAGTCGCAGGAATTTTCAATGCACCTCTTACAGGGTTAATTTTCTCTTTAGAAATAATAATAGGAGAATGGACCTTTTTAACCATTTTACCAACTATAATAGCTGCTGTTTCAGCAACAGAAATAAGTAGACTTATAATGGGTAACAAAATAACTTTTTATCATGAAATTGCTGATTTTTCTGTGACTTCACTTCTAGCCTGTTTTGTACTAGGCGCTTTATCAGGAATTTTATCAATATTTTTTGTTAAAACTATATTAATTTGGCAAAGATTTTTTTCAAAAATATCATTTTATAGATGGATACAAGCTACAATTGGTGGGTTATTTGTGGGTATAATTGGATTATTTATGCCAGAAGTTTTGTCAGAAGGGTATACCATTACCCAATTTTTCTTAACCAGTAAAATGCAACCTGAAATAATTTTTGTGATTTTATTTGTTTTATTAAAATTTTTAGCATGTGGTATAACTCTTGGGAGTGGAGGCATCGGTGGTGTATTTGCTCCCAGCTTGGTTATTGGAAGTGGCATTGGATTGGCATTTGGAATGTTTCTCCATATACTACCATTAAACGATATTGCTGATGAATCAGCTTTTGCCTTAGCTGGTATGGCTGGTATGGTTGCTGGAGTAATGCATGGGCCACTAACTGGAATTTTTTTAGTCATGGAGGTTACTAGAGGGTATTCGATGATTTTACCATTAATGCTTACTGCTAGTAGTGCCATGGTAGTAACTTATTTTTTTCAAATAGGTTCTGTTTACACTCAAGATCTAATAAAACAGGGGAATTTAATAAAACGTGGAACTGACAGATACTTACTCTTGCATCTAAATATTAAAGATATATTGGATAAAGATTTTTTTACTATTCAAGAGGATTTACTATTAAGACATTTTATTGATATTTTCAAAAAATCTAAAAGAAATTATTTCCCTGTATTAAATCAACTTAATCAATGTGTAGGTGTTGTTTTTCTAGATGATATTAGACCACATCTTTTTGATAAAAACCTTTATGATTTAGTAAGTATGGGTTCCGTGATGCGCGATTTACCGACTATTGAATTAAATGAACCTATAAGTGTTGCTTTAGAAAAATTTGAAACATCTAAAGCTTGGTCTTTACCAGTCGTCGAAGAAGGTATTTTCATAGGAATGCTTTCCAAATCTACACTTTTTGATCACTATAGACTTGAACTACAAATTCAATCAAATTGAAAATATTTTACGAAACACTTGAGTTTTTTTTTTGTTAAATTAAGTTAAAAAGGAATTTATTTTTAAAAAACCTATCATATTTGTCTATATTTAAATCAAATGACAAATTTAAAATTAAATAAACTTAAATAGTTTTAGTTATGAATAAATCAGAATTAATTGAAGAATTATCGGAAAGAACTGGACATAGTCCAAAATTAACCGACAAAACTGTACGAATATTTTTTGATCGTATAAAAGTGGCACTAAGTGCTGGAGATAAAGTTGAAATTAGGGGGTTTGGATCATTTACACTTAAAAAATATAAAGGATATTTTGGTAGAAACCCTAAAACTGGGGAAAAAGTGGAAGTAAAACCCAAACAACTTCCGGTTTTTCGAACAGGGAAAGACTTGAGAAGTCGAGTAAATAAAGTTGACTAAATACATTAAGACTTATCGACTATATCATCTGGTGATGGCTCCGATATCTTATCTTTAGATTGATCAGAAATGCTATCAGAAGATGTATCGACATATTCCTCATTAGACTTGTCTAGAATATCTTTGAAACGAGGTTGAGGTTCGATAATTTTAGAAACTTGGACAGCATGTTTCCCCTTATAAGTCCCTTGCGTACCAAAGAATTTCAATTTATCTTGTACGAAAACTTTCAAAGGTTTATCTTCATCCTGATCTAATGTGATTTGATCACCTGATCTCAGAGTAAGAAAGTTTCTCAAAGACATTCGAGATCTTCCAAGAGAAACCTTAATAGTTACAAAAGAATTGCGTAAATTTTCTTCAATTCTACTAACATTTATTGCATTTACATCATCATCTGAATTTGCTTTTCCTGAATCTATCTGAGTTCTAACAGGATCTAACATAAGATAAGGAATACATATACTCATGGTATAAGGGACTCGATTTATTTCAACATCAAAAGTTGTACTAGCTACAACTTCTTGCTGAGGAACTATTGTTACAAATTTTGGATTAACTTCCATACGCTCAAAATAAGGTTCTAAAGGAGTTAGTGTCTTCCAAGCATTCCCCAAATCATCCAATGCATTATTCACAACTTTTGATAATAACCGAGTTTCTATACCTGTTAATTCTCGTTTCGGTGGAGGACTCTCAAACCATCCATTACCTCCGAATAACAAATCAATAAGAATATGCACCAAGTGATGCTCAAAAACAAATAAAGCATGACCTTGTAGAGGTTTTATCCCAAAAATACTTAAAGAGGCAGGTGTTGATATAGCACCTAAATAGTCCTTAAAGCTTACTAATTCTGTTGATCGTCTTGTTATTGTAGCAGGTCGTCTTATCAAGTGAGAAAATGTTTGAGCATAAGTACGAGCAAATCTATCATATACAGCCTCTAAACCAGGCATTCGGCCTCTAAGAACAGGAGTTTGGTTTCCTAATTCATAAGGCAACACTTCTTTATCTTTGCTTTTTTCAGGATCTAGTCTAATATTCTGATCATCAGCAATTTTTTTTAATATTGCATTTAATTCTTTTTTTGAATGAGCCATTTTTATTAAATATTTTATGAAATTAGGAGTTCTAATATACCTCGAAGACAAAAAAGAACGCATTTTAATGATTCATCGAGAAAAAGATGATGAACACAAAGGACTTTGGTTAGCTCCCGGTGGTAAAGTAGAGTCTAACGAAACACCAATTGAAACTGCCATAAGAGAAATGGAAGAAGAAACTGGTCTTTTAATCGTAAACCCAGAAATGAAGGCCGTTCTTACGTTCCCTGACAATGGCGATTCTCCTTTTGGAGATGAATGGCACGTTTTTGTATTTTATTCAAAAAAATATTCCGGTATACTTACATCGGATTGTCCTGAGGGACGCTTAGAATGGATCCCAAAACGAGAACTTAACAAACTTCCAACATGGGAAGGAGACCATATATTTAATTCCAAGATACTTGAACCAGGATTCTTTTCAGCTAAATTTGTTTATTCCGGCAAAAAACTCATTTACCATACAATTTTTTAGTCCACCCTTAGATTGTAATTTCTATGATTTTTAAATGCAAGGCAAGACGACTTTTTTATCAGATTAAATCAAAACAGTTAAAAATTTTGTTATTTTTTATTCTAATTCAATTTTTCATAGGATGTAATGTGCATATTAGATATCCTTCTGAGTATCCTTCAAAAATAAAAATTTCATATGAAGAAGACTATTGGTTTTGGGGAATAATAGGTGAAAAAACCTATGAAGTTTACAACATTTGTAATGGTGGTAGAGTTTATGAATTAAGAATAGGAACTACAAATTTACAAAAAACATTTACAATCTTGTCTTTAGGAATTTTTTCACCAAGAACCACTACTATTGTATGCTCTATTAGAGGCGAATAAATATATAAAAGAAAAATTTTAAAATATTTTTAATTTTATCTTCAAAAATTAAAATCAAATTGAAATTAAATTATAATTTTTAGGCATAATTTGAAACGAAAAACTCGTTCTGGAGGACGACTGTCTAATATAACCAAAAGAACTGCATCAATTTTAAATCAGAGTTCTTGGCGCCTCCCAATTAATAAAGATAGACCCATTGAACCTCTATCAGAGGAGGGTGTTCAAGCTATCCACGAGGGTGCCATGAAAATCTTGGAAGATATTGGCATTGAATTCCTCAATAAAGAAGCTCAAAATATTTTTAGTAAGGCAGGTTGCAAAGTAAGGGGTAGTAACGTTAAAATGGACCGAAATTGGGTTATGGAAATGGTTCGTAAAGCACCAGCTCAATTTTCAATCACCCCAAGAAATAAAAAAAATCAAATTTTAGTTGGAGGGGATCATATACTTTTTGGAAATGTTTCTTCTCCCCCTAACTATTATGACATTGATATTGGGAAAAAAATCCCCGGGACCAGAAAACTTTGTGCAAATCTCATAAAGCTTTCACAATATTTCAATTGCATTCATTTGATAGGAGGGTATCCAGTGGAACCACTAGATATTCATCCATCAATAAGACATTTGGATGTACTCTTTGATCAACTTACACTCACTGATAAAGTTTGCCATGCCTATTCCCTTGGAAAAGAAAGGGTAGAAGATGTAATGGAAATGGTTAAGATTGCTGGAGGTTTTAGTGAAGAAGATTTTCAATCAAAACCCCATATGTTTACTAATATCAATTCTACTTCCCCACTGAAGCATGATGATCCTATGATAGATGGGAGTTTAAGATTAATTCGTAGAGGTCAAGCAGTTGTAGTCACTCCTTTCACATTGGCTGGAGCGATGGCTCCTGTGACTATTTCTGGAGCTACTACTCTGTCTATTGCTGAAGCCCTATCTGCTATAGCACTGTTCCAGTATATTAGACCAGGCTGTTGTTGTGTATTAGGTACTTTTACCTCAAATGTTGATATGAAATCGGGTGCTCCTGCTTTTGGAACACCTGAATATATGAGAGCTACTCAAATTTCAGGTCAAATGGCTAGGTTTTATAATTTACCATTACGTTCATCCGGAGTGTGTTCTGCTAATATTCCTGATGGACAATCGGTTTGGGAAACCTCAAATTCTTTGTGGTCTGCGGTTCAATCAGGTACAAATATAGTATATCATGCCGCAGGATGGCTTGAAGGTGGGTTAATTGCAAGTCCTGAAAAATTCATAATGGATTGCGAAATATTACAAATGATTCAGCGTTATATGGAATCAAGTATTTGGGATACCAATTCTGAGTCAATTGCTTTAGAAGCTATAAAAGAAGTTGGAGATCAAGGTCATTATTTCGGGATTCAACACACTCAAAAGAGATATGAAAAAGCTTTCTATGAGCCATTTTTAAGTAATTGGCAAAATTTTGAAGCTTGGCAGGCTGATGGTGGAATATGGACTTCAAAAAGAGCAAATAAAATCTTTAAAAATATAATTGACAAATTTGAACCTCCTCCAATATCTGAAGATAATCTTGAAGCGCTTAATGATTTTGTTCATAGACGTAAAAAAGAAGGTGGTGCTCCAACCGATTTTTAGAGTTTTAAAAAAGTAACTATTAAATTTTTTTTTAAATTTTTTAATGAAAACACATACAGAAGTATTAGTAATTGGTGGTGGAGTGGTTGGTTGTAGCGTTCTATATCATCTTACAAAAATAGGTTGTAAAGATGTAATCTTATTGGAAAGGTCTGAGTTAACTTCAGGTTCTACATGGCATGCTGCTGGTGGAATACATACTATAAATGGAGACCCTAATGTTGCTAAATTACAAAAATACACTATTGATCTTTATAAGGAAATTGAAGCAATATCCGGACAAGAAATTGGATTACATATGACAGGTGGGGTAATGTTAGCTGCAACTAAAGAACGATTCGACTGGTTAAAAAGTATTAATAATAAAGGTAAATATCTAGATATGGAAACAGAGATTATTTCATCCAAAGAAGCATCAAAAATAATGCCTCTTATTAACCCAGATCATTTTGTTGGAGCTTTGTATGATCCAATGGAAGGTCATCTAGACCCTTACGGAACAACATGGGCATATGCAAAAGCAGCAAAAAAACAGGGGGCTGAAATATATCAAAATCAAATAGTTAAGAATATTTTGATCGATCCAAAAGGAGGATGGAATATAATCTTAGAAAAAGAAAAAATACATGCCGAACATGTAGTAAATGCAGGAGGTTTATGGGCTAGAGAAGTTGGGCGTATGATCGGATTAGAATTACCAATTTTAGCAATGGAACACATGTATTTAATAACTGATGAAATGTTAGAAATTATTTCTTTTAATGAAGAAAAAGGTCATCAGATGCCTCAAGCAATGGATTTTGACGGAGAATTATACCTTCGCCAAGAACAAAATGGGATGCTGATGGGGACATATGAAAAAAATTGCAAACCATGGTCACCAAAGGTAACACCATGGGATTTTGGCCAAAATTTATTGCCTCCAGATATTGACAGAATAAGCCCTTCTCTTGATATTGGATTTAAACATTTTCCAGCTTTTGAAAATGCTAGTATCAAGAAAATTGTTAACGGACCGTTTACTTTTGCTCCAGACGGCAACCCAATAATAGGTCCAGTAAGAGGATTACCTGGTTTTTGGTGCGCTTGTGGTGTCATGGCTGGATTCAGTCAAGGTGGAGGAGTAGGACTAGCTCTAGCAAATTGGATAATAAATGGTGACCCTGGATTTGATGTATGGGGAATGGATGTAAGTCGTTTTGGTGATTGGGCTACTTTATCTTACACTAACGCTAAGGTAAGAGAAAATTATTCCCGTAGATTTTCAATTCGTTATCCTAATGAGGAGCTTCCAGCAGGTAGACCATTAAAAACGACTCCTGTTTACGAAAAAATGAAAAATAATGGTGCACAGATGGGCAGTTCTTTTGGACTCGAAGTCCCTCTTTGGTTTGCACCTGAAGGAGTTAGTGATGAATTCTCATGGTACCGTTCTAACGATTTCAAGTACGTCGCTGAGGAAACACTTTCAGTTAGAAATAGTATAGGATTGATAGAAATATCTAATTTCGCGAAGTATTCTATTGAAGGAAAAGATGCATCCAGGTGGTTAGATAAAATTTTAGCTTCAGCTTTACCCAGTACTGGAAGAATGAAAATTTCTCCTATGTTAAATAATAATGGAAAAATAATAGGAGACTTCACACTTTCAAATTTAGGCAATAATAAATACTTTTTAGCCGGTTCTGGTATAGCAGAAGAATATCATATGCGATGGTTTAAAGAACATATTAATGGATTCAATAATGTAGAAATTTTTTCCTATGGGAATGAATTGTTGGGATTTTCTATTGCTGGCCCAAAATCCAGAAAATTACTAGATTTAGTGACAGATACAGACGTATCTCATGAAAAATTCAGATTTATGGAGATTAAAGAAATTGATGTTGGAATGGCACCTTGTATAGTTAGTAGAGTAAGTTATACTGGCGATCTTGGTTATGAAATTTGGATGAAAGCTGATTATCAAAATTATGTATTTGATCTTTTGTTAAATGAAGGTAAGCGCTTCGGAATAAAACTTTTTGGTTTAAGGGCTTTAAATTCTTTAAGGTTAGAAAAAAATTATGGTTCGTGGACAAGAGAGTATAGGCCTATTTACGGACCTTTTGAAGCTGAATTGGGGAAATTTATTTCTTTAGAAAAAAAAGCTGACTTTATTGGGAAAAATCAGGCTATTCGAGAAAAAGAACTAGGTTGTAATTTGCGTTTGCGCACATTCATTGTTGATGCAAAAAATATAGATGTGATTGGAGACGAACCTATCTGGTTTTCAAACAAAGTTATAGGTTGGGTCACATCCGGAGGATACGCTCATAATGCAAATGTTTCCGTTGCAATGGGATATATACCAAATGAAATTTCGAATGAAATAGATGGTTGGTCCATTGGTATTCTTGGAGAAAAATTTAATGCAAAAATGCAAAAAATACCTCTTTTTGATCCTAATGGAGAAATTATACGGAGATAATTTTTTAACATCCATATTAATTAAATAATTTTTCATTAGTAATTTATAAAATATTTTTTAAGTATTTTCAAATGTCTTAAAATTATTAATAAGATTTTTATGAATTCACGAATAACAAAACCTCAGTTATTTACAAAACCAGAAACTTATAATCCAATACGACCTTCAGTAGAAAAAGCATCAACTTTAATACCTGATGCTTATACTTCCCACGATTTTTTTATGATAGAACAAGAAAAGGTTTTTGCAAACAGTTGGGTTGCTGTTGGTTGTGTGCAAAAAGTTTATAATCCAGGAGATGTTCTTGTAGTTGAAGTAGCTGGAAGATCTATATTAATAATACGTGATAAAAAACTAAATTTAAGAGCATTTTACAACGTTTGTAGACATAGAGGTTCTAAACTGCTAGAAGATAATTGCAATGTAAAAAAAATAATTTGTCCTTATCATGCATGGAATTATGACCTAGATGGTAAATGTTTGGGCACTTCTATGTTTAAAAATATAAATTCTGTGAATAATTTTAATAATTTAGATAAATCATCTTTTGAAAAAATAAAATTAGGACTTTTACCACTTGAAGTCAAAACTTGGGGTTTTCTAATTTTTGTTAATTTAAGCTCAAAACCTACTAAATTCAATGAATGGATTGGAGATTTGGGAGAAAACTTTGAATCATATGGATTAGATAATTGGGAAATTTCTTCAGAAACAAATTATGATGTGGCATCTAATTATAAATTAATTGCAGAAAATTTCATGGAATATTACCACTTACCATTTGTACACCCAGAACTTTCAAATGTTTCTCGAGTCGAAGACCATCAAAGTTTTCAGGGTTCAGGAATGTATTGCGGATCACTAACTACTCCTGTATCAAGAGAAATTAATTCTGTTTGGCTAAATCTTCCTGCTGTAGATGGATTAGACAAAATTCAAAGAAAAACAGCATATCATATTTGGATTTTTCCAAATGTAGCTTTTACCCTACTACCTAACCATGCTTTCTGTATGATCACAGATCCTATCAGATATAATAAAACAATTGAGCGAACGTTTTTGTTAACACCTAGTGGGTCATTAAACAAAGAAAAAAATTCAAAAATGTTTTCAGAATTAATAACATTTTGGGATCTTATAAATAGACAAGATTTAAAAATTGTCGAAAGAGTTCAAGAAGGATTAAAAAATTCAGCTTTTTTAAATGGTCAAATGTGCTTTGAGTTCGAAGAACCATTACATAGATTCCAAAACTGGATTGCAGATAAGATGTGTGGAATTTATAGAATTCCCCCTGGCGATAATAATTAAGATTAAAAATAATGAAATTAATTTTGAAATATATTTTTAATTTTAAAAATTATTTCATCAATAAAAACTCAAATGGGAACTAAATCCAAAAAAAATCAACGTCAACATGGAGCCATGGAGTTCTCAGAAGCTCCAGTAGATCTTGAAAAATTGAGATATTATAGATTAAATAGATTGCTTTTAAAAATGGAAGAGTCTGATGTTGGAGGATTAATTCTCTTTAATCAAATAAATACTCGTTACGCTAGTGATGTAACAAATATGCAAGTATGGTGTTCACATTATGAGACTCGTTGTGTATTTTTGTCTATAGAGGGGCATATGGTTCTTTTCGACTATGCAAACCATCCTCATTTAGTTGAGGGTATTCCTTTAATAAAAGAATACCGAGTCCTACCAATGATAAATTTTTTTGGTGGAGGGTATCGTACTATTGAATTTGCAAAAACTTTTGCTGATCAGATTAGTGATTTGATGGGAACATATGGTAAAAAAATGCAAAGATTGGCAATAGACAGACTTTCTCATAAATGTTGTGATGCACTCAAAGAAAAAGGTTTTATACTTGTTGAAGGAGAAAAAATCGCAGAAACTGCTCGCTCAATTAAATCTTCAGAAGAAATAGAATTAATGAAAGCATCTATAAATGTTTGTGAACAAGGAATAAGATCAATGCAAGATTCACTAGAGCCTGGAATTTCTGAAAATGAATTATGGTCAAAACTTCATGAAACTAATATTAGGCTTGGTGGAGAATGGATAGAAACTAGGTTGCTTTCTTCTGGTCCAAGAACAAATCCTTGGTTTAGAGAGTGTTCAATGAGAAAGATTGAAAAAGGAGATATGGTTTGCTTTGATACAGATTTAATAGGACCTTATGGATATTGTTCTGATATCTCTCGATCATGGATTTGTGGTGACCATCCAAATGAAGAGCAACGTCGTCTTTACTCAAAAGCTTATGAACAAATTGAAAGAAATATTTCAGTTTTGAATGCTGGGATGAGTTTTAGAGAATTATCTGAAAAGTGTTGGCAAATTCCAGATGAGTTTTTCACAAACAGGTATCCAGAAATAATTCATGGAGTCGGTCTTGCGGATGAATATCCTATCGTTTACCACTTTGATGATTTTGAAGTAATGAAATATGATGGAATTATTAAACCAGGAATGACCCTATGCGTTGAATCATATATTGGCTCAGAAAACGGACATGAAGGAGTAAAATTAGAAGAACAAGTTTTAGTTACAGACTCAGGAGTTGAAAGACTTTCAAGTTATCCTTTTCAGTTGGATTTACTTTAATTATTAAGAAATAACCAATTAAGAATATCCTAATTATGAGAATTAAAAAATTAATGATAATTGGATAATTCATCTATTGTTGAATTTGGTCTTACTATTGCCTCAATTATCTTATTGAGTTCTACAGAACCCACTGAATTACCATCATCAGTAACGATCGCACTTGAAACTCCAGATTTTGAGAAGGCCTTAAGAGCATCCTCAAGTATTGTATTTTTATCTATTTTTGGTCCATTCTTAATCTTCTTAATTTCCATAACGGATGAGACCTTCAGAACTCTTCCACGATTTATATCTTTAATAAAATCCGTAACGTATTTGTCCGCAGGGTTAAGAACGATTTCCTGTGGATTACCTTTTTGAACAACAAACCCGTCTCGAAGAATAGCAATATTATCTCCAATTCTAAGTGCCTCATCAAGATCATGCGTTATAAATAGAATAGTTTTATGTAGCTCTTCTTGAAGGCTTAAAAGTACATCTTGCATATCTGTTCTTATAAGTGGATCCAGAGCTGAAAAAGCTTCATCCATAAGAAGAATTTCAGCATTAGTTGCAAGAGCTCTTGCTAAACCCACTCGCTGTTGCATTCCACCCGAAAGTTGTGATGGGAAATGGTTATCATAACCAGTCAGGCCAACTTTTTCAACCCATTGCTGACTGCGTTCCTCAGCTTCTTTCTTTGAAACATCCTGAATAGTCAGACCATAACAAACATTTTCTAAAATTGTTCGATGGGGAAGAAGAGCAAATTTTTGAAAAACCATAGAAGCAGTATGACGCCTGAATTCTCTTAATTCTAACTTATTCATATCTAGTACATTTTTTCCATCTATGACAATTTCTCCTGACGTTGGCTCTATAAGTCTATTCACATGCCTTATAAGGGTAGATTTCCCAGATCCTGAAAGCCCCATTATAACTTGAATTCCTCGGGCAGGAATGTCGATATTTACATTATCAAGAGCTAGAACAGAGTTAAATTTTTCAAGGAGTTCCTTTTTTGAGACACCATTCTGGACCTCACTAACCAAACCATTTGGATTATTTCCAAAAATCTTATATAAATTCTTGATTGATATTTTTGTTTTAGACTCCATGTTCACTTTCCAAATGCTTCTGTAAACGTTTACCAAATGATTGAGAAATTCTATCAAAAATAATTGCAAGAGCAACTATGGCTAGTCCATTTAACATCCCCAAAGCTAAATATTGATTAGAAACAGCCCTAAGTACTGGCACTCCTAATCCTTTAACACCAATCATGGATGCTATAACTATCATTGCCAATGCCATCATTATAGTTTGATTTACACCAGCAAAAATATTTGGCAATGCCAAAGGAATTTGAACACCAAGCAATTTTTGAATATAGCTTGCTCCAAAAGATTCTGCAGCCTCTAAAACTTCTTTATCAACCAATCTTATACCCAAATTAGTAAGTCTAACTATAGGAGGTATAGCATAAATACAAACCGCAATCAGGCCCGGAACTTTGCCAATACCCAAAAGCATAACAACAGGGATGAGATAAACAAAACTTGGTATAGTTTGCATAATATCTAAAACTGGAGTAATTAAGGATTGTACCCTATCTGATCTAGCCATCAATATTCCTATTGGTATACCTACAGAAATACAGAGCAAAGTTGCAACAGATATTATTGCAAGAGTAGACATTGTATCTTTCCACATCCCAAAATATCCAATTACCAAAAAAGAAACTATTGTCCCCAAAACTACCATCCAGCTTCTAGCTCCTAACCAAGCTAAGCCGGCAATAACTATAATAATTAATGGCCAAGGTGCACCGATAAGAAGTTTCTCAAGCCAAACTAAAAAATATAAAACAGGATCAAAAAAACCTTCTATATTATCTCCATATGCTCTTGAAAAATCCTTAAAACTTAAATCTATAAATTTTTTAAAATCTCGCAATTCCTGACGATCCATTGTAGGAATTTTTTCAAACCAACTCATAGTCTAATTTTTTTTTTGAGGTTTAACGGACCTAAATTTCTTTAGGTCCGTCAATTTTTTAAAGGGAGGATTTAACTTTTGATGCTACACTAGATGAGACCCACTTAGTCCAAACATCCTCATGTTTTTGAAGGAACTCAACTGCTGCATCAGCACCACCTGCTTGATTTTCCTGCATGTAAACTAACATTCCGTTCATAACAGGACCAGGGTATACTCTTTTAGCAAAATATGAAGATGCAGACCCGCCAGATTTCTTAAATCGATCAGAAACAACAGTGTTAACAACAGATTTTGTCCATGATGACCGTTTAGGATTTGCACATTCCTGTTCAGGCTTAACTATACAACCATCCCAATTTTCACTACCTGCATAAGGAACTCCAAAATCAACTGGAACCATATTGTATTTTCCAATCATAGCAGTTGGTGACCAGTAATAACCAAACCAGTTATCTCCTCTTTCTACTGCTTTAGCCATTGATCCGTCTAGACCTGCTGCTGATCCTGGATCAACTAAAACCCAACCTTTCTTTTCCATCTCAAAAGCACGAAAAAGATTAGCGTTCGCTAATTGACATCCCCAACCTGCTGGACATCCAACAAAAGCACCCTTAGAGGGATCTTCTTTATATGGAAAAAGATCTGGACGCTCCAAAATGTCAAGAGCAGTCTTTAACTGAGGATACTTTTTGGCAGTATGAGGTGGAATCCACCATCCTTCTCCCAAGCCAGTGATAGGAGCTTCATTACCTACATGAAGGCGACCTTCATCCACTGCTTTTTTTAAAGGATTTATGACAGCATTAGCCCAAAGCTCAGGGGCTACATCAGGCTGTCCTTTTTCATTCATTGAAGTAAAAGTTGTCATAGTAGCACCTGCTACAAGTTCAACTTCACATCCATACCCTTTTTCTAAAATTATTTTGTCAACATTAGCCATCAACTCTGCTGAAGCCCAATTCATTTCTGCAATTGTCAATGAACCACATCCTGCAAAAGATGAGATTGAAATAACAGATGACGCAAAAAGAGCAACAAAAATCGAAAGTATATAACGAACCGTACTAGTTCGAATACGTTTTGAAATCTTATTTTCAAAAGTCATAATTCTTTCTCCTCTTAATAAAGTTAACTGAATCACTTATCCGTAAAAAGCAATTCAGCAAATACTGGGAAATAAAATTCCCAAAAATATAACGACTGCCCCTAACAAAATACAGTCATAAATAAAACGGAATAAAAGGAGTTCTAGCTTAGAATATCTGAGAATAAAACAATCAGACATTCCAAAAAACTAAAATTAACACCTTGATAATAATAAAACCACAACTTTCAAATAACAAGTTGTATCTTTACTTGTAAAAATGTTAATGAGAAATTATTTTTTGAAAAAATATTTTTTGGAGAACTTTTTGATTAAATTTTCTAAAGAAAGAATTCCTTATTTCTACCAACAATTTCCATTAGTCCCTCAAGTAGCATCTCAACCCCAATTGTTGCCAGTATTAAACCCATTATTCTTGTTACTATCGCAACACCACTTTCACCAACTAATACCAAAATTTTCTGCCCAAAAATAAAACATATAAAAGTGACGACACATAATATACCAAATCCTGAAATTGTAACTATAATCTCAGTCCAACCACCTTCTACAGAATAGTTCATAGCAGTCGCGATGGTGCCAGGTCCAGCCAGAATTGGAACTGCTAGAGGTGTTACAGAAATATCTGTTAAATCCTCATATTCTTCATCTTCACCATCAGACTCACCTTCTTTATGTTTGTGCAGCCTTGAACCTTCTCCGTGAAGCATATGATATCCAATTATGAATACCAAGACTCCACCTGTAATTCGAAGTGCAGAAATAGTTATCCCGAAAACTTGAAAAATGGTTTTTCCAAGTATAGCGAATAAAACTATTACAAAGAAGGAAATAATTAACGCTTTAAAAGCTATTTTTTTCTGAACATTTTTGTCTTCATGTCCTGCTAAAGCAACAAATACTGCTGTATTTGCAATAGGATTCATAATCGCAAAAAAACCTAAAAATACTAATAAATAATGAGTTATTAAGCCGTCCATCTTCTAGAGCTCCTAAATTTTTAAATATTAAAAAAATTTACACATAAGTTTACTTTTTTAAGTGCAACAAATATTCCCTATCAAAACAATTACTTATTGATTTAATAATTAATAGACTAGAATTAAATAATTTTAATGAAATTCTTTAACAAAATATTTTATTTTTTTTATTGTTTTTGCATAGAAACATAGACAAATTGTTTCAATTAGATAAAATAATTAAAAAATAATTAAAAACTCAATAACAGACATATTTTTTAATGAAAAAAATACTTCCTAAACATATGCATGCTGTCATTTTAAAAGGACATGGAGGGTTGGATAAACTTGAATACAAAAAAAATATTATTGTTCCTATTCCAAAAAAAGATGAATTATTAATACAAGTTAAAGGTGCAGGAATTAACAATACAGATATAAACACTAGAACTGGCTGGTACTCAAAATCAGTTGTTGAAGAGACTAATCTTTATAGTGAAAGTAATTCAAAATTTTTTAAATCCGATGATGGCAGTTGGACAGGAGAAACTTTGAATTTCCCAATAATTCAAGGTGCAGACGTATGTGGTGAAGTAGTAGATGCAGGTAGTAAGGAAAATCTTTCAAGAGTAGGGGAAAGAGTCTTAGTTAGGACTATGCAAGAAAAAATAAACAAAAACAAAAACATTAGTTGCCTGACACTAGGTTCTGAATTGAACGGCGGCTTTGCTCAATACGTCACTATAAGGTCTTCAGAAGTTTTTTCGATAAAATCCAATTGGTCTGATATTGAACTTGCATCAATTCCTTGTGCATATTCAACAGCTGAAGGGTTACTTCATAGATCTCAAGTTAGGGAAGAAATAGTTTTTATAACAGGGGCATCAGGTGGTGTTGGTTCTGCTGCTGTTCAACTTGCAAAACGAAGGGGAGCTAACGTTATAGCTCAATGTTCAAAAGAAAAGATTCAAAAATTAAAAAAAATTGGCGCCAATAAAACTATTTCTAGTGAAAGAAATATAGTTGAAGAAATAGGTAAGAATTCAGTAGACGTTGTTATTGACCTTGTAGCAGGTCAAAAATGGAAGGAAGTTTTAGAAATCCTAAAACCTGGCGGCAGATATGCCACTTCAGGTGCAATTGCAGGTCCTATCGTAGAACTAGACCTTAGAACGTTATACCTAAAAGATTTAACATTTTTTGGTTGCACTTTTCAACCAAAAGAAGTGTTTCTAAATCTAATTAGGTATATTGAAAATAATGAAATCCGACCTTTGGTTTCAAAATCATATCCGTTGAGTGAAATAAAAAAAGCACAAAAAGATTTTATTTCTAAAAATTTTTTTGGCAAACTAGTTTTGATACCTCCTCTAGAATAAAAATATATTAAAAATCTTTAAATTAAAAATATCATGAATGTAATTTTAAAAAACAATTCAATTTCATCAGATTCCAATAAAGCAAATTGGTCAATGGAAATTCTTCCAGTTAATTTTTCATTAATTTCTAAAATTCCAAGTTTTGTAAAAGAAATATATATTACTATGATTCCCGGTGGGAATTGGAAAGAAACATTAGATGTTGCACAAAAAGTCCAGTCTTCAGGAAGAGATGCTATTCCTCATATCGCAGCTAGAAGTTTAAAAAGTTTTAAAGAATTAGAAGAATGCCTTTCAGGGTTTTTGGATTTTGAAATAAAAAAAGTTTTGCTGATAGGAGGAGGACAAAATAAACCTGAAGGTGAATTTAATTGTGTAATGGATATGCTTAAAACTGGATTATTTTCAAAATATAAAATTAATTCAATTGACTATGCTGGTCATCCTGAGGGGAATCCTGATGATCCTAATTCTGAAAATAATTTGATAGAAAAATTAAATTGGTCTGATGAAAACGGTATTAAATCCAGAATAATAACTCAATGGTGTTTTGATACAGAAACAGCTAATAAGTGGATCTTAAAACTTAGAGAGAAAGGTATCAATACTCCGATTCATATAGGAATTCCTGGTCCTTCAACATTAAAAACGTTGATGCGTTTTGCTAAAGTTTGCGGAGTGAAGGCTTCAACTACGGTTTTAAAAAAACAAGGATTAAATATTAGTAAATTGATGTTTGTAAGTAACCCCGACAAAATTATTTCACAACTCAAAGGTTATAACAAACTGCATCTATATCCTTTTGGAGGTATCGAAAAATCATCAGAATGGCTATATAATTGGATTCAATCTAATCAATTAGAAATGTCATAGTATTTTAATTAATTATTTAATATGTCTAAAATTTTAAAAGATAATAAAGCTCATGTAGTTTTCACTCCTTCAGGGAAAAGAGGTAATTTTTCTTTAGGAACATCAATTTTGAAAGCCGCCCAATCCTTAGGGGTTGATATAGACTCAGTATGTGGTGGTAGAGGGATTTGTGGAAGATGTCAAATAAATCAAGCAACTGGAAATTTTGCAAAACACAATATTTACTCAAAAAAAGAAAACATTTCTCCAATTACTACTACTGAAGAGAGATACAAAGATAGGCCTAAAAAATCTCTCGATTTAGGAAGAAGACTGAGTTGTGCTGCAAAAATACTAGGAGATTGTGTAATAGATGTTCCAGCAGAGAGTCAGGTTCATCAACAGATAGTAAGAAAAGAAGCAGATACATTTGAGGTTGAAATAGTACCACCTGTTCAATTGTATTTTGTTGAAGTCAGGCAACCCGATATGCATGACCCTTCAGGAGATCTTTTTAGATTGCGAGAGGCTCTAGAGAATGAATGGGGACTAAGGGATTTACAATTTAATCATGAAATAATTACATCTATTCAAAAAAATCTTAGAGAAGCTGATTGGAAAGTTACTGTCTCAGTCGATTATCTAGGAAACGTAATTTTTATCTATTCAGGTTTAAAAGAGTCTTTATTCGGAATTGCTATTGATATTGGATCTACAACTATAGCAGCCCATCTTTGTAGCTTGAGAAACGGGGATGTCTTAGCTTCGGCAGGAGTAATGAATCCACAAATTCGTTTTGGAGAAGATCTGATGAGCAGGATTTCTTATATAATGATGAACCCTGGAGGAGAAAAAGAATTAACTCAAGTGGTAAGAGAAGCTATATATCAACTTGTTAAAAATGTTTGTAAACAAAACCAGTGCGAATTAGAAGAAATAGCTGAAATTACATTTGTCGGCAACCCAATAATGCATCATCTCTTCTTAGGTATAAACCCCGAAGAACTTGGTGGAGCTCCTTTTGCTTTGGCAACGGATGAAAGTTTTAGATTAAGTGCAAGAAAATTAAATTTAAATTTTTCCACAAATGCACAATGCTATTTTTTGCCTTGTATTGCAGGACACGTTGGTGCAGACACGGCTGGTATGATATTGTCTGAAGAAATTTTTTACCGAAAAGAAATGTCACTACTTGTAGATGTGGGGACTAATGCGGAAATAGTTTTAGGTAATAATAAAAAAATATTAGCCGCTTCAAGTCCTACTGGTCCAGCCTTTGAAGGTGCACAAATTTCTTCTGGCCAAAGAGCCGCTCCAGGGGCAATTGAAAGAGTTAGAATTAATCCAGAAACAATGGAACCCAATTTCAAATTAGTTGGTAATGATCTATGGTCGAGTGATCCTGAGTTTGAAAAATCAATAAAAAAAACAGGCATAACTGGAATATGCGGTTCTGGTATAATCGAAGTTATTGCAGAAATGTATTTAGCAGGAATAATTAATAATGATGGCGTTATAAATGGGAATTTAGCAAAAAAATTTTCACGAATAATTAAAGACGGTAGGACGTATTCATATATTCTTTACAGAGATCAAAATATGATTCAAATTACACAAAATGACGTTAGAGCGATTCAACTAGCAAAAGCCGCATTATATGCTGGAATTAAATTACTAATGGAGCATATGAACATAAATAATGTTGATCGTATAAGACTAGCTGGTGCATTCGGAAGCCACATTGACGTAAAATATGCTATGATTATTGGATTAATTCCGGATTGTAATTTAAACAATGTAAGTTCCGCCGGTAATGCTGCTGGAACCGGAGCAAGAATCACATTATTGAATCATAAAAAAAGAAAAGAAATTGAAGAAATTGTAAAAAATGTAGAAAAAATTGAAACTGCTGTTGAAAAGAATTTTCAACAGCAGTTTGTAAATGCAATGGCTTTTCCTCACAAAAAAGACAATTTCCAGAACTTAGAAAAAGAAGTTTCATTGTCTAAGATTAGAGACTCAAGTAATAAATCAAATAATGATACTATCAATAAGAAAAGAAGAAGAAGGAGAAGAGCATGAATTAGTGCCTTAATTATTTTATTTAATTTTCTTAATGCAAAAAAAATTTATTTTAATTATTTAAAGAAATATAAAATATCTATGAAATTATAACATTGAAGAATCCTTTTTATAACTTAAGAGAGATTGAACATGAAAAAAACAATATCTTCACGAATGGGGGGAAGAGTCGCCAGAAAAGCAAAAAGAGCTGCTGTACTTCCAGATGATATGAAGCCTGTTAAGCATGGTCAAGATGGAGGTGGATTTAAACCATTAAAAAAAGAAGATTTACCACAAATTCACGAATCTGTTATCCAGGTACTCGAAAATATTGGTATGGAAAAAGCCATACCATCATGCATAGAGGCTTGTATTTCAGTAGGTTGTAAAATTTCTAAAAATGGTCGTATTTTGTTTCCACGCTCAGTAGTTGAAGAGACTTTAGAAAAAGCTGCACGCGACATAACACTATATGGTCAAATTCCAGAACATGATCTTCTTTTAAGCAAACAAAAAGTTTTTTTTGGTACTGCTGGTGCAGCTGTTCACATGCTGGATCCAATCAATAGAAAATTTAGAGAATCTACTTCAGTCGATCTTTTTGACATAGCTAGACTCTGTGACAGCCTCGAACATATTCATTTTTTTCAGAGATCCATTGTATTAAGAGACATAGAAGACGTGCGAGAAATGGATTTTAATACTTGTTACGCATCTATTGCAGGTACAAAAAAACACGTAGGCACAAGTTTCTCCTTTCCAGAAAATGTGGAAGAAGCTTTACGAATGCTGCATATTATTGCCGGCAGTGAAGCAAAATGGAGAGAAAGACCATTTGTTAGTATGTCATGTTGTTTTGTTGTCCCACCTATGAAATTTGCAGAAGACGCCAGTGCATGTTTAGAAGCAGGTGTCAAAGGTGGAATTCCAATTTTACTTTTGTCTGCTGGACAAGCAGGAGCTACTTCACCTGCTTCTTTAGCACGTTGTGTGATTCAATCTGTAGCAGAAGTTTTAGCGGGATTAGTATATGTAAATGCCATAAAAGAAGGAGCTCCTGCTATTTTTGGAACTTGGCCATTTGTTTCTGATTTAAGAACTGGAGCTATGAGTGGAGGTAGCGGTGAGCAAGCAATTTTGATGGCAGCATGTGGTCAAATGGCACAATATTATAAATTACCATCTGGAATAGCTGCAGGAATGACAGATTCAAAAATTCCTGATGCACAATCGGGATATGAAAAAGGATATACAGTCTCATTAGCTGGACATTCAGGAGCAAACTTAATATACGAATCAGCTGGTATGCACGCAAGCCTCCTCGGATGCTGTCTTGAAAGTTATGTAATTGACAACGATATGCTAGGAGCAATTAACCGTACAGTAAGAGGTATTGAAGTAAATTCTGAAACACTATCAATTGATCCTATAAGTGAGGTTTGTCTTTCTGGTCCTGGTCACTACCTAGGACATGAACAAACTTTAAATAGAATGCAGTCGGACTATCTTTATCCCAGTGTTGGAGATAGAGAAAATATAAATAATTGGATGGACCAGGGTGCAACAGACATAGTTCAACGAGCTCGTATAAAGGTTAAAGAAATTCTAAGCACACATTTTCCTAATAATTGGGATGAAGAAACAGACTTATTTATTAGGAAAAATTTCCCCGTAATAATTCCTAAAAATAGAATGCAGCTAAAGGTGTTAAAATGAAAAAACATGCCAGAGTAGTAATCATAGGCGGCGGAGCAATGGGAGTGGGATTGCTCTACCATTTAGCAAAAGAAGGTTGGAACGATTGCATTTTAATAGAAAAAGGTGAGTTAACTTCTGGTTCAACTTGGCATGCAGCTGGTTTAATTCCACACTTTATTGGTTCTTTAAGTATGGCTAAAATTCATTATTACGGTTCAAATCTTTATAAAAAACTTGAGGAAGAAACAGGACAATCAACAGGTTGGCATGGATGTGGTGCAATAAGATTAGCTGTGGATCAGGATCAAGTTGACTGGTTTCACTATGTCAAAGGAGTTCTAGATCAAGTCGGAGCTGAATGCCATCTTTTAGGACCAGATCAAATCAAAGAAGTGCATCCATTATTAAATACAGAAGGAATTTTAATGGGAGCATATACACCAGGAGACGGTCATACTGACCCAAGTGGTGTTACACACGCCATGGCAACAGGAGCTAAGAATAGAGGAGCAGAAATTATTCGTAATAATAGAGTAACTAATATTAAATTTTTACCTTCACAAGAATGGGAGATTTCAACAGAGCAAGGTGAAATTATTTGTGAACATGTAGTAAATGCTGCCGGCTCATTTTGTTCTCAAGTAGCTGAAATGGTAGGAGTAAAAATTCCAATGGTGAATATGATTCATCAATACATAGTTACAGAAGCTATTACAGAAGTTTCTAATTTAAAAAAAGAATTGCCCGTTGTACGTGACCCAAGATCCTCATGCTATTATAGGCAGGAACAGAAAGGATTGATTATCGGTCCTTACGAAATGAATGCAAAAGCTTGGGGTCTTGATGGAATTGATTGGAGTTTTGATAATGCATTATTACCTCCTGATTTGGAAAGATTAGAACCTCATTTAGAGCTTGCCGCAATGAGTTTGCCAGTTTTCGAAACTGCTGGAATAAAAAAAGTTGTTAGTGGACCAATAACACATACTCCTGATGGCAATTTTCTTCTAGGCCCGGCACCAGGATTGAGAAATCACTGGATGTGTTGTGCTGCAAGCATAGGCATTACACAAGGTCCAGGTTGTGGAAAATATTTAGCACAATGGATGATTCATGGACAAACAGAAATTAATGTAAGGGAAATGGATCCTAGAAGATACGGTAACTGGTCAATTGGTAAATATGCACTTGAAAAATCAATTGATGAATATCAACACATGTACGCTACACATTATCCTGGAGAGTTTCGCAATGCTGGAAGACCTGTGAGAATAACCCCAATATACGAAAAACTAAAAAAACAGAATGCCGTTTTTGCAGAAACTTTTGGATGGGAAAGAGCGAAGTGGTTTGATAAAAAAGGTAATGGAGAACAATATAGTTTCAAACGAAACAATTCTTTTGAAATTGTTGCTGAAGAATGCAAATCTGTAAGAGGCAGTGCTGGTTTAATAGATCTTACATCTTTTTCTAAATTTGAAATATCAGGAAATGATTCTGAAAATTTTTTAAATAGAATTTGTGCAAATAGAATCCCCCAAAGAGATGGTGGAATTGCATTGGTACATATGCTTACTAAACTAGGTGGAATTGAATGTGAAGCTACTATTACCCGTTTAAACAATAAAAGATTTTATATGCTATCGGCTGCAGTTGCTGAAATTCACGATTTTGATTGGATGCATCATCATATACTTCCCAATGAAAAGGTAGTAATCGAAAATGTTACTGATAATTTCGGTGTACTAGCTCTATCAGGACCAAATTCAAGAAAAATTCTTACAAAACTTACTAAAGATTCATTAGATAACGAATCTTTTAAATGGATGAATGCAAAACCTATTGAAATTTTCGGAGTCCATGTAAGAGCATTAAGAGTATCTTATGTAGGAGAGCTTGGTTGGGAAATCCATTCACCAATACAAAATATGGGAACCCTATATGACTCAATAATGAAAGCAGGTTCAGAGTTTGGAATAGTAAATTTTGGGATTTATGCGATGAATTCTCTTAGAATGGAAAAGGCATACAAAGGGTGGGGCTCAGAACTTACAACCGAAATCTCACCTATAGAAGCAGATTTAGAACGTTTCATAAATTTTAGAAAAAAATTTATTGGTAGAGATGCAACTCTATCTCGTAAGTTAATCGGAATTGCAATAAAACTAGTTTACATATCTATAGAAACTGATAATGTTGACTGTCTTGGAAATGAACCAGTTTTAGATAATGAAGAAATTATTGGAGTTACAACTAGTGGAGCTTATGGACATACAGTCGGTAAAAGCTTAGCATTCGCATATGTACAAAAAAAATATTCTGTGCCAGATACTGAATTTGAAGTGAGAATTTTAGGAAAAAAATACAAGGCAAGAGTAATTAAAGACCCAGTGTATGATCCTAAAAATGTTCGCTTACGTGATATATGAAATTTTTATTCCCCAGATAAAAAATAGTTTTTTAAAATTTAATTATTACTATTCTAAAAGTTTATTTTTTTTCGAACAGATATTCCTAAATATCATTTTTTTGTTCTTCAAGAAACCCGTCTAAACTTGCAGAAACTTGAGCCCCGACCAAAATAACAATCCATGATACATAAACCCAAATAAAAAGCAGTGGTATTACTGCTAAAGCCCCATAAATTGCTTGGTAAACTGGGAAATTAGTGAAATATAATGCAAAAAAGTACTTTGAAATCTCAAACAAAATAGATGCTATAACTGCTCCACTGAAAGCACTCCAAAAATGGACCTTTGTATTTGGAACCATCAAATATAGCAATAAAAAAATTGAAAATGAAGCAAAATAAGGAAGTAATCCAATTATAATCTTTTTCAATTCAAGAAGAAAATTCTCTTCAAAACCAGTAATTGAAATCAAATATGAAGTTGTAAGTATGCTGGTACCAATCAGTATTGGTCCTAATGTCAGAACTACCCAGTATATCGAAAAAGAAATTATTAATTTTCTGTTCTTACTAACACCCCAAATATGATTCAAAGTGTGATCTATAGAATAAATTAACAAGAGTGCTACCAGGATTAACACTATAAGTCCAACTGGTGTCATCTTAGTTGCGTTTTGAACAAATTCAGCAAAGTGAATCTGAATCGTTTCTCCAAGTGTGGGCACAAAATTTTTAAAAACGAAAGCTTCCATTTCTCCACGCCATTCACCAAATACAGGAAAAAGAGAAAATGCTGAAAAAACTACTGCTAATAAAGGGACTAAAGAAAGAAGTGTTACATATGAAAGGTATCCCGCATAAAAAACTATATGATCCTCATGTATCTTTTTTGAAAGATATTTAAGATACAATTTCGAAATATTCCACAAATTATAAAAATCCTTGATCAATTTAAAATTTCTTAAATTAATAGTTTTTAATTAAATAATCGAATTAATTTAATCTGGAGATTTATAAAAATCTATTTCTTGAGGATTCAAAGTCGTATTTCCCAGAATCAAATCAGCAGCTTTTTCGGCGACCATCATTACTGGGGCATAAATGTTTCCATTTGTTATATACGGCATTACAGAAGCATCTACTATACTTAAGTTTTCAACTCCATGTACTTTCATATTATCAGGATCAACTACTGACAACGAATCTTTGCCCATTTTACAAGTACAACACGGATGATATGCAGTTTCACCCTCTCTTGAAATAAAATCTAAAATTTCATCTTTTCTAGTAATTTTGAAACCAGGAGATATTTCTCCACCATTGAACTCATCAAATGATTTCTGATTTAATATTTTTCTTGCACAATTAATGGCTTCTAACCACTCTTGTCTGTCCTTTTCTGTTGATAAATAATTAAATTGAATCTTAGGATGCACATTTGGATCAACCGAAGAAATTTTTACAGAACCTCTTGAATCAGAATACATTGGTCCAACATGAACCTGATAACCGTGAGATGATTTTGGAGCTGTACCATCATATCTTATTGCAAGAGGAAGAAAATGAAACATTATGTTAGGATATCTTTCTTTACTATTGCTACGAATAAAACCACCTGCTTCAAAATGATTAGTAGATGCTTCTCCTTTACGATGAAAAAGCCAATTATAACCAATCCATGGCTTCCTCCACCATTTCAAAGCTGGAGACATTGAAACAGGTTTCTTGCAAGCATACTGGATATATACTTCCAAGTGATCTTGTAAATTTTCCCCAACTCCAGGCAAATTTTGAAAAACTTCGATACCTAGTTTATTTAATTCATTTCCATTACCAATTCCGGAAATCTGAAGAAGTTGAGGTGTATTGAAAGCTCCTCCACAACAAATTATGTTTCCACCAAAAACTTTATTTATTGATTTACCTTGATTTGAATATTCTATACCAACAGCATAAGGCACTCCTGATTGTTTTTTTTTAAATAAAATTTTTGTTGTTAATGATCGACATTTGATTGTTAAATTCGGACGTTTTTTTACCGGATGCAAATATGCACGAGCTGCGCTATATCTTCTACCTCTATATAAATTTCTATCGAAAGGTGCAAAGCCCTCTTGTTTATATCCATTAACATCATCCGTCAAAGAATAACCTGCTTCCAAAACAGATTTAAAAAAAGCATCGAACAAGGGATTTTCACAAAGACCTCGTTCCAAAAGCAATGGTCCATTTGAACCTCGATACTGGTTGCCCCCAGCTAGGCAATTTTCCATTTTTTTAAAATATGGTAAGCAATGAGAATAATTCCAATTTTGCATACCTTCATCTTTCCCCCAACGTTCATAATCTAAAGGGTTTCCTCTCTGGAAAATCATTCCATTAATGCTACTTGAACCTCCAAGCACTTTACCCCGACCTTGTGAAATCTTTCTATTTTTCATGAATGGTTCTGGTTCTGAGAAATAACACCAATCGTAGTTTTTGTTGCCAATGGGATAAGTTAAAGCCGCTGGCATATGAATAAAAAAATCCCAAATATAATCTGGTCTGCCCGCTTCTATCAACAAAACTTTACATTCATGGTCTAAACTTAGTCTATTAGCTAAAGCGCAACCTGCCGAACCTCCGCCTATGATAATGAAATCGTAATTATTTTTATACATAATGTCACATTATAATTTTTTAACCTTTTCAATCATTAAGATTCAAGGGTCTTAAGAAAAGTTTTCCTAAATTTTCTAAAGAGTCATTTATTCCAGATAGACGAAGCAAATGCCAAGCTAGTGCATGGTTACTTGAAGTCACAGGTTTTCCTATACTAGATTCTGCATCTTTGATTAGCGAAACCACTCTTAAATTTGTACATGAAACAAAAACCCCATCACAATCTTTACGAGAACCTATTTTTAATATTGATTTAAGAATAGAATCTTCAGAAATTCTGCCAACTACAAAATCATCAGACTCAAAAAAAGATCCAGTAACAGGAATTTCTAATCCACTATCTAAAAGGTTTTTTCTCATTTCATTTGTCACATAAGGCTCATATGGAGTTATGAAACCTACTCTTTTAACTCCTAGTGATTTTAAAGCTTCTTTGCATGCAGAAAGTGGATTTGTTATAAGGGCATTGGGATGCACTTTATTAATTTTCTTGTAAACTGTTTCTTCTCCAATAATTGTTGAACCAGAAGTACAACAGTAACCAATTACATCGAAATTAAATGACCTCGGTAACAAAGCAGCAGCCTTCGGAAGTTCATCTCCCATTTTTGAGAGTGACAATTCATTAATTCCCATATCATTGTCAATTCTCGAGTGATAAAAAGCCACTCCGTCTAAACTAAATATTTGCCTGAATTCATACTCTAAAGTTTGATCAGATCGAAGAACAATTAGACCAATTTTAGCTCTTTCACCAAGTCCAAAATCATTCTCAAAATTCAATTTGACAATATTATTTTTTTTTGAATTTTTATTCATCTTTTTGAAAAAGAATTATTTTTTTAAATTTGAAAAATTTACTCCAGAAAATTAATTTTGTTATTTTTA
>CACGSI010000007.1 GCA_902575715.1 uncultured SAR324 cluster bacterium
GTTTGTTTTTGATGTAAAAAAATAACATCTCTATGTTTGAGACACTTTCAGAAAAATTAACTACTTCATTACGCAAAGTAAGAGGCAGAGGACGACTATCTGAGGATAATATTAGTCTAACTCTAAATGAAGTCAAAATGGCTCTTTTGGAGGCTGATGTCAATTACAGGGTAGTCAAGGCTTTTTTAAGATCCGTGAAGGAAAGATCCATTGGAGAAGAATTACAAAATAGCCTTACTCCTGGACAGCAATTCATTAAGATTGTGAATGATGAGTTGACAGAAATGATGGGCGGTAGTAATTCATCCTTATTTGAAAATGAAAAGAAGCCCCTAATTACAATGATGGTAGGCTTACAGGGCTCTGGTAAAACCTCTTCTGTAGGGAAGCTAGCTAATTTATGCATAAAAGAAGGTAAAAATCCATATTTAATTCCTGCTGATACATATAGACCTGCAGCTATTGAACAATTGCATGTCCTAGCTCAGAATTTGGGTTTATCTTGTTATCCATCAGAAAAAAGTCAAACTCCATTGGAAATAGTAAAAAAAGGAATTATTGAAGCAGAAAAAGAAGATGCTGATTTAATACTTATTGATACGGCAGGAAGATTACAAATTGACCATGAAATGATGAATGAGCTTAAACAGATTAAAGAATTGACAGATCCCCAGGAGATTCTCTTTGTTGCAGATGCAATGACTGGACAAGAAGCCGTAAATGTTGCTAAAGGTTTTAATGATGAACTTAACTTTACAGGCGTAATTCTGACCAAAATGGACGGTGATGCCCGTGGTGGGGCAGCTTTGTCCATTCGAGCAATAACTCAAAAGCCCATTAAGTTTCTTGGCGTTGGTGAAAAAATGGAAAATCTGGAAACATTCCATCCCGAAAGAATTGCTTCAAGAATTTTAGGAATGGGCGATATGCTCTCTTTAATTGAAAAAGTTGAGAATTCTTTCAGTGAAAAAGAGGCACAAAAAATACAAAAAAAACTTCGGTCTAATGAATTTACCCTTGAAGATTTTAGAGATCAACTTATATCAATGAGAAAAATGGGATCCATTAAAGACATGATTGGAATGATACCTGGGATGGGTGGAGCATCAATGGAAAACGCTAATATTGATGAAAAGAAGTTAACTAAGATTGAAGCAATCATTTCTTCTATGACAATTAAAGAAAGGAAAAACTATAAAATTGTGAACGGCTCAAGAAGATTAAGAATTTCTAAAGGTAGTGGTACTTCGGTAAGCGAGATAAATAGATTATTAAAACAATATGCACAAATGAGGAAAATGATGCAAAAAATTTCCAAAGTTACTAATCCTGGAAAAGCTATGAGAATGGTACAAGGTATGATGCCAAATTAAAATAAAAATATTGAAAAATTTATTCATAATAAAGAAAATTAATTTTATAAAATAAAAAATATATGGTTAGAATAAGACTCGCTAGAGGTGGATCAAAAAAAAGGCCTTATTATAGGGTTGTAGTTGCTGATCAAAAATCTAAAAGGGATGGACGGTATCTTGAGCATATTGGTTTTTATAATCCAATGGTTTCTGATAACCGTTTTGAAATCGACTCAGACCGTTTCAATTACTGGATTTCCGTAGGAGCTCAACCTACTGATAGAGTAAGCAAATTAATAAAGAATTCTAAAGCGTAATATATTACTTTAATCGTTTCGAAGAAATAAGGTAGCTTTGGGTGATTGCAGTTATGAAGATTATACTTGGATTGGAACTATAGTAGGAGTTAGAGGAATTAAGGGAGAAGTTCGCGTCAAATATTATACTGACCATCCTAAATATTATTTAAGTTCAAATGTCCTTTTTTTAGAAAATGAGAGGGGGTTATTACCTAAAAGAATTCTTAAATTCAGGTTAGAAAAAAAAGGTTGGGCAATTATTTTTGAAGGAATTTCAACTAGAAATGCTGCTGAAGAAATTAAAGGCTACAGACTATTAATTCCAGACAAACAACTTAAACCATTAGAGAAAAATGAATTTTTTGTACATCAACTTATTGGATGCAGGGTTGAGGATAAGAATGGATTTTTTTTAGGAGATATAATTAATTTAATTGAAACACCTGCTAATAATGTTTTTGAAGTACAAAAAGGGAAAAAACAGTTCTTAGTTCCGGACGTACCTCATATCGTAGTTGAGCTAGATTTGAAAAAACGAAGAATGATTATTGATCCCGTTCCAGGACTAATCTGAATTTAAGAATAACTAAAAATGTTGCGCATTGAAGTATTAACACTTTTTCCAGAAGTTTTTACTTCCTTCATGGAAACGAGTTTGATTAAAAAAGGCATTAAGTGTAAAGAACTAAGTATAAATTTAGTAAATTTTCGAAAATATGGTATTGGTAAGCACCAAAAAGTAGATGATGGTCCATATGGAGGTGGTCCAGGAATGCTTTTAAGAGTTGAACCTATTGCACTAACTCTTTCAGAAATAAAAGAAAGGAATAATGAAGCCGGAAGAGATATACATAACATTTTAATAACACCTCAAGGGGAAAAGTTTAACCAGAAAAAAGCAGAGAGCTTAAGTAATCGGAAAGAAGTATTAAGTCTAATTTGTGGACGATACCAAGGATTTGATGAGAGGATCCGTAGCTTGGTAGATGAAGAAATATCAGGTGGGGATTACATTTGTCTTGGAGGAGAAGTTATAGCAATGACCATAATTGAGGCAGTTAGTCGTCTAAGACCTAATTTTATAGGAAATTGTAAATCTTCCGAAAATGAGTCATTTACCGATTCCTTTTTAGAATTTCCTCAGTATACTCGTCCAAAAACTTATAATGGCATGTCAGTTCCAAAAGAACTATTGACGGGTAACCATAAAATAATTGATGAATGGCGTAGAAAAAATTCATATATTAAGACAGAAAAACTTCGTCCCGATTTGCTAAAAAAAATACAAATTTAAAACTAGAAAATTTATAAAAATTTTTAAATCAAAAAAAGTAGGAAAAATGGATAATTTAATGGACAAAATTGAAAAATCTCAATTACGAAAAAATTTACCTGATTTAAGAGTTGGGTCTAACGTGAGAGTAAACTACAAAATTACTGAAGGAAATAAAGAAAGAATCCAAGCATTTGAGGGAGTTGTTATTTCAACTCATTGCGGACATCAAAATAATAAGGCGACATTTACAGTGAGAAAGGTATCTCAAGGGTATGGGGTTGAAAGAATTTTTCCATTACATTCACCTCGAATTGCGAGTATCGATATATTGAAGATAGGGAAAGTACACCAAGCAAAACTTTACTACTTGAGAAATAGAAAAGGTAAAGCCGCACGTATTAAAGAAAAAGTTAATGCAAAAACCGACTCTTGATTTAGAAAAAGAAGCTGCGAAAAAAGGATTCAATATAGTTGCAGGTCTGGACGAAGCAGGGAGAGGACCATTAGCTGGTCCTCTTGTAGTAGCATGTGTAATTTTAGGGGAGAGTTGGTGCGATAATAATACACTAAATGACTCTAAGAAAATAAGCCAAAAAAAAAGAGAACTCCTTTTTGAACTTATTACAAAAAAAGCATTAGCTTTTAAGATTGTCTCTATTTCTCCAAAAGAAATTGATAGAATAAATATTTTACAGGCTACACTTTATGGAATGTTTAGATGTTTAAAAGAAATAAAACCTATTCCTGATTATGCTTTAGTAGATGGTAATCATTTCCCAAAAACACAAATAATGGGGAAATCTGTTGTGAGAGGCGATAGTATTTCAAAAAGTATTGCAGCTGCTTCCATTTTAGCAAAAGTAACCAGAGATAGATTTATGGTAAATTCTGCAAAAAATTTCCCTGAGTGGTCTTTTGAAAAACATAAAGGTTACCCCACTAAACTTCACCGTGAGCTAATTTTTAAGTATGGCTTAACTTCGTTACATAGAAAAACTTTCAATAAAAAGCTAAATCAATTGAATTTATTTTAGGATAAAATTGTAAACAAAAATAATTCTAATTAGTTTTTTAACATTAAAAAAACTAAAATTTTTTTAGAAAAAAATTTCTTAAAGAAAAGCTAGCAATAATTAAGAAAAAAAGATAAAATATGTTTATTGATTTTCAATTTAAAAAAAAACATGGCACATCATAAATCTGCTTTAAAAAGAATCAGACAGAATATAAAGAGGACCTCTCGTAATCGGTCCTTAAGGTCGGATGTTCGTACTTTAATTAAAAAATTTAGAGTTGTCATTGAAAAAAAAGATATTGAAAAGGCTCGCGAGACATACCCGCAAGTTCAAAAAAATATCGACAAAGCCGTATCAAAAGGAATTATTCACAAAAAAACTGGTGCCCGCTACAAGTCTCGCTTAAGCCTTTCCATTACTAAACTAGCAACAAGTTGATAAAAAATCTTATAATTTAGTTAAAAATTTAAACTCAGTTGTTTAGAAATTTTTAGAAAAAACTTCCTTATAATTTCAAGGGAAATATGCTAAATTAATATTAGTGTATTTGTTAAAAACTACTTTTCATAAAATAAATTTTGGACTTTTATTTTGTAAACAGAAGAATTCATAGTATAACTGGAATTGTACCGGTTGGAATTTTTTTGGTGTATCATCTATATTTACAATTGTACTTACACTCTGGTCCCGAAATTTATAATAGAGAAATAAATAGTTTCTATGATAGCCCTCTTGCCATTTGGATTCTAATTTTTGTTGTTTATGTACCTTTATTTTTTCATGCTTTCTTGGGAATAAAATTAATTTTTGAAGCAAGAGTTCAAACCTCTTACTCATATTTTTCACATCTTTTGTACTGGTTGCAAAGGATTAGCGGCGTAGGTGTTCTTCTCTTCGTTATTGCTCACGTTTGGAATACTAAATTTGGACCATGGTTAGCTGGAACTTGGGGGACACACTTTGAACATCTTTCAGAAGGATTTGCAGACCCTCAATCGGGAATGATAACAAAAACTGTTTATATTTTGGGAATTTTGGGGGCAGTTTTTCACTTCTCCAATGGTATTAACACATTTTGTATGACATGGGGTATTGCATTAACTCCAAGATCACAAAAAAGAGTTCTTATCTTTAGTATTTTAATTTTCCTGATTTTAACATTTAGCACATTATACGCATTATCTTCAATATGGTAAAATCATTATATGAGTAATCAAAGAGTTATAGTAATTGGAGGTGGACTTGCGGGACTATCTGCAACCATGAAATTAGCAGAGCTTGGAATGTCAGTTTTGGTTATTTCATTTTTACCTGTAAAACGTTCTCACTCAGTATGTGCTCAAGGAGGAATTAATGGGGCAGTAAACATAAAAGGGGAAGGAGATTCACCAGATATACATTTTTACGACACTGTTAAAGGAGGAGATTTTCTTGCTCATCAACCTCTTTGTAAAGATATGTGTCACCATGCTCCATACATAATAAATCTTATGGATAGGCTTGGGGTAACATTTAATAGAACACCCGAGGGGAATCTCGATTTTAGAAGATTTGGAGGGACACTATATCACCGTACAGCTTTTGCTGGAGCTACTACAGGTCAACAACTACTATATGCTCTAGACGAGCAAGTAAGAAATTTTGAGGTACGGGGACTGGTAGAGAAAAAAGAATGGCATGAATATCTGGGATGTGTTCTTGATGACGATGGGTTTTGCATTGGAGCAGTTATTCACAATATGCGTTCAGGTGAAATCCATACCGAAAAAGGGAATGCCGTAATCTTAGCTACTGGTGGACCGGGACTCGTTTATGGTCAATCAACAAACTCAATGGTTTGTACTGGGACTGCTGTGACATCTGCATATTTACAAGGAGCAAAGTATGCAAATGGTGAATTCATTCAAATTCATCCCTCTGCAATACCTGGAAGAGATAAGTTACGTTTAATGAGTGAGTCTGCACGAGGAGAAGGCGGCAGGGTTTGGGTTCCACTTAAAAAAGGAGACAGTCGAAAGCCTAATGAAATTCCAGAAAATGAGCGTTTCTATTTTCTTGAGGAACGTTACCCACTCTTTGGGAATTTAGTTCCTAGAGATGTTGGCGCTCGAGAAATATATGATATTTGCGTCAATGAAAAATTAGGAATAAGCGGAGAAATGAAAGTCTATCTTGACCTTACTCATCATTCAAGAGAATTTCTAGATCATCGTTTAGGAGGTATACTTGAGATTTATGAAAAATTCACAGGAGTTGATCCTCGAGAAGAACCAATGGAAATTTTTCCTGCTGTACATTATTCAATGGGAGGTATATGGACTGACTATACACGCACAGATGAAGGCTTGATAGACCACCAATCACCAGCAAATCAAATGACTTCTATTCCGGGCCTTTATGCCGCCGGAGAAGCAGATTATCAATATCATGGTGGAAATAGATTAGGAGCAAATTCTTTATTGAGTTGTATATATACTGGTTTAATGATGAGTCCAGGAGTAGTTAATTATGTAAAAAATCTTTCAAAATCTTCCAAGGATGTATCTGAAAAATTTTTTTCTAAATATAAACGCGAATGGCAAAATCGTTTTACAAATATAAAAAAAATGAATGGTAAGGAAAACCCATACTCTCTTCATAAAGAAATGGCAGAAGAAATGATTTCAAATGTTCTCATAGTTAGAGAAAACTCCAAGTTACTATCAACACTTGACAAGCTTGAAGAATTTGAATCTCGTTGGTCAAACTCTAAGTGTCTTGACTCTGCCGATTGGTCTAACCCAGTACCAAGTTATATTAATCAACTATGGAATATGATTCAGCTTTCAAAAATTATTACAAAAGGTGCATTGTTAAGAGACGAATTTAGGGGATCTCATTACAAACCTGAATTTGATCTTAACCAGCCAAAAGATTTTCAACCTGAAACATATTTAGAATTTGAAAAACAAAAAAAGAATAATAAAATCAAAAAGGACCATTTTGATAAGGATCATCTGTCCTATATGGAGCGTTATTCTGAAAATAATAAAAAGTGGCTTAAGTCAACAATTGCACAATACAAAAATGGTAATCCGAATATTTCTTTTGAAGAAGTAGATACTTCATTATTAACACCTCGTCCTAGAAAATACGACTAAAAAAATTATGACCGAATACGTTACTTTCAAGATTAAACGTCAGGATTCAGAAACTGCCAAACCATACTGGGAAAACTTTAAGGTTCCTTATTTATCGAACTCAAATGTGATTTCCTGTTTGATGCAAATACGAGCAAATCCTATAAACAATGATGGCGTTATGGTAGCTCCCGTAGTTTGGGATTGCAATTGTTTAGAGGAAGTATGTGGTTCTTGCACTATGCTAATTAATGGCAAGGTGAGGCAGTCATGTAGTGCTTTAATTGACAAGCTCCAAAAACCAATTGTACTTGAACCCATGAGTAAATTCCCTGTAGTAAGAGATTTATCTGTTGATCGAACTCGAATTTTTAACTCCCTTAAAACGGTGCAGGCTTGGGTAACAGCTGATGGTTACCATGATCTTGGTCCGGGAGATCGACTATCTCAGAAACACCAAGAAGTTGCTTACAAACTTTCAGAGTGCATGTCTTGTGGATGTTGTCTAGAAGCATGTCCGCAATACTCCAAAGGTAATAATTTCTTGGGGGCTGCTGCTATAAATCAGGCTAGATTATTCAATATGCACCCAACCGCAAAGAACATAGCTGATGAAAGATTAGATGCACTAATGAAAGAGGGAGGAATTGCAAATTGTGGTAATGCTCAGAATTGCGTTGAATCCTGCCCAAAGTCAATACCTCTTACTGAATCAATTGCCGAAATAGGTCGCCAAGTTTCAGGAAAACTTTGGAGAAATTTATTTAAAGCTTAGGATTATTTGTAGACAATAACAAAAGTATGTGTGCATGTCGCGAAATTATTACTATAATTCACCTAGACGTTTTCTCATAATTCGTACTGATAGAATTGGTGATACAATTCTTACATTACCTACAGTTACAGCAATTCGCGAAAATTTTCCAAAAGCTTTCATTGCATTTTTATCTAAGCCTTATACTAATCCTTTGGTAAAACAGTATGAAGGTATAGATTTATTATTAACTTATGATCCAGAAAGACGACATAAAGGAATTAAGGGAATTTTAAGGCTTATCAAAGAACTTAAAAAGCATAAATTTGACTCAGCAATACTTTTCTATCCTAGATTAGAATTAGCTTTTGCAATTTTCAGAGCAAAAATACCCGTTCGTATTGGTACAAGATATAGATGGTATTCTTTTTTCTTAAATAATCATATCTATGAACATCGAAAAGAATGTAAAAAACACGAATTAGAATATAATCTTAATCTACTAAACCCTTTAATTCCTAGAGAAAATTCATTACCTCATTATACGTTTAAACCATGGAATAAAACAAAATGGTGGGGGAAATTTCAAGAAGAAATTAAATTTAAAAATTATGCTATAGTGCACCCAGGAAGCGGAAAATCTGCTCCGAATCTAAACAAAAACCAATATGACTTAATTGTAAATCTTTTACTAGAGGAAACTGACTGGACAATTTTATTAACGGGTACTACTGAAGAATCAAGATTTATTTGTGATTTAGCCAAAGGATTCCCCAAGGAAAGAGTAAAAATAATGGTAGATCGGTTCTCACTCTTAGATTTTTTTTCTATAGTGAGGAATGCCTCCCTACTTATAGCAAGTAGCACTGGGCCTTTACATATGGCTAATGCCGTTAATATACCTTTATTAGGATTCTTTTGCCCTGTAAAGCCTCATACTCCAACCCGTTGGGGGCCTTATAACCAGCAACAATGGGTTGTTAAACCCTCGATAAAGACCCCCAATGTGTGCAACTACAAGATGTGTCCACATGGAGGTTGTCTTCAAAAAATCACTAACTTAGAAATTGAGAAAGCTCTATGTAATAAAAGATTAAAAAACTTACAAACCAAATCCAAATCTTAAAAAAGAAAAAATGCTAAAATCAACACTATGGAATAATTTTAAGAAAAATTTTATTACCTTACAAGAATTGGGTATTTCAATAGATACATCAAGGATGAATATGCCTAAATCTATAACTCCCGACCAAGTAAAATTATTTAAAAAAGCATTTCAAAATATGAAAGAACTGGAAAGCGGTAGTTTAGCAAATCATGATGAAAATGAAATGGTTGGTCATTACTGGCTTCGAGATACCTCAATTACACCCTCATTAGAAATTCAAAAAAAAATTAAACATTCTATAAAAAAAATTAAACAATTCTCATCAGGAATTCATCAAGGCAAAATAAAACCTCAAAAATTTTCTCATTTCCAAAATCTATTATTAATTGGAATAGGAGGTTCAATTCTCGGTACACAATTACTACAAAATGCTCTTATTTTAGAAAAAGCAAGTATGCAATTCTATTTTTTAGATAATACTGATCCAGACGGAATTGATCTGGTTCTCAAAAAAATAGGAAAAGAGTTAGAGCAAACACTAACAATAATTATTTCAAAATCTGGCAACACTACAGAAACTAAGAATGCTATGTATGAAGTTCGCCGATCATATTCAAAATTTGGATTGGATTTCACTAAGCATGCAGTTGCGATATCAAATGAAAATAGTCGATTATCGATCCTAGCAAATAGAGAAAAATGGTTAGATTCTTTTCCTGTTTGGAAATGGATAGGAGGACGAACTTCCATTTTTTCTGCAGTGGGATTACTCCCAGCTTCTTTGTTGGGATTAGATATAAATAAGCTGCTAGATGGAGCAAAAAAAATGGATGAAATAACTAGATTTTCTAAGATAGAGAATAATCCTGCGGCCTTACTTGCATGGACTTGGTATCACGCAGGAGAAGGTAAGGGTAAAAAAGATATGGTAATACTTCCTTACAAAGACAGGCTCATATTTCTAAGCCGTTATCTTCAACAACTGATTATGGAATCATTGGGTAAACAAAACAATGTTGAAGGGACAAAAATTAACCATGGACTCACCGTATATGGAAATAAAGGCTCAACTGATCAACATGCTTTATTGCAGCAACTTATGGAAGGTCCTGCAAATTTTTTTGTTACTTTTATAGAAGTAATGAAAGACAGAGAATCTATTAGTATAGAAGTTGAAAGAGGGGTTACTTCTGGAGATTTCTTGCAGGCTTTTCTAATTGGAACACAAAATATACTTTTTCAAAGAGCCCGTCAGTCTATTTGTATAACTATTGAGGAAATTAATGAGCAAACTTTAGCTTCTTTGATTGCGCTCTATGAAAGAGCTGTAGGAATTTATGCATTTTTAATTGGTATAAATGCGTATAATCAACCGGGAGTAGAAGCTGGTAAAAAATTGACAAAAGATATAATCAAACTTTTGTTAAAAATTCAAAAACATCTTAAAGCTTTTCCCCAAAAAAAATTCACTGCATCAGAGCTTTCGGATGAGCTTGGAGTTCAAGAAAATACCGAAACCATATTTCGTCTCCTACTTCGCCTATCAAAAAATGGAAGAGTTAAAAAAATAATCCACAAAAATGTTTTTTCTTCCCGATTTCAAGCAAACTAATCACTAGTTTTTATATTAATCAAAATTTAGTATATGATAATTGCGAAATTGATTCGGATTTTGCATACATTATTTATAATATAAAAAATCAAGTTCTTTTCAATTTTATTTATTATGGAAAAATTTGTCATGAAAACCCCATCCATAAATTGACTGAATCTTTTAAAACAAGTTAAAATGTATTTCAACAAAAATTTTGTAAAACTGAAATAAATCCACAATTATAAAAATAAGAAGTCGTTGGAACAAAAAATTTTAAAAAACTTATCATTAAAAAAAGTAGAAAAGATTTTACTTTTTGTATTTCTCTTTTTGATTTTTCCTCAACTAGCTTTGTCTTCAAAAGATGAATCTGAAATACTCATATTCAGTCTTTCCCCGGAAAGAGTTAAAGATCCTAGAGGAGTCCTCAAAATTCAGATAAGCACCTTTAGCCCAATTCAAAAAATCACCGTAAGTGGCAAGCCAAAAAAATTCCCAAGCGGTGCTAGCCTTGTTTGGCTTAAAATTCCTTATAAACTAGAACCTGGAATAAATTCTTTCGAAATTTATGTAAAAACAAAACTAGGAGAAGCAAAGGAAATTATCAGAACAGTATATGAAACTCCAGGATTTCTTAATAAATTAAAACTTGGAGATCCTTTTCAGCTAATAAGCATACTCGGGTACGCAAATAATGATAATATTGACAAAGTTGAGGACAATGAATCGAAATCCAGTGCTGTTACCAGCAGTATTCTCTTTGTCCCCTCATATCGCCTAGATATTTTTGAAGATTCTAGTATATTTTTTAGAGGAGTTTTAATGGCTGATCAGCATCACAACGGTGAGTTTGAATCAAAAGAAGTATTATTCAAACAGATAAGTCTTGAGTGGGAAGAGCGTTCTAGCTGGATTGGAGACTTCACCCTTTCTATAGGAACAAACGAAGCTGGAACAAGAGATGTACCAGAATCAACATCCCCAAGAGATAGCTTATCTTCTAAACATAAACGTGCTACAAGAGATAACATATATACTATTAAAGCTAAGAAAGATTTAAGCAAAGGTACATCTTGGAACTGGCAAATAGACCGTAAGAAAAAATCCGCTGAGGGATCTAATGATGATAGTGGTTTTTCGACAACATTAAACATTGGTTACATAACACCACTTTTTGGAGTAAAAACAACTTTTGGAGGAACTTTTGAGGATACTAATTTAAAGGGCACCTATAAAGATACATCTGCATATAAAACTAAACTAAAAGTTGATTATCCTATCACTCCACTTTCTCTAGGTATACAATATGATTTTTCTGAAACAGAGGATAAAGAAGCTGACCCTTCATTGGAAGGAAAAACAAAGAATAGAAATCAAGTTTTTACACTTAGTTTTAATTACCCTGCAACTGCTTGGTGTATTCTAGGACTTACTCAAAAACATGAGAGGCAAAGCTCAAACATAATTGGGAAATCATATAAGGTAAATTCTACTCAGCTACAAGCAATACTAATTTATTAAGAAAAAAAGAACAACTTGACATACAAAAATAAAAATCAGGATAATTGATTTTAATAGAAAAACAATCTGTAATTATAATGAAAATACGCAATTTAGTTCTAATTTCACTTTTCATCTTTATAGCTCCTGTTACTCCAATTCAGGCTCAACAAGGTTTAATGCTTTTGGAAAAAGGATCTGCCAAAGTAATCGGACCTAAACGTACAATTTTGCTTCGCAAACCGGGAAGTAAAATGGTTCTACAAGCAGATGATCGAGTGCAAACAGGGAAGGAGTCCTCTGTAAAAATAAAGATAAAGGGTAAACCTGAAATGATTGAATTATCTTCTCGTGCTTTTTTTAGGATGGGTAAAATAACTCAACAAACTAGTAGTATCTCTCTTCTTACAGGTAAAGCGCGTTTTAAAATTAAAGGGAAACTCAAAAGGAAATCAAAGAAAAAAAGATTTCAAATTCGGACTGTAACGGCTCTCGTAGGAGTCAGAGGAACCGATTTTGTTGTTGGTGCTTCAAATACGGAAACTAGTCTTCTTACAATTTCTGGAAGTGTTTCTGTAGCCCCGGTTACCATGCCAGATATAGAAATATTAGTACCAGAAAACCAAGCTTCCTCAGTTCAGCAAAACGCAACTCCGACCACACCTGTTAAAGTCGAACCTAAAATGCGTCAACAAATCCTAAAAGCTGATTCCCCTAAAGCTTTTAGAGGCGTCAAATTTGGTAAAGCTGTAAATCCTGAAGAAGTTCGCAAGCAAAATGAAAAAAAGAAAAAGGAAGAAGAAGAAAAACAAAAAAAAGATGATTCGAAACAAAAAGATGAGCCAAAAAAAGGTAAAGGAGGTCCAAAAGATAAAGGGGGACCCGGAAATGATAAGGGACCTAAACCTGGAGGAGAAGAAGGGGAAGAAGGCCCTGGAAGGGAACAGGGGCCAAGAGGTCCTGGAATGCCGGGAGAGGATAATGATGATGAAGATGGTCCGAGAGGCCCTGGAATGCTGGGAGGAGGCCCAGAAGGTGAAGGTCCTACGATGATGGGGCCAGAAGGTGAAGGTCCTATGATGATGGGCCCAGAAGGTGAAGGTCCTATGATGATGGAACCAGGAACTGGAGTTAGTGGTACAAGACCGGAGATGTTTGAACCAAATGATTCCGATTTTAAAGGAGGTGCTGACTTTATGCCTCCTGAAAGTTTTGGCGGTGATGATGACTTTGGAGCAATGTTTGGCGGTGATGAAGACTTCGGAGGGAGTTTCGGAGGCGAACCTGGTTTCGGAGGGAATTTCGGAGGTGATCCTGGTATTGGAGGCGATTTTGGAGGTAATTTCGGAGGTGATACTGATTTTGGAGGCGATTCTGGCTTCGAAATGTATTTTGGAGATAAAGAAGGGAATCTTGGGGGAGAAGCTGGCTTCCAAGCTTACTTTGGAGAAGACGAAGGATTAGAAGATAAAGGTGAATTTAGCATGGGAGGAGAACCAGGAAGGGAAGGTGAATTTGGCATGGGAGGAGAACCAGGAAGGGAAGGTGAATTTGGCATGGGAGATAGGCCTCCTAACGAGAATTTTGATATGGGTGGTAGACCTCCAGATGGAAATTTTGATATGGGCGATCCCCGGGGTGATTATGACCCACCAGATGGATATGAGCCTCCAAGTGGTTATGAACCTCCAGGTGGTTATGGAGGTTTTGACCCTGGAGGAGGATATGACTTTGATTACCAAAACATTTTGGATGATACTGGAGATATATTCGATGATATTCATGATACAATGAATGATATTGAGTCAACTCGCCGTGTAATTATTGAAATAAATTATGACTGATAATAATGACAAAAAAATTTAATGTTAAAATTTTATATAAATTTATTTTTATCACTATATTTTCTTATAGGTTGTGGAGATTTAGACCCTGAGATTCAGGATAAGAGGACTGTTGTCCTAAAAATGGACTTTCAAAAAAGATCTTCTTCTAGAAACAGCGCAAATATTTCATCTTCTGAATTAAGTCAGTACAATACTCACCTTATAGTTGCTGTCCCCTCATCAGAACAATTGAATAGTAACTATTTAAGTTATTACTACAGCTCTTTCTACGCAGATCTCATGAATCCCCAAGACAGAAGGGTGAGCATGGAAATTCCTATGAATACAGATGTTAAAATTTTTGCATTTCTTTTCCGGGGTAACTACAGTTTTAATGATATGTATTTATATCGTGAAGTTGGTGCTTACGGTCAATCAGGAAGTTTTCGTATAAATAATCAGACAAATAACATAAGTCTGGGCATCACTTTACAGTCTGCGGGGAGCTCCTCAAGCTCAGGTACAAATACATTTTCGATCGAAGAGGTTACCCCAATAGGAAGTTCAAACGACCCTACTCCAAACTATACTTTTGCGTCTACCATTGCTGGCACTATCACATTTGGTGGATCATGCTCTTCATCTACAACAAGCGCAATAGTTGGAAACAATACAATCACCTTAAACACTCTAAGTAACGGAAATTTTTCTAACTGTACCATAAAAGTGACGGACTCTTCAGGTAATGAAAGTAATACACTTACAATAACTACATTTACAATAAATGCACTTACTGATATCGATGGTAATACTTACAATACTGTATTAATTGGTACTCAGAATTGGATGGCTGAAAACTTAAAAGTGACAAAATATAGGGATGGTAGTAATATAACTTTCCACATAAATACAGGCTCTGGTCCTGCTTGGAGTAGTCTTAATAGCGGTGCATTCAAATTTTATAATACCATATCAAACATAGACATTTATGGATTGCTTTACAACTGGTACGCAGTGGATGATAGCAGAGGAATTTGTCCAGAAGGCTGGCACGTTCCTTCTCGAGTAGAATTTGAAACATTAAGTTCGTACCTTGGAGGAGACTCAGTCGCCGGAGCTAAGTTGAAAGAAGCAGGCACTGCTCATTGGAGTTCCACAGGAGGAACTAATGAATCTGGATTTACAGCACTTCCTGCAGGTTCTATATTATATAGTAGCGGTGGTTATCAATATCTTGGAAATAAAAGCTACTTTTGGTCATCAGAATCCTCCGGAACTAACATGCGTATCCTTGACGTCACTAGTAATGCTTTCAATTCAGTAACGTACGTTAAAACAATGGGTTTTAGTATTCGTTGTTTAGAAGATTAGTTTAATTGATTACCACACAATTTATAGATTTTTTTGTACAATTCAAGCATGAACCACTGGTAATTCATTCCAACATGTAGTGAAAGAAGGACTTCGAAATTTACTTCTAGCTTTCCAATCTGAACTTCCAATAGAAGACGCTAATGTCAGAGTGTACCGACCAAACTTTGTGTTAATCTTTTCTACCAATCCCATAAGCTCAGATAACTTCTGATTGTTCGATTCGATTTCAAAAAGTGACATTGGGTAATTTTTTAATGAAGCAAGGTCATCGAAAAGTATACCAACTTTGTGATACTGAAAACCAGGCTTGAATATACGTTCCAGAAGAAGTTGAGACATGCCGTTAAGTTTAGTTAGATCATCGGTTGCTTCAATCTCTGAAGATGCAGAAACACTACGTTGCGCAGACCTTTTACAGAAACTATTTGTTGACAAATATACAGTAATGGCTGACGTCTTTTTCTTATATTTCCATAGACGTGCTACTGCATTTTGTACAAAATGAGCCAGTGCAGGACGTATGTCTTCTAATTCCTTCAGAGATTTACCAAATGCACGACCACACATAAGAGATTTTCTTAATTCTTTCTGATAATCCAAGTTAAGACAGCTTTCACCGCGCAATTCTAGAACAGTACGCATCAGAACCACGGAGAATTGCCTTTTAATCCAAAAAGGATCGGAATCTCTAAGATGTCTCCCATTATGAATACCGAATCTAGTTAATTTTTTGCTGATCTTTGTGCCAACACCCCAAATATCTTCTGTCCCCATTTTTTCTAGTATATTGCCAAAACTTTCATACTCAGTTCCGATACAAACACCCTCTAATTCGTTAATTTTCTTTGCAAGTCGATTCGCAACCTTGGCAAGTGTCTTTGTTTGTGCAACCCCAATTGAAACTTGAATACCTGTATGACGTTGCACTCTTTTGCGTACAAAATGACAAACTTCAAAAATTCTCTTACGTGATAAACCGGAAAGATCTGCAAAAGCCTCATCGATGCTATATCTCTCAACATTGGGTAAAAGTGATTCCAACGTCTCCATAACTCGACTACTCATATCACCGTAAAGAGCATAATTTGAAGAACGGATCTGTAATTTGTTGTTCTTTACAAATTTACGGATACTCCTAGTAACAACTCCCATTTCAATTCCGAGTTTCTTAGCTTCACTTGAACGGGCAATAACGTTTCCATCATTGTTGGAAAGTACGACCAGTGGTTTACCTATCAATTGTGGCTGAAAGATCTGTTCGCATGATGCATAGAAATTGTTACAATCAATAAGAGCAATCATAGTTTTTTTAAAGTCCAGCAAACAACTCCCCAAACAGAAAAATCCGTTTCAGGAGTAATCTTAATTGAGGGATATGCAGCATTTTCAGCTTCGAGTACGACAGACTCATTTTGTTTTGTAAAACGCTTAATTGTGAATTCAGAATCAATCACCGCAACTACAATCCTATTTTCCCATTTCTCTATACTGCGATCCACGACTAGAATATCTCCATCATTAATTCCTACATCCTTCATTGATTCCCCGGCTACACGCACAAAGAAAGTGGCGCTCGGATTTTCAATCACCAATGAATTTAAATCCAGTCTTTGCTCCATATGATCCTCTGCAGGAGATGGGAATCCCGCCTGAATTTTAGTATCAAAAAAAGGAAGTTCAAGATTTTTGGAAGTGTCTGCAGGCCAAATTTCTTTGACTGATCCGTCTGATTTTAAAGATCCTGATAGAAAATTAGAATTACCCATAAAAATATAATTCGAAAAATAAAACACTAAACCAAAGAAAAGTGTTTTTTGAATTAGAACAGTATTAATAGTTCTTTGTAAACAAGATACACATTCTATTTTACCAAAGTTTCAAAGTCAATTTTTGAAAATCAACATTCTTGTAAAGAACAACAATTAATGCTATACCTGTAAGTCCTACAAGACAAAAATAGGGACATTCATGTATAATAACCTTATTATCTTCCTATCTTTCATAACCTTAACTCTTCCTGGGAAACAGAAGAATAAAATCTTTAAGAACAAACAACATATTGATTTAAAAATAGATAGATGAAAAAAATTCTACTTGCTTATCTAATTTTATATCTTTGTCTAAATTTAATATCTTGCACTACAAAAAATAACTCAGGAGAGAATACGCTTTACTTCAGAGAACATTATGGGGAAATGGGATGGCATACTACAGGCAACGAAGAAAAACACGGTAAATACATAGGAGATATCAAAAAAAATAAACCACATGGTCAAGGTAAATACACCTATTATAAAAATCCGGAAGACTCTGAATATCAACTCTCACTACTGGTTCCAGGAATGCCCAAAATCATAGTTTTTGTAATAACTATTTGGCAAATGCTAAATCAAGGCAAAGAAGAAAATCTGCCTGCACAGTATATAGGAAAATGGAATAGAGGTAAAAAACACGGAGAAGGGACATATTTTTTCCCTAATGGAGATAAATATGTCGGGAGATGGAAACATGGGAAAAAACATGGAAATGGAATATATTTTTTTTCTAATGGAGACAAATACGAGGGAAATTGGAAGAAGGGCAAACAACACGGAGAGGGTAAATACTTTTTTCCAAAAGGGGACTACTTTGAGGGAAACTGGAAGAAGGGCAATGTTCATGGGACAGGTATTTATACTTACCCAAGTGGAGAGAAATTTTCAGGGGAATGGAAAGAAGGGAAAAAACATCTTCAAGGACCACTTATATTAAACAATTGACCAAAATATGCATATTATTAACTGTTTAAAAAAAATTTTTATTAAACTTAAAATCACATTAATTCTACAATGAAATTAAAAAAGAAAAATAATTAAAAAAACTAACTATTTATTTGAGCTAAATTAATAATTTATGAAACACTCTGCTTTCATTTGTATCTACTATTTATTCTTTTTTGTCCTTCCTATACAAAGTCTATCCAAAGAAACTGGTATTTTGTATCTATGGAAAATATCTAATAAAGAGGTGTGGAAAAAATTTGGAGATGAAGAACTACATCAAAAATATAATGGAGAAATAAAATATGGAAAACCTAATGGATTGGGAATAAAAATATACCTTGATGGAAGTAGATACATTGGTGATTGGAAAAGTGGGGATCAGCATGGTCAAGGGACTCTAATCTTAACTGATGGAACTAAATTAAAAGGTCGTTGGAAGAGTAACAACCCCTGGGACATTAAAAAAATTGACATAAAGGGCAGAGTTAGTGATGAGTATGTTGAAGGAGTGAAACAAAAAAATAATAGAATTGAAGGAATACTTTTTTTTCGAAAAGAAAAATATAGTAGTGTATGGAATAAAATAGGAAACGAAAAAGTAGATTACAAATATGTTGGTCAGATTGAAAAAAATAAACCAAATGGATGGGGTAAATTGACTCACCCCTCAGGTTATATATATGAAGGACAATTCAAAAACGGTAAGGCCCACGGGAAAGGAAATTTTTCTTATAAAGGTTTGAAAAAAGGTATTGGAGAATTCAAAACAAACAAACCTTGGAACGTCACAGAGTATGATAACGAAGGTAAAATTGTAGGCACATATATTAATGGAGTTTTTAAAGCAAAAGAAAAAAAGATTGGTATTTTGTTCACTCGTAAAGAAAAAGAAATATGGATTTGGTTTGAAGATAGTGAAGAACCTTACAATGGACAATATGATGGAGAAATTGAAAATGGGAAACCAGACGGACATGGAAAACTTACAATGATTAACGGTACAAAATATATCGGAGAATTCAAAAATGGGGCTTGGAATGGACAAGGAATATTTTTTTTCCCAGGTGGAGACCAATGGAAAGGAGAATTCAAGGAAGATTCTCCTTGGAACGTAATCTGGCAGGATAAAAATGGAAAAATCCTAGCAAAATGGAAAAATGGAGTAAAAAAACTTTTTAATAACTAATATTTCAATATAATCACAAAATTATTTGAATTTAATAATTGATTATCAATTTTAAATCATTACATCCAACAAACAACAATGCCTCCCCTAACTCATTAACTGGTAAATGAACATATCAAGATCTGCAATTTACTGGTAAAAATATTTTACCTTAGATAAAATTATTAATATCAAATAAATCTAATTAAGTGGAATTAAAAAATTTAATATTCTGCTTTAATTTTAGTATTTTAATGAAATATTAGTAAGACCTACAAATATGCATTTTTTAATTAAAATAAAAAATATCGCTGGTAAAATTTTTTAGAAACTATATTATCTTTAAAATTTCAGAACTATGCTTTTTTATGATTGTTTGAAAGCCAAGTTTTTTAAAATTTCAAAATAAACATAATTACTTAAAAATCTATAAATTATTTTAGCAATATAATTTATACCCTAAATGAGTGGGATCAAATCCTAATTTTTTATAAAACTTTTCCGTCTCCTTTCTTTTTTTATTTGAAGTTAACTGAAGTATTGAGCATCCATTCTTCTTAGCAACTTCCATTGCGTGTTGCATTAGTTTGGTACCAAACCCATTGCGACGGAAGTCAGAACGAATTCTTACACTTTCAACTTGACCTCTTTTAGAACCTTTAAAGCTTATATGAGGCAAATACATAATTTGATAAAATCCAATAATTTCATTATTTTTTTCCATTACGAATATATCAAAATAACTACTTTCTAAGAGTTCCAAAAAAACAGATAAATATTTTTGTTTATACTTTTTAGAAGAACTTTCTCTATCTCTCGCAATACCATCATCACATAATAATTTGATAATCTCTTCTAAATCCTTGATCTTCGCTTTTCTAATTAACACTTCATTTACATTCAAATTAGTTCGATTAAAAAATTTAATTTATTTATATTCCAAGATTATATTGGAATGGTCTTTTAATAAATAATTTATTTATATTATTATAAAAGGCAAATTAATTTTTTAACAAATACCTCCCATACTAATTCGATACAAAACTATAATAATGATACTTTTTTAAATTAGAGAATAAATTCAAAAAATTACTTATAATCAGAGACTTAAGTTGAAGGCCAGCTCAGATAACCTGATAATGAACTTCTAGAATAGGTAAAAATTATATCAAAAAATCGTTTTGTTGATTTTATAAACCTCTTTCACGAAGTTTTGCTAATCAGTAAAATGAAAAAAACTCGAAACTCTTCTGGCATTATTTAACCTACCTATTCTATTTTCGAGTTTTCTAATTTTATTAGTAAAAAAATTTTTTACTTCTCCATTAAAATAGAAATTTTTTCAGTCACTGAATTCTCAAGCAGGATTAAACTGCTCTAGCGAAACTTCCAGAAGACATTTAAATTCGCGGGCAAAATCGACAGATATTCGTGCATGCACAGCGCCCTGTTTATCCAAAAAACGCTGTTCACCACGAATTCCTAAAGCTCCCTCATGCCACACATTGGGATGGATGTATAGACCCTCGTGGCCACTGAAATGAAAACACACAAAATCTTCGGGACTTATGTCGTCCCCTGGAAGGGCTAAAGGAACGACGAACGGTTTTTTCGTTTCAGGAAAGAAGCACTGACCTCCATCCGGATGATAATTGGCATGCCACATCAAAAGGGTTTTCGGATCACGTGTATGATATTCATCAGCCTTCTTTGGTTCAGTACCGTATCCTAAAATATAGTGCCCGCTTACTGCAGAATTGCGTCCGTAAAGAATATCTCCCTTCCATTCACAGATAAAAAGTCCTTCAGTTGTTCCCCCCTCATTACCACTGTCCGGATCGACCTCTCGATGACCTTGCGCGGGCCAGCGAACTATTTCAATTTCGACCTCATCGGTATCATTGACAATATGCCCGTAACCGTCAAGTGACTCTGCTGTAGCTTCGACAATTGGAATTTTCACTCGCTTAAGGCCTGATGGAATTTCTGGATTCAGATAATTTGGAGCTTTTTTCATAAGATTTTGTAGGTAAATGATTGGTGTTTTCTTCCTTAGAGTTCTATCCTTTTTACAAATTTATGTGGGCTGAATGTCCGAGTATCTTTTAGATTGGAGTCGCAATACCTTTTCAAAGTTCTTTAGTGATGCAGAATCAAGGTCGGATTGCGGAGCTTCAGTAAATTTAAATCTGGAATTTTCCACATTGCCCCTAAGTGGCATAGCAGAGTCTTCGTACCCTGGTATTGGACCAACATTAGAACTAACATAATTTAAGCCTACACCGAGTCTCCAATCGTCAGACTGGTTTGCCCCGGAGCAGTGAAGCGTAAGCGTGTGATGTATTGATGCCTGACCTGGTTTCAGTGCAATCCCAAATACTTTGTCTTCATCTATGGTTGTTGTAATCTGTTGACCTCTTTTTAACATACTAGAATCATCATAGGTCATTTCGTGGTGAAGGGCTCCAAGTAAGTGTGACCCTCGCACCATTTGCATTCCACCTGATAATTGATTGATTGGAGATAAAGCCACCCATGCTGACACAATTTGCTCTGTCGGTTTAACGGGCCAGTAGGTAGCATCTTGATGCCAACCGAAGTATAAGTCACTACGAGGAGGCTTAACCGGTAGAAAAGCGTTCCAGAGCAATATATCTGGTCCGATCAGTTGCTCAATAACGTCAAGGAGTGATTCTTCAGATGCAAGTTCAGCAACCCATTTAAGAATTAATTCAGTCCTGTAGTATGTCCATTCAGAAAATCTTGGATGAAATCTATATAAGTCTATAAAGGCCTCGCATTTTTTTGTATAGTATTCGGTCCTATCCATTGGCAACACATTGATGCCATCTATGAAACCGTTTTGTTGGAAATCCTCTCGAATACTCATGAAAATATTGCCTTTTCATCAAATTAAAATTTTTTAATTATATCAATAAAGAAGAAAATTTTACATTATTTTTTAGTACCCCCCAATAGCAACCTATTTGAATGAAAGAATGATTGAGGTAAGAGAATTTGTTCTTACAGAGTTGCAAGATTTATCATTTAAAGACATTAAACAATCAGATGCACGCAATGTTTTCAAGCAAAGGTTGATAAGTGCTATTAGTCAGATCCTCCCAAAAAAGCCCGAATGGGAAGATCCCGAGCCTATCAGAAAAGTTTTATTTGAGGAATTGGTTATTCAATAAATCAATTTTTGATCAAACTGTCCCACATTACCTGTCCCACAGGCAAATATGCTGTTTGAAATATATCTAATTATATCAATAATATAAATTGCTATTATTAGGTATGGCGGAGAGGGAGTCATTCACATCGTTAGTTTTTACCGTGATTTATAAGCATAATTTTATTTTATACCGTGAACTTGTACCGTAAAAAAGTATATGCTATATCAACTCATATTCATAGGTGAGCACTAATACCAAGTCTTAATGAATTGTACTGAATTTCAGGGTCTTTAGACACTTATATGGACACCTAAATTCCCAATCATGATTCCTGTGTAGAATATGTTGGTTACTTTGCGGAGGGAGGTGGCTGAATACTAAGAATTAGTAGAGGTTGTTCTCAGGAGTAGATGTGTTTAGTTTACCAATTTTGTGGATTTTTACTGCAAATAAGCATTTTTTAAGATCTGAACATATTTATTATTTATAATTTTTAAAAATAACATTATTTCAATCCTTTACCTGGTCTCCACTCTGGCTCAATTATTTCTGCATTCCCTTGATAATAAACTCTAAATGGGGAAAAAACTTCATTTTCCTTTTTATTAAATTTTGTCCATATTTTTTGATTTTCTAAAGAAAACACAGTTGCCTGAGTTCGCTCAGGAAGATTTACAAAATCAGGATAATACCACATCGTAAGCACTGTTCTTTTTTCATCTGATTTATTTGAGTGTGATGAATGAAATAAATTGCCATATCCTAAAACAGCATCACCTGCCTTAAGAGGAACATCAATTTCCCCTTCTGCATCCTGAAATTGTATATCTTCAGGATTAGCATATGTTTTAAGATCATCATGATGCTTTTCACGAGCCAGATCGTGAAGTTTATGCCTTTTTCTATGAGAGCCAGGAATAACACGCAAGCAACCATTATCTACTGATGTATCGGTTAGATAGTACATTATAAAACATTGAATTGGTTGATTTGTATAACTTACTGGATCATTCCAGAAACGACCATCCTCATGCCAAAAAAGTCTTGGACTTTTGGGTGGTTTACTAATTATACGACCATGGCCAAATTTAGGTTCTAAAAACCCTAGCTCAGAAAGTCCTGATTTAATTTTAGGATGAACAACCAAGTCACCTAAAGCTTTGTATTTTTGAACCAATGCCCAATCAATCAATGCCATACTTCCAGTTGTAAGATTAACTTTGAAATGTTCTTCATGATGTTGATTCAAAACATCATCACTAAATTCCTTTAGGCTTTCTAAATGAATTTTGTCAAGTATATTTTTAAAAATAAAATACCCATTTTTTTCAAAATTTTTTCTTTTCGTGTCCTTATTTTGGTGGTTTTTCACATTAGAGTGAATTAAGGGTTGATTTGTCAGATTTTTGTAGGTTAGTTGATTTCAAAATAGTGTACCGTATTATGAAGGCGATTGCAATGGAAGAATGTGGATACTCGTGGACTGCTAACTAACTAAATATATTAAACTATTTACTAGTTAACGGATTTGGTTGGATTCACATGGAAGTATGTGTGGCGGAGAGGGAGGGAGAATCATCCCTCAAAATTGTTTTTCCTACCACTTTATTTTTTAAACTCTATCACACTCAAACTATAGAAGATTTTCCTGAGTGTATGAGGGTGGAGAGTTATTCTCCGAAGCAGGAGAGTTACACCTAAAGTTACCCCTGCAACATTTATTATAATTTATTCCCAAACTTTTTCAATTACATAAGTTGATAAACTGGTAAATAATTTTTTGCTGGTAAAAATATATAAAGAAGAAGTATTGAGATGAAAATGAGTAGTTTTTTCATATAGTTTCATTTTTTGAGTTAAAACAAACCTGTTGTGAATGGAATTGAACTTTAAATAATTAAAATTTTATACCGGTAACGAGAAAAACAATATTCCCACCAATATCAATTTCTTCAAGTTCATTCCATTCATTAGTAAGATAATATTTATCATTAACCCAACTATACTCATAATTTATTTTTTTTGATGGTATGTAAGTAAAATTAATACCAAGAAATCCTTTATCAAAATATTGGTGAAGACTCAAACCAGCAATAATTCCTGGGTCAATTGAATTTGAGGAATTCCCAATTACATTGATAGCATAATCATCACTACTAATATTATTTAAGTTTAATTCATAATATGAACGGTAAAAACCTAGACCTCCAAAATAATAGAGTGATAAAGATTCATTCGCAATTATGTCTCCAAAATAATTGAATGATAAAATATTATTTTCAACTTTTGCATAAGTAGAAACAGTAGAGTGGAAGTCCCTTGCATATTTGTTTATAGTCAATGTAACCAATTCTTAAATTATTAAACATCAAAGAAATTGTAATAGGCATACCTAGTGACTTCATTTTTAAACTAGAATCACTCCATAAGGGGAATTCCCCATTATATGATTCATTTAATCCACCACCAATTTCTAAAACATCGGCATTACTTGTAGTGTGATAAAATAAAAGGATGACAAAGATTAAGAAGTGTTTTATATTTTTCATTTTTCCCCCTGAAATGATGTGGAATCAATTTCTATTTATTCTAAAATTAGAACTTGTGAGTACTCAAATATAATCTGAACAACCAATTTTTTTTCGAAACGTATTAAATTATTAATATATTGTCAATATAAATTTATTTTATTTGATATGGGTGATTTTGATAAGAATGAGGGGATTTTACAAGAATTTGGGAGGGTTTACTTGGAGGTTGTCTGACTTAGAAGAATTAAGTGGGGGATGATGGGGAGATTTTTAATAAGGTAATGCTTTTGTCCTTTCCTTTTATTAGTCTGGAGGGTCAGTATCTCCTCCAGTTGACTTTTTCTCACGTCTTTGAAAAATAAAGTCACATTTTGAACATTTTCTTACATAAAAATCACTTCTATAAAATTTCAATTCTTCTAAAGGTATTTTTTTTAATGAGAATTTCTTACATTTAGGACATCTCAATTTTTTCAAAAAGGCAATCAAAGAAAAACATAATAATAAGATTATAATTAGATATTCTTGAAACACATTTGTTAGATATACAATAATTTGTTCCATATCAATATAATCTTGAAACACATTTGTTAGATATACAATAATTTGTTCCATATCAATATATATAATTCTTTAAATTATTCTTTCTATTATTTAAATATCAATCACAAATTTTCTCCCAAATTACCTAACTGGAACAAGTCCCATATTCTTTCTTGAAAAAATTAAATTTCTTTAAATCTGTAATATAGTTTGGTTGGTTACTTTAGGAAAACCTTACATATACCAAAACTTGGGGGATTTTACAAGAATGAGGGGATACTTCACTTAGAGGGTCAAAATTACATATAAGTTACTTTCTGAGGTAACAAAGTTACACCTAAAGTTACACCTTACACCCTCAGAAACCCCAAAAAGGGGTTATATCGCAAAAATTAAGTTATTGATAAGATAGAAGAAACGACAAATAAGTGGCGGAGAGGGAGGGATTCGAACCCCCGGTGCACTATAAGTACACAATAGATTTCGAGTCTATCACCTTAAACCACTCGGACACCTCTCCTAAGCTAAAAAAGGCATTCTAACTAGTAGATTTTTTGAAAATTAATTTTAAAGTAATTGAAACATAGGTTATGCTATCATTACATTAGTATCCAATCAAGTTTCCTATAATTTGATAATCGAATTGGAAAAAAATTTTAAAATACCTTTTTAGTTTGTTAAAAATAGATAAATTAGTGTTATGCTTTTCATAGCTTAAATTTGTTAAATATTTAAAAAAAAATTAATTGCAAATTACATTGGTAAAAATTTTATGCATGAATTATTACTGGCATATGAAGATGCAAAAAAATTAGTTCTTAAGCACATCACTCCCCTAAAAAATGAGATGTGCCCTATAGATAAATCTCAGGGTAGAGCTCTTTCAAAAAATATTTTAGCAGGTTATAGCATGCCATTATTTGACAACTCTGCTGTTGATGGATATGCCGTAAAAGCCTCCGATTTAGTTAATGCATCAAAAGAGAATCCTGTAATTTTAAAAAACGTAGGTTACTTATCTGCAGGCGAGACCAAAATAATTAAAATGGGTAAAGGTGAATGTTTAAAGATAGCAACAGGGGCTCCAATTCCACCTGAAGCGGACTCAGTTGTAAGGAAGGAGGATATAAAAATTGAAAAATCTAAAATAATTTTCAATATACCAATCCAAAAATCTGAAAATGTTCGTTATGAGGGGGAAGATATCAAAAAAGGAAAAACTATTATATCAGCAGGGACTTTAATTGGACCAGCTCAAATTGCGGTATTAGCAACTTTTGGATTTGCAAAAGTTCCTGTAAGAAAAAAACCTAAAGTAAGTATTATTTCAACTGGAAATGAATTAGTCGGATTAGAAAAACTTCCAAAATTTGGACAAATACGTGAATCAAATCGATATATGCTAGCAGGCATGGTAAAACAAGAATCTTGTGAGCTTGAAAAAATGTCACTGGTTCCTGATATTCCAAAAATATTAAAAAAAGAATTTAAAGAAGCTCTCAATTCAGATATAGTCCTTATATCAGGTGGAATGTCTGTAGGGGACAGAGATTACGCAAAAAAGATTCTTAAAGAATTAGGTGTAAAGAAAATATTTTGGAAAATCAAATTCAAACCAGGAAAACCACTTTTCTTTGGTAATTTAGGTAAAACTTATGTCTTTGGAATCCCAGGGAACCCTGCATCAAGCTATGTTATTTTCGAAGAATTTGTGCGACCAGCTATAAGAAAACTAATGGGAAGAAGAATACTAGAAAATGCAATGGTTAAAGCAATTTTAAAGGATCCTATTCATAAATCTTATAAAAGATTACATTTTATGAGAGGGAAATTAAATGAAAAAAATGGAGAATTCCATGTAAAACCCCTGCCTTTTCAAGGTTCTCACAGCATTCGTTCATTGATCGAGTCAAATGCCTTAATTAGAGTGGAGCCAGATTCTCCCTTACTTACTAGGGGTGCAAAAGTAGATGTAAGACCATTAATTAATGAAATTGAATAATTTATGGAAACTAAACCAATATTATTAAAAAAATTAGCAAAGCAACTTGGCCTAAAATTTATTGGCAATGGAGACCTAAAAATAACACATGTTTGTGGTATTGACTCTTTGGATAGCGGTGGACTTGCATACCTTACAATTGCTGATGGATTGAAAAGTGTCCCTACACCAGCAGGAATGGCTAAGAACATAAATTCTAGAATAAATAAAGAAAATTCACATCAGGTTGCCTTAATTGTTCCACCACAAATCAAGCATTCTGAAAAAAATGTTATTATTTCAAATGATCCATTAGCATCTCACGTAGAGGCTACAAAAATTATTCATCCTTCAAAATATAAGATCCCAGGTCTCAAAGGAGAAATAAAAATTCACCCTTCTGCAAATGTTAGTAAAAGCGTAAAACTAGGAGAAAATGTAGTTGTTGGACCAAATGTTGTTATATACGATAATGTAAGTATTGGTGCGAATACAATTATACATGCTGGTGTGATAATTATGTCGAATTCTTTAGTTGGTAAAGATTGTACATTTTTTCCAAATGTTGTAATTCAAGACGGAACAGAAATTGGAGACAGAGTAATTTTGCAATCTGGAGTGGTAGTTGGTTCTGATGGTCATGGTTTTTTTCAAAGAGATGGTATTAATAAAAAAATACCACAAATAGGAACTGTATACATTGAGAATGATGTAGAGTTAGGAGCTTGTACAACTATAGATAGAGCTCGTTTTAAAAAGACTATAATCAAAAAAGGTAGTAAATTAGATAACCAAGTTCAAATTGCCCATAATGTCTTAATTGGAGAAAATGCTTTGATTTCTGCTCAATCAGCAGTAGGAGGAAGTGTAAAAACAGGGCATCAATTAATAATGGGAGGACAATCAGGAATTGTAGATAACGTAAAAATAGGGGAAAAAGTTACTATAATTGCTAGAGCTGTTGTAACTTCGAAAACTAAAAGCAATGAAGTTCTTGGGGGAATGCCTGGCCGACCAGTTAATCAATGGAGGAAAATACAGTCATTAATTAATCGGTTAAGTGAGCTTTTTGATAGAGTCAAAAAACTGGAATCTTTAAATAATTCAAAGTAACATAAAATTTCTAGATACTTTGGCCATAATCTTAGAAAAATTTTATAACATTACACATTTTAAAAAATAGAATAATAATTAAGAAGACTAGATAATGTCCATGTCCGAGTCGATAATTCAAATGCTAGCTGCATTACTGAGACTCTATAGCTTAATGATGGTTGTATATGCATTAATATCTTGGATAATGCATGCACATCATTATCCCCCTGCCGTTCGTTGGCTGCAAAGCATGGTTGAGCCCCTACTAAAACCAATAAGAAAAATTATTCCCCCAATTGGAGGTATTGATTTTTCTGTAATTGCAGCTCTTTTAATTATAGAAATGATTAGATCGTTTATCCTTTACTGAATTATTCTTTAATTTCCCGCATAGCATTTCTAGCAGCTGCAGAACCAGGGTAACGTTTAATAACTTCCTCCCAATAATATTTTGCCTTTTTATGAATGTTTTTCCTAAATTGAAGCTTACCCAACATATAAATAGAATCAGGAGTTTTGTAACCTTGAGAAGTCGGACGATGCTCGAAAAGAGTTAAAACTTTTCTGAATGCTAACTCCGCCTTCTCTAATTCGTTGAGTTCAAAATAAGACCGTCCTATCCAATAATAAGCATTATCACTATCAACATTGTTAGGAAATCTTTTTGTAAAATTTGTAAATAGACTTATTGCATGCAGATGATTTTTTTGAATTAAAGCTGTCATACCTTGATTATAGATTTTCTTTACTCCTGGGTGTCGTATAAGAATTAAAGGCTTTTCAGGTGGATTTAGGTCAGGATCAGAAAAAAAATTAATATCATAATCTTTTTCTTTAAATGAAGATTGGTTAGATTCAGATGTTTCTGTACCAGTCAATAAAATATCTGAATTAGTTTCAAGAAACTCTAAAGGCTCTTCTATATCATTGAGATTAACTTTACTCATTTCCTGAAATCCTGGTTCTTCTATAACTTGAAAATTTTCTTCTTCAAGGTCCAAACTATTTAAGCCTTGGGAATCATTATTTTCAAAAACTTTTTTTAAAGAATCATTATACGTATTTTCCATTAATGAAAATTCTTCAACTGGCAAAACATTATTTTTTTTTCTTACTTTTTGATTGGTATTATTTTCATAAAATTTAGCACTTTGTTGACTTTCAATAACAGATTTTTTTTTTGAACTTAGATACTCCTCAACAGATCTTTCGAGTAAAACAAAATTCATCTCCCATTGTTCTCGAAGTAAAAGCATTTCCTTTTTTTGATCTTTTTGTTTTTTTTCTATATCAAATATCTGCTTTTCTAGTTTATCAATTTTTTTTTGTAAAATCGCATTTTCTTCAGAAAGTCCTGCTTGTCTTTTTTGCACACTTTCCGTATTTAGAAGTGATTCTTTATCTTCTGATTTTTCATTAGGTTCAAACTTAGGAAATACTCCATCTAGTTCTGCACAACTACAGATAAATACAACTGAAAGGATCAAAAAAATACAATTTAATTTTCTTAAAATATATGTTTGTGAAAATTTCGTCATTCTACCCTATTGACTTTCAGAAACAACTTCCTCTTTGAAACTGAATCCAAAATCCTTTTCATTTTTTCTGCATGATCAGGCTGCTGATTTAAGTGGTAGGCTTCTATAAGTTTTTCTACAACAAGATTTATACGAGTAAAATTTGGGAAATTTTTTAATAAGTATAAATAACGATTAACTGAAGAGTGGTATGCTCCAATATCAAAATAAAAATTTGCTACATGTAATTCATGCTCGGCAAGGTCTGCCATGGCCCTTATATAATATTGTTTTACTTCGTTGAGATATGGACTCTGAGGAAAAAGCAAATAAAATCTTTGGTATTCACGAATTATTTTACGATTTGGTTCCATATTTCGATCATAATCACGAGATTTTATAAACAATCCATAATGGTTTCTTTCATAATTAAGTGCAATCAACCTATTTAGTACATAAGGCGTTAGATTACTTCGAGGATTTTTAAGGAGAAAACTTCTGTAGCTACTTTCAGATTCCTCCCATTTACTCTGCTTAAAATATATATCTGCCATCATAAGATGGGAAATTATTCCCAGTCTAGTCCCTGAATATTCGTTTATTAGAATTTCATAACTTTCTAATGCTTCTTGGTAAAATTTATTTTCTGAAGCTACGACCGCAGTTTGATATAATTCAATCGCAGGTAATCTTATTTCAATATTTTCTGTTTTTGCACAATTTTGTAAAAAAATTAATAAAAATATTATTTTAAATTGTGTTTTATAATTAGATAAGAATTTGATCTTAAAAAATTTACTAGCGTTAAAATATTTCATAATAATCAACTCTTCCGTTTTCGATAACGAATCATAGTAATTTCATTCCCTCTATCATTCCAAAATACTTCATCCATAAAATTCATTATCATCAATAAACCACGACCTTCAATTTGAAGTAAATTATCTGGATCAACTAGGTCCAATAGCTCAGTGTGGGGGAATCCTTTCCCTTCATCACGAACTATATATTTTGCTGAATTGGTACTTATTTCGTAATTAATTGAAACTTTACGGTCTTTATAAGGTTCTATGTCTCGCTTTTGTAATGCTGTCTTGAAAAATAATTTTTGATTTTCTCTACGCATACTTGAATCCATGCCAAGATTCCCGTGAAAAATTGCGTTCTCAATTGCTTCTTTGAGGAGAAAATTTATTCTGAACAACTTTTCTTTTTTCAAAATGCCATAATTTGGCAAATCCTGAGAAATAAAAGCAACTATTCCATTGACCTCTTCAAAATCATTCCCTATTTCAACTGTTCTCGTCTCCTGAAGTAAATATGATTTTGAATGTTCACCAAAAAAAAATCCTTCTGAAAGCGTAAGAACTCTTTCATACGTTCTCTGTAAATCTAGACTATTTATTGTTTTTATAAGGAAGTCACATGCCCCAAGTTGCAAAGCATTGAGTGCATTCTCATAATCTTCGTGAGGACAAATCATTACAAAAGGACACTCACCATTATTTAATTGTACTTCATTTAGTAATTCTAATCCGCCTATTTTAGGTAAAGTCAAAACACAAAATATACCATTTATTTCCTCTTTTTTAAAAATTTTTAAGGCTTCTTCACCATCATTTGCACAAAAGACTTCATGTCCGCATTTTACAAGAAAATTGCGGATATTATCCAGCACCTCAAGAGTATCTTCTGCAACTAAAAAATTCATAAACTATATTAGTGAAAATTTATTATATTTTTTTGAGAATAAAACACTATTCTTACAATCAAAGTTTTATAATAGCTTAAATCATGCTCCATAAGCTTAAAACCCTCAAGTCCGATATTAAAATTAATGGTATACTTCAAAACACTTTTGCAAAAAATATTTTTCTATCTGAGAAAAATAATAATTATTTGTTATGAATATTAAAAAAATAAGTTTTTTATTATTTAAGGTAATTTTTTATAGTATAGAAAAGAAAGCTTCATTATAAAATAACCACCTTAAATTTTTTAAAAAATGAAAAATTTTATTTTTTGATTAATTTTTTGTTTTTTCAAGAATTTTACCAAGTTTAGTTTTAAATCACTAAGTAGGTTATAAATTTTGTGGGATTTTGTATATTTTCAAAACTTAATAGTAAGGTAATCAAATACAAAATTGTCTTCAAAAACTATGTTAATTAAATATTTGTACATAATAGGTTTTAGGAAAAACACCTTTTTATTTTATTGAGCTATGGCTTGCCAAATATAATTTTAAAATACAAATACCTGATTATTAATTAATATTAAAATTATAAGTTATGAATTTTATAGCACGGCATCTTTTTATTTGATAACCTGAATTTTAACGTTTATCATATCAAAAATTCAAGGTAATATTTATCATTCAAATTAGTATGGACAAGAATGAAATAAAGCAAGCTCTTGAAACGATTCTTTTTGTTGCTAATAGACCATTATCAACCAAACAGTTGACGAAAGTTATTGGTACAATTGAATCAAAAATAATAAAAGAGCTAGTATCTGAGCTTAATCAATCCTACAAGAAAACAAATAGAGTTTTTCGAATAGAATCAATCTCTGATGGTTTTCAGATGCATACTCTTCCAGAATTTAAAAAATGGGCTCTTGCTCTTGAAACAGTAAAAACTATTAGACTATCACCAGCAGTTATGGAAACTTTAGCCATAGTTGCATATAAACAACCGATTACAAGGTCTGGTATAGAATTTATAAGAGGCGTAGATTCTTCTCACACTATTCGAAAATTAATGCAACAAAAACTAGTTAGAATAGTTGGACGTGAAATGCTACCCGGAAGACCGGGAATTTACGGTACTACAAAGAACTTTCTTGAAGTATTTGGTATAACAAATCTAAAATATTTGCCCACACTTAATGAACTTGATATGGAAATACTCCCTGAAGAAAATCAACTTGAACTACCTCTTCAAACTGATTCTGAATAAAAAGTGTTATTTTAACATTGCAACATATAAACAAAATATATTTTAGTTTTTTCCAAATATCATTAAATAAATATTTTTTACGGTCTATTTGATTTAAAAAATTTTCTAGAAAACATCAACATTATGTAATAGTAAAATGCTAAAAACCCTAGAAAATAAAATTCCATTAAAGATTTTTGAATTTTGGAAATCTGATTTTCAATTAATTTTTCATTTTTTTTATATTGTTTGTGACTTGAAATTTTTGATTCTACCTCATTCATCAGTTTGTATTTAAAAAAATATTCTTTATTTTTAATATCATGCAGACTTTCAATTAACTCTTCAGGTAGATGTTTACTTTTCAATTCCCATAAATCATTACCAGTTAAAGAATAATTTTGTAATGCCGAAGGAAGAAACACTGATAGTAAAATAGTTGGAAAAATTAAAAAAGATAAATACAAAAAGATTATTATAATTTCATCTTTAGAAACTATCTTCATCATAAAAATATTTTTAGTTTATTTAAATTTGAAAATAATTTAGCATTATTATAAAAATTTTCAAATTGATTACACCTTATTTTAAAAAAATATTTATTAAATGATGAAAAAAAATCTTCAGAAAAAAGACTCCATCAAAAAAAAACAAAAAAAACAATTGCGCTGGTTTATATATATTACAGCATCATTTTTTATAATTGCATCAATATTTCTTTTGTATGAAAGTTCACGAGAAGTAAATGATTTATCCTTAATTGGTAAAGGAGAAAATGTCATTGTGCAAGTGCATGACCCCGGCTGAGGATCCTGTAGAGAATTAAAAAGAGTGGTCGACTCTTTAAAGTCAGAATATGCCGAAAAAATTCAGTTTCTTGTAGCGAATTTAAATTCACGTGAAGGTCGTTTGTTTGCAGAATATTACAATGTAGGACGCGTTACTCTCTTATTTTTTAGGCCTGACGGAACAAAAATTTTTTCTGTAAGCAATGAACTTGATTCTCAAAAATTGAGAAATATTTTTAATAGAGTTTTCAAATTTGAACTGGAATGATTTATGATAATCACAGTTTTTAAAGATTATAATCATAATCAATAATTAATGGTGAATGATCTGAAAATCTTTTTTCTTTGAATATATTAGATGACTTAGCTCTTGATCCAATCATACTAGTGGCAATCTGATAGTCAATTCTCCAACCGACATTTTTTTCCCAAGCTCTTCCCCGATTTGACCACCATGTATATTGATCAGGGTTCTTGTTCAAACTCCTAAAAACATCCAAAAACCCCAAATTATTAAATAATTTTGACATCCATGCTCTTTCCTCAGGAAGAAAACCAGAATTTTTCTGATTACTTTTCCAGTTTTTTATATCAATTTTTTCATGGGCTATATTTAGGTCTCCACAAATAATATATTCCCTAGAAGATTTTAATTTTTTTATTAGCCATTTTTCAAAATATGCAAGAACTTCAAATTTAAATTGCTGTCTATCATTTCCACTACTGCCCGAAGGAAGGTATATAGAAATTACACTTAAACCTCCAAAATCAGCTTGGATAAAACGACCTTCTCTATCCATTAAGGGCCATCCAATACCATTATAAATTTTATCAGGTTTTTTTTTAAAATATAGTCCTACACCAGAATATCCTCTTTTTTCGGCAAACTCGAAAGAACTTCTAAGTACTCCGGGCCTGATCATATTTTGAGTCATTTGCTCAGGTTGAATCCTAGTTTCCTGAACACAAACTATATCGGCTTTCTGTGAATTTAACCATTCGAAAAAACCTTTTGAACTAGCTGATCTAATACCGTTAAGATTTATTGTGATAAGTCTCATAGTAAAAAAATTTTTTAAAATTAATCTTTATTAAATTCTAAGGAGATCAGATATTTTTGATTCTCCGCTAATTTTGAATATCCTTTTATACTCATTAGTGATTTTTTAATTCTTAATCCAGAAATTTTTTTTGATAAAAAAAAGATTTCTTCTTCAATCTCTCCACCTTTAAAAATATGTAGGACTGACTCAGTGCTTCTCAAATCCTTAGTCCAATTAACTATGTCTATCATAGGAGCAACAGCGCGTGATGTTATATAAGGGAATTTCCTTAACCATTGCTTTCTTTTGGATAGCTCCTCCCCTCTTCCATGAACAACTTGAACATTAGCAATTTCTAATATTTCAATCATTTTATGCACCTCAAGAACTTTCTTTTTTCGAGACTCAAACAAAGTCAGACTCAAATCCGGACGAACAATAGCCAAAAGCATTCCTGGTAATCCTGCACCTGTACCAAAATCACATACCTCAGAATTAAAATCAAATTTTCTTAAAATTAATAAAGCAAGACAAGGTAAAATCTGTTTTTCCCAAATCAAATTAGTTTCTTTTCGCGAAATCAAATTTACTTTTTTATTTGCTTCTATTAATAAATTCTTCCACTTCTCTAACAATTTCCATCGAGATTCTATAATTTCAAGGCCATTTTTTGAACAGATCTGTCGGATATCATAAGCATTAAGCGGATCTGAAAAAAAATGCATTTTGGCTTCTCAGAGTAATTATTAAAATATTTTTTTCTGATAAAATATTTTTGAAGGAAAATTTTGATTTTGAATTACAAAACTTTTTCGTTAGCAGAGATGTCTTCAGTTAGATTTGATGTAGAATTATTTTTTATTTTTTCTCCAAAAAGAGAATGGCGAGTGGAGTACTTTCCGTCTGGGATTATAAATTGTAGTCCTAGCTTTTTTTCAGGATTAAAAAGTAAAGGCCCTTGAAGATTTACAGTTACATCTTCCATACTTTTTGCCATAGTAACTAAAACAAATACAGATAAATCCCCCGTTTTTTCTGCTTTCAATTTTTTCAGTGTTTCTTTTGTTAACTCTAATTCATAATTTGAAAAAGAAAAATGAGGTTCTATCATTACAAAAGCTAATGCGTCATTATCTACAGATTGAAGCCAAAGAAAAGGTTTTGCAGCTTCATCCTCCCTAATAACAAAGCGTCGATCCTCAGAAAAGCCTATTAACCCTGATGGCATAGTTATTATTTGATCTTCATGGATTTCAATCTCTCCAAAACGAGAAGTTTTTATTAGCATATTTTTTTAAATTTAGAGTTTACCTAACAAATTCTTTATGCCTTTTAAGGAAAGTGGAGATTCTTTTGCTGCACGTCTATTTTCTTCCTGAATAGAAATATAAACCTCTTCTCTGTGAATTATATAACTTCGAGGAGCTTCTATCCCAACTCGGACCTGTTTACCTTTAATCTCAACAACGGTGATTTTTACGTCATCGCCTATTGTTATGCTTTCCCCCGACTTCCTTGTCAGTATTAGCATGGTGTTGTACCTTATATAAATTGATTCACAAAACTTAACAAACTATAATATACACTTCAGATATTTCAGCGAATAAAATCTGAAAGTGACGGCTGAATCAACCGCGCCCCCGTATTCAAAGAGAGCCTATTATTTGACTCAGCAACTTTAAGATCAACTGTAGCCTCAGCAATATCAAGGTCTCTTATATCAGAAAGTTCACTCTCTTTTTCAAACTGATGTGTCTCTATTTTTGACTGCGTTGCAAGTAACTCGCGAACAATATTACCAACATCTGCCTGTTGTTTAAGAACCTGATTTTGAGCCAAATCAATCTCGCCTATACGTTGTGCAATCGCAATGCCATCATTTTCAATAAGAGATCTCTCCATTGCACTCAACAAAGAAAAAATATCTACTCCTCCGTCTTTTTCACTTAAAAACAATTCTTTCGCAGTAACATTTACAGGTACAGACAAACCATTTGAAATTAAAGCTTCTTTTTTAACAACAGAACCATTGTAAGTTACCTCAGGATTAGGATAATATAAAAACTCAATTCCTTTTGGGAAAAAAATTCCAACTGAATCAATATTGAATTCAGCTGAATTTTCAGAATTAAAATCAAATTGTTCTGGAAGAACATTCCCTAGCCTCCCCTCTTGATCTGAGAATTTTAACGAAACTCTATCATTTGGTTTTCCCTCTGGATTAAAAACATTTATATTAGGACGTAAAATTTGTTCTTTACTCCATGTCCGACCGTCATCATCTGAAATTTTTATTTTGGCCTGTCCCCAAATACCAGCTTTTGTGACCATAATACGATATTTATTGTTAGAAAAACCCTCAAATTGAGCTCGAAACTGATTTATATCAAGAATTTCTCGAATGTCCTTTTGAACAATGCCTTTTTTTTCCACTTTGGCAGGCTGGAATATTCCGTTTTTTTTCAATGCTGGGGTAAGACTTTTTATACCAGAAAACAAATAAAGCTTGCCCTCTCTAGAGTTTCCTATATCAAACAAATTCCTTCTTGCCGCAGAAAACTCTCTTGCTACCATTAATCTTGATTCTTCATTGGTGTCGCTTCCTGACTGAGCAATTGCCAATGTTCTTATTTGTCCAAGTATTTCGTTAATACTATTTATCTCATTTTCCGTACGTTGCAACCATGCAATATTTCCATTAATATTCTTTATAGTTTGTTTTTGTGAAGATAAGGTGGAAACTATATCTTGAGATCTTGCTGCACCTAAAGGATCATCAGATGTCTTGTTTAAACGTCTTCCAGAGGCCATTTTTATTTGAATATCCTGTAGTTTCCCTGAGGATTTTTGTATATTGTCAACAACTTGATCTCTCTTTGTGACTTCTGTCACTCTCATTAGATAAACCTCTTTTTTGGTTAATAATTTTTATTAAATTAATAATATTTGAAATTATAATTTGATATAGGGTATTTACATGTTAATAACAGTTTCCATCATTCTATCAACGGTATTTATGAATCGAGCTGATGCTTCATAAGCTTTTTGGTATTGCATCATATCAGTTAACTCTTCATCCATATTTACGGCACTAATTGAACTTCTAATTTCCTTAAATTGCTTTACCATACTTTCTTGATGTGCCTGTTCAGTATCATTCCTTTGTATTTTAAGACCCATGCCAGTAAGTACTCCATTATAATATTCGTCATAAGTCATGCTCTCATTCTTCATTGTAGGCTTATTTTGGAGTTTCGTAATTTCGAGAGCAACACGGTTATCTCCAGGAATAAGATCTTTGCCCGTGGAAATATTGTTTGAATTTTCGTAAATTTGATCACTTAATTTTATATCTTGAGCTCCTTTTATGGTGTCAAAAAAACTATTTAATCCCATTACTTGTGTTATATTAGACTGATCATCGCCAAAAATGAATTTGTAGTTTGTACCAGCCTGTATTATCATCGATCCGTCTCCTTCTATGGAGGCTTGTAATAACTCAGGTTCTGCTACAGTTTGGTTTAAACGATTAATTATATTCGGTAAAGTATCTTTACCTGCTTCAACTTCAATTTCGTAGGTTTCCAAAATTTCATTGTATTGGTCAACTAAATGCAGTTGAAATATTCCATCTTCCAGAAAAGGGAGAGGTCGTTCTAGTGCCATTGAATTTAAACCTCGGCTACTTTTTACCATTTCCTTAGCAGAATTTATTCCAGTCCCTTGAGCATGAATTTTGTTTATTTTTTCAGCCAGATTTAAAGCTATTTCATCAAGATTTTTTTGATATTCTAATATAATTTCGTCTCTCATTCTTAACATTTCACTCATTTCGCCTTCCCGAAAGGTTCTTGTCAAATCTCGACGATAATCATTTGTTGTAACTCCATCTATTCTCAACATTCCTAATTCTCCACCTTTCATTTTACCTTCCAAATGATAGATATTATTCCCTTCAACTAGTGTCCAATCTCGACCAATTATTACGGTAGTTCGACCATTAGGATCCTCAAAGGAATTAACATCTACCAAGTCGGATAACTCCTCAATTGCTTTATTTCGTGCATCTCTCATATCATTTGCTATTCTTTTTCCTGTTTCATACGAATTTATCTGACGATTTAATTCCGCTACTTTTTTCCCCAACTCATTTACTCTATTTATATTTGCCAAAAGACGTCCATTTATTTCATTTCTAAGTCCGGTTAGTTGTGTATGCATACCTCTAAATCTACTGACTAAAATATCACTTTTTTCTCTCACTTGAATTCTAGCAGATTCTGATTCTGGTTGATTTGAAAGGTGACTCCATGAATTCCAAAATTCATTCATAGCTTGATGCAATCCGTTACCCTCTATTTCACTAAAAATAATCTCTATTTTCTGTAGAAATTCTCCTCGGGTTTTAAACATCCCAGATCTTGGATTTTCTTGTAAAATTTTTTTCTGGATAAATTTATCGTAAACTCTTGAGGTAGGTTGAGCATCTGCACCCCCACCTACTCCTGTAGGATCAGGAGCTGAAGTTCCTGAATAAACTTTTTGACGAGAAAAACCCTCTGTTTCTTGATTAGCTATATTATGGCCGACTGTCTGCATTGCACGCTGATTTAAACTTAAAGCGCGCTGCCCAATATTGAGAGAGCTATTTAGGGTAGGCATAGCAAAATTTTTTTAAGTATTTAAGAAATTTTTTTAAGCAATTAGGCTTCTCTGCGCGAAATTTTGCTCGCACCTTTTTGAATTTTTCCTGAATCAGAATAAGTTGGAGGTCCACTTTGAATCTGATTCATAAAATCAATAGAAGAATTTATTGACCTAAGGCGACCTGATGCCTGAAGTGAATTTCTATCTGCTATTTTGCCAATATCAATTATCAAACGCTTCAGTTGATCAAAACATTCCTGAAGTGGTGCAGAAAACTCTTCTGTTGTTTTGGAAATAATAACACTCAAAGTTAAATCCTCTAGTTTCATATTCCAAGATAGAGCAATTTTTTTAACAAACTCAATTCTATCTTTTTCAAGTCTTGCTGAAGCACGAACACAGCGAGACTTTTCTCCTTGTATTTTAAGTAAATCAGAGCCACGTAAACTTCCAAATCCTTCTGATTCTTTTTGTAAAAGAGAAATTAAATGCTCGTGCAATTTCACTTCTTTTTGTAGAATTTCCAGCAGTCCATTCATGAATTATCATTTCTTAATTGAAAAGAAATTAGAAAATTAAAAATCGTATTTTTGCCTAAGAAATGTCTTCTTTTAGAGCATCTTCAAGCATTGTTTTTGCAAGACTTTCTGAATCAATTTTGTATTCTCCACTTTTTATCTTTGCCTTCAATTCTGTTACTATTTCTTGACGTACCTCAGGTTCATTTGCAATTTCACTCCTCATTTTGTTCATTATGAAATTTGAAGTTTTTATAGGAGGTTCTTTTGATCCTGAAACATTTGATGACAGTTCTTTGGCATTTTGACTTTCTCTTGCACTTCCTCCCTTAACTCCTTGAAATTCTGGAGGTTGTTGTCCATTAATTTTCATATTTACCTATACAAAATAATTGTTATCTTTCCTATCAAAGCATCACTTAATGACATATATAACCAAAACCTCTTGATAAAGAATAAAAATAAATTAACAAATAGTAAAGTATGCTCTAATAGGAAAAAAATACATTTTCAATAGTAACTAAAATAACTCTTTAAAAGAGAACTAATCACTATCATATTTCTAAAAATAGTAAGATGTATTACATTAACTAATAAGATTATTTTTTTCTAGAAAAATAACAAAAACACCTTATTGCAGTTATCGGTAATCTAAAATCAAAACTTTAATTTTTTTTCTAATTTTTATTACTTTTTGATATTAATTGTTTGTAAATCATTTCTCCAAGCCCTAAACTGCCTGATTTAGCAGCAAGTTTAGAATAATGTTCATCTAACATGGAACGAAAATATTTTTCTCCTTCAGATTTTGGAATAAAATTAGAATCCAAAGATGTTTCTCGCATAGTTTTCAACATCTGTTGAACAAAAATTGCTTCAAAATCATTAGCTGCATCTCGAAGCGTCCTATCTTCAGAAATATCCTTAGTATTAGGGATTGTCTTTAGATAATTTAATTGCATCTTAATTGCAGTTAAAGGTGACGGCATAATTCCTCATCTAATAACAAGTTCTGCATGAAGTGCCCCTGCAGTTTTAACTGCTTTTAAAACATCAATAAGATCTTTACTTGAAGCACCAATTTTATTAAATCCATTCACAATTTCTTTCAAATCAGTTCCACCTTTTAACATAAAAACACTGGCATCTAAAACTTCGTCTCCAATTAGATTCGTATCTTGTCCATCTTCTTGTAAATTAGGACGTTTGACCTGAATATTCATACCATTTTGGGAAATAGCAATAGGTGAAATTCTTACGCTTCCACCCATCACAACTGTCCCAGAACGCTCATCAAGTACAACTTTTGCAGTATGGTCTGGAGAAATCTCAAGATTTTCTATAAATGAAACCAGCTCCACTGTATTTCCCAAATAACTATCAGGAACAGATACTTCCACAGTCCCTGCATCCTGAGCTCTAGCACTTCTAAAGCCAAGATTCTGATTTATTAGTTTAGCTAATCGAAAAGCCGTCGTAAAATCTGGAGAATTTAAATTCATAAACAATCTAGCCCTACTATTCAAATTTAGAGTAATCTCTCTTTCAACTATAGCACCACCAATTATTTGACCAACTGATGCAACCATTCTAGAACCTATAGGTAAATTAGCTAATTCTTGGTCTGGGAGAGCCTCTACTCTACTAACCCCCTTAGGTATTCCCGCAATAGGACCCTGACCAAGCGCATAAACCAATCTATCCGGTCCTCTTAGTGGAGCCATAATAAGAATCCCTCCCCTTAGAGAAACCGCATCTCCAATAGTTGCTGCAGTAATATCTAGCCTCTGTCCAGATTTTGCGAAAGGAGGTAGTGTTGCTGTAAGCCAAACAGCAGCGATACTACGACCTAAAATATCCGGACTCTTCAGACTAATTCCTATTCTTTCTAAAGCATTTATAATGGGTTTTCTAGACAGTAAACTCTCTTGTGAGTCTCCTGTTCCGTCTAATCCTACTACAATTCCAAATCCAATCAGTTCGTTATCACGAGCACCTCTCAATCCTGCAATATCCTTTACTCGGACACCCCAGGCAGGAGAAGAAAAAACTACTATTAATACTAAATTAATAAGCCTACTACTTAAAATAGATTGGAATAAGCTCCTCATTTTTTATCCAAAAGTTTTGCAAGTTTCTGATGTCC
>CACGSI010000008.1 GCA_902575715.1 uncultured SAR324 cluster bacterium
AGTAATGACAATTATGTAATTATAAAAATTTCGGAGGAAAATGTTAGTAGATTCATTAAAAAAGCTAATTAAAATAAGTCTATCTCTTATTTTAATCACTTCCATGGCTAATGTTGCATTATCATTTGAGTGTAAAGTAAAAAAAAGTAGCATGTCTAAGCCTTCAGGATTCCCCAGTAGAGCTTTAACAATGATAGTACCATATGGACCAGCAGGCGGTTCTGGTCAGATAGCAGCAGCTATGGCTGAAGCAGTAACAAGTCTTACAGATGTAAGTATAAACCGAGATCATAAGCCAGGAGGATCTGGAACAGTTGGTATGACTGCTTATATGTCGGCACCATCTGATGGATACACTGTCTTGGAGCATATTGATGATGCATCCTCTGCACATGCATTAGATTCGAGTAGGCCTAACCCTGCAGAAGATCTTATCCCACTAGTTATTTCACAAGTAACCTTCTCACAAATTTATATTCGTACAAATGAAACTAGATATAGTGACTGGCCTTCATTCGTAAAGTGGGTAAAAGCTCAGAAAGGAAAGTCAACTATAGCAAATGTTTCAAAAGAAGGCTCCATGGAACGCGTTACAATGAAATTTATAACTGAAGCTTCAGGAATAAAAATTCAACAGATTTCATTTGACAAGGGAGCTCCAAGATATGGTGCACTTTTAGGTGGTCAAGTTGATGCTCTTTTTGAACAACCTGGTGATGTTAGAAAATTTCTTGACGCAAAAAAATTCAAACCAATTCTTACAATTTTTAACGAAAGACCAGAAGTATTTGGGAGTGTCCCAACTCATAAAGAAATGGGAATGAATTTTGAGCCACTTCTTCGTTTTCGAGGTTTTTATGTTAATGCTAATGCCCCTTCTGACAGGGTAAAATGGTTACAATGGGCCTTTCAAAGAGCATATTGTCAAGATAGTTATCAAAAATTCAATGAGTCAAAGTTTATGACTGTAATTGATAGTTACAGAGACACTGAAGGTGCGAGGAAATTAATAAGGTCCTCAATTAATCAATACAGAAATGTTTATAAAGAAATGGGACTTGATGTAAAATAACTCATCTCCTTAAAAAAATTACTTCTTAAAACCATCTCCAAAAGTGTCTAGCTTAATAGCTAGACACTACTTCTGAGTTTATATTTGAGAGTTTATGTCTAAGTTAAAGAGGAGGCATATTGTTGAAAGTATAATTTGGCTTTCTATAGTGCTAGTATTTTATTTTTTTTCTTTTGAATTTGATCAAGAAATTGAAATATATAGGTATGGAGCTACCGGTTGGCCAAGATCTATATTGATATTACTTTTTTTGGTATCTCTTGGTAATTTACTTCATACTTTCAAAAAAGGCTCAGAAGCTCAAGTCGGTAGAGTTGGGATTTCTGATGATTTAGAAGAAATAACTTATGATGATTTTAGTTCTGTAAAAAAATTGATAGCTATATTATTACTGCCTTTGATTTTTGCTTTGTCATTAAAACCTGTTGGATTTTATTCAGCTACTCCTTTTTTCATTTCAGGCATAATCTATTTGTTGGGTGAAAGAAGATTGAAATGGATTATTTTTACAACAACATTAATTTATTTTCTTCTAATATTATTATTTATGGTAATCCTTAATGCTCCACTTCCCCAGGGGAATGTTTCTCCTTTTTATGATTTTAGTGCATTAATGTTAACCATAAATACAAATATTCACCAATTTATGAATTTTTAATTTACAAAAATGATTGATAATTTTATTTTAGGAAGTTCATCACTTTTTGGTGACCCTGTAACAATTGCAATATTCATTTTTGGGGTTTTAGGTGGGATGCTTTTTGGAGCAATCCCGGGAGTGAGTATGTTAACTTTAGCCGCAATTCTTTTACCTTTTACAGCTAATCTTAATCCGTCGCAAGGAGTAATGTTATTTGCAGTTATTTATTGTACAGGCACATATGGAGGAGCCATAACTGCGATTTTGTTTAATATCCCCGGTGCACCTGAAAACGCTCCAACAGCTTTTGACGGTTACCCAATGACAAAAAAGGGGCAATCTGGTAAGGCAGTTGGAGCTGCTGTTCTGTGTTCAGCTATTGGGGGATTATCATCTGCCATAGTGATGATGGCAGCTACTGAACCGCTAGCGAATTGGGCTATTTCCAATATTGGGCCTCCAGAAATATTTGCTTTAGTATTTTTTGGCTTGGCGGTGGCTTCTTCAGTAGGTGGTAGGACTATTTGGAAAGGATGGATGTCTGTTTTATTTGGATTAATTGTTGCTACTATAGGGCAGGATCCAGTTGGGGGAATTAATCGTTACAATTTTGGATTTTCTGATTTAGCCGCAGGCATTGCATTTGTGCCAGCGATATTGGGTTTTTTCGCGGTTTCAGAAATCTTTGTACAAGCAGAAAAAAAGGCAATTGGTAAATATGAAGCACCTAAAATGAGTGTTAAATTCCCAACATTTCTTGAATTATGGAAGCAAAAAATTGCAGTAGTTCGATCAATATTCGTAGGGTTCTTTTGTGGAATATTACCTGGTATAGGTGCAACATTAGCTGCATTTATGGGGTATGGTGAAGCAGTTAGGTGGTCAAAAAATAAAGAGTCTTTTGGAAAAGGTAATATTGAAGGTGTAATTTCATCAGAAACATCAAATAATGCGGCTACTGGTGCTGCAATGATACCTTTGTTAGCATTAGGTCTTCCTGGAGGTGCTTTAACCGCAATGATGGTAGCTGTTTTTCAAATGCATGATTTAGAACCAGGACCAATGGTTTTTTATAACTCACCAGAACTTATATGGGTAGTTTTTTCTGCAATGTTTTATGCTAATTTGTCAATACTCTTTATCGGTTTAATTGAAACAAAAACTATATTATACCTTCTTAAAATACCTTTTCAATTTTTGGCTCCAATGATTTTGTTATTAGCAAGCATAGGATCTTATATTGGAAGAGGACTTGTTCTAGATGTAATGGTCATGTTTATTGCTGGTATTATTGGCTTCCTTCTTAGAAGATCTGGTTACTCAATTCCTGGAATAGTTTTGGGCATTATTCTGGGTAAAATTGGCGAGCAGAATTTCGCTCAGGGAATGCAGATGGTTCACTATGATATAATTGAATATTTATCCAGACCAATTTGTCTTCTTCTTATTTTAGCAGGATTGTTAACTTTGTTTATTGGAGTATACAGAGCCCTTTCTTATTCAATTAGGTCATGATTTTTTTTAAAAAACATGACTTCAAAAACAAAACTTAATAATAAATCTTCAATTTCTTTAATCTCTTGGATGTGTATTGCCGAAGTCTTAAATATGCAAGGGGTATTCACATTCGCATCGATGTTACCATTTTTTTTTGACCATTGGAATCTGAATAGTGTAGATGCAGGTTGGATAAGTGGAATATATTATGGTGCTTATATGTTATCAGTATTTATTATGTTAAGTCTTACAGATAGAATTGATGCAAAAAAAATTTATATACTGGGTTCTTTTATGACAATTTTGGGTTGCCTAGGTTTTGCCTTATTTGCAGAGGGATTTTGGACAGCAATATTGTTCAGGGTTATCGGGGGGATAGGTCTTGCCGGTACATATATGCCAGGTCTTAAAGCTTTGAGCGACAGGCTTTCTGGAACCTCTAGAATTCGGGCAACATCATTTTATACTTCGTCATTTGGAATAGGAAGCGCACTTTCTTTTTTGTTTGGGGGTTATTTTTTGGAACTTTTCTCATGGGAAATTCCTTTTTGGATAGCGGGATTTTGCTCGATTCTTTCATTAATCATAGTACTTAATGTATTAGAAGATTTACCAAATAATTTTGAGAAACCTTCTCTTTTAAGTTCGTTTGATTTTAGAAAAGTTTTTAAAAATTCTAAAATTTTAGGATGGATTGCATGTTATTCAACTCACAATTATGAACTTTTTGCATTTAGGTCTTGGATAGTAGCATATTTAGTTTTTGCTCTACCTATTTCGTCGGAAGTTTTTTATATTCAACCTTCAATAATAGTTTTTATAGGTACAATTTTGGGAATGCCTTCTAGTGTTATTGGTAATGAATTATCAATGAGATTTGGTAGAAAGAGAATAATTTTTTCTATAATGTTAATTTCTATGATTCTGGCTTTTATAGTTGGTATTAGCAGTAATTTGTGGGCTCCTATCCTTATTATTTTAATATTAATATATGGATGTTTTGTGACAGGGGAGTCTGCTTCAATAACAACTGGATTAATCGAAAGTTCTGATAAAAAAAATCGTGGAGTTACAATGGCTGTATATTCCAGCATTGGATTCATAGGTTCTTTTCTAGGTCCGATTGGTTTTGGGATTGTACTTGATTCATTTGGAGGACATAATGTTACAAAGGCCTGGTTTTGGGCATTTTCATCCACAGGAATTATTTTAATTTTGGGCCCTTTATTTTTTTTATTGCTAGGATTAAAAAAAGTATCTTAAATTTTTATTAATAGATTTAATTATGTGTAAACAATATTAACACTGATATTCAATTAAATTTTATGTCACATTCGATTATTTTGCATAAACACGGTGGTCCAGAGGTTATGATGTGGGAAAGAATTAAATTAAAAAATCCTGGTCGAGGGGAAGTAATGATTAAGCAAAGTAGAGTCGGATTGAATTACATAGATGTTTATCATAGGACGGGAGAATATCCTCTTGATCTTCCTACTAGCTTAGGTATGGAAGGAGTTGGCAAAGTTAGTGACCTTGGAGAGGGCGTAAAAAATGTTAAAGTGGGAGATAGAGTGGGATACGTTATGGGAAAGCCGGGCGCCTATACCGAAAATCGATTATATCCAGCTGAAAGATTAATTAAACTCCCAAACAACGTTTCTGACGATACGGCAGCAGCAGTTCTTTTAAAAGGATTAACAGTATCCTATCTAATAAATAAAACATTTCCGGTTATGAAGGGTCAAAAAGTGCTTTTTCATGCAGCAGCAGGTGGCGTAGGTTTACTAGCCTGTCAATGGTTAAATAGAATAGGAGCAGAAGTAATAGGTACAGTTAGTAATGAAGAAAAAGCTGAAATTGCTCGCAAAAATGGCTGTATGTATCCCATAAATTATTCTGATGGAGAATTTGTTAGTAAAGTATTAGATATTACAAATGGAAAAGGAGTGCCTGTTGTTTTTGATGGAGTAGGATTGAAAACGTTTGATGGATCATTAAAGTGCCTTTCACCATTTGGAATGCTGGTTTCATTCGGTGCTTCTTCTGGTCCGCCACCTAGATTGTATTTAGGGACTTTAGCAAAAAAATCACTTTTTATAACTAAGCCTAGTTTAGGGCCACATACAGAAACAGCTAAGCTAATAAAGGAAATCAGTGAACCACTTTTTAAAATATTAAAAGAAGGAATATCTGTAGAAATTCAACAAAGGTATCCACTTAAAGACGCTGCAAAAGCTCACTATTATTTGCAAAATAGAAAAACTACTGGATCGACAATTTTTGAAATTTAAGAATAATTTAAAATAAATTATAATTTTTGATTTCTTAGTCTATAGATTAAATATTTTGTTTTGATTTATTTTAATCAGATATAGAATAGTCTATAATTTATTTAATTACGAAAATTTATAATTTGAAAAAAATATGTCTGTACTTGTAAATAAAAAAACTAAACTTTTGATACAAGGAATCACTGGTTCCCAGGGGAAACTCCATGCTTTAGGTTGTAGAGAGTATGGAACAAATGTAGTAGCTGGGGTTACTCCAGGAAAAGGTGGAAATGTTTTAGATGGCATACCAATATTTAACACAGTAAGTGAGGCTGTAAAGAGCACTGGTGCAAATGCTACTATGATATTAGTCCCTCCCCCTTTTGCTGCAGATTCAATTATGGAAGCCGCAGATTCTTGTATAGACCTAATTGTTGCAATTACCGAAGGAATTCCAGTTTTGGATATGATTAAAGCCGTAGATTTTTGTAGTAAAAAAGGTTCCAGGCTCATAGGTCCAAATTGTCCAGGTATTATTACACCGGGAGAATGTAAAATCGGAATAATGCCAGGCTCAATTCACAAAAAAGGGACTGTTGGAATTGTTTCTCGCTCTGGTACTTTAACATACGAGGCTGTTGCACAAATTACACGAGTAGGTTTGGGGCAGTCAACCTGTATTGGTATTGGTGGAGATCCAGTGAATGGTACAAATTTTATTGACTGTCTAAAATTATTTCAAAATGATGAAAATACAGAAGCAATTGTTATGATTGGAGAAATTGGTGGTGACGCAGAAGAGAAAGCTGCAATTTATGCAAAAAAAAATGTTTCCAAGCCAGTTTTAAGTTTTATTGCTGGGCAAACAGCTCCTCCAGGAAGAAGGATGGGGCATGCAGGTGCAATAATTGCCGATGGAGAAGGAACTGCTACAGAAAAGATAAAAATTCTAGAAGATTCTGGTATATATGTTTTGAAAAGCCTTGACCAGATTGGAGAGAGAATGCTCAAAATTATTAGTAAAAGTTAATTTTCTCCATTAATAGAAAAGGAGTTAATCATTATCTACGTTAATTTTTAAAAAAATTAACTTTTTAAAGAACCTCGTTTGTAATCTTGTTTAAACTGTTTGATTAAGATATGACTTTCTTAATGAAGAGTTGTCAGGAATCGCTTTAAAAATTGCTTGTTGAATTCGATTGTCAGTTTGTAAAGTTGATATTATCTTTTCAATATTCTTATATTCGAAGTATTTACAGAATATTGATAGGTAAAGCTTATTGACACTAGTCTCTTTATTTAAATCACCCTTAGTTTCAACCTCAACAATCCTTTTGGCTATTTTGTTTACCAAGGATGGCATTTCTTCAAATTTTAATCGAAATAAATTAAATATTTCAGCAAATACCTCTATGAGCGATACTGAAAATTCTTCGCTAAGATCACTCGGTTCGATATCATAATATTTACTAACACGTTGCTTAATATGCTCCAACATTCTACCTTGCAACATATTTATCATTAACTGCATTTTTTGACCATCATCCAAAATAGATCCTGTCTTATCTTTGGATATAGAATTCAAACAATCAGATATTACAACAGTATAAGGGCTTATATTTGCCATTCAAAAATAAAACTAGCTAAAAGATAAATTGAATTTTTAGCATTTTTTCCTAAAAAAATTTAAAAAATATTCTCAGTGAATATCATTTAACACTTTGAGTCTAAAAAGCCTTTAGAAATTTTGCAAGTATATTGGGAAAAAATTTCTATATTATTTTTTTTTTTAGATAGTGCAAACCGCACACCAATATAATTTTTGTATTTCTCTTTGCGAAGCGCAATTAGAATGCGAGATATTTATTTACATTCAATTACCATTGCGGGTTTATCCTCAATTTTAACTGATAATATTCGGTATTCACTGCGACAAATAAGATCGGACTTCCTGTAACAGTAGATCAAATTTGGTGCACATTCTACATAGTAATTACTATTTGTAACTTTTTTATAATTATTGAATTCGGATTTATTACAACTAGATACTAAAATAGAAAAAAAAATAAAAAAAAACTCCTCATTTTTATAAATCTAATATCAAACGAATTGGTTGATGGTCGGAAGCACTTGTTTCATTGTTTACAGAAAACTTTCTTACCTTGTTTTCTAAAATTTTACTTATAAAAAAATAATCTCTACAGTGAGGTCCCTGCTTCCACTGATTTTTATCATATACTCCGCATGTTGGATTACGATTTTTTTTTGGATACAATATATTCCAAGCATCTAAAATATTACTAATGTCGTTTGGCATTGACTCTGTCATAATTTTGTATGGAATGCTTTCCAAGGTAAAATTAAAATCTCCGCAAATGATCATTTTTTCGTGTCGATTAATTATTTCGAAAGGTGTTTTAGGTTTGTCTATTCCAGGGTTATGGTATTGTTCAGAAGCTTCTTTGTGTATTTCGCGAAGTCTATTAACTTGTGCTATTTGTTGTTTTTCCGAAAAAAATTCAAGATGAGTATTCATTATACGAAATGAAGTAAGTCCGGTATTTATAAGCATTTCGGTTACCTGCCTGGGCATGAATCTAGCTTTAGGATCAGATGGAGATGGAAGCATATGATAAAGTACCTGGACTGGAGAATGAGCAGAAAGTATAAGGTTCCCAAATTGCTTCCTTTTTTTTTTACCTCCCAATCGGTCATATGATTGACCAAAGAAATATTTGTAATTAGGGAGTAATAATCTCAATTCTTCCACCTGGTCATTGCCATTATCTATTTCAGGATCGTTCCTTGAAACTTCTTGCAGGCATAATACGTCTGGTAAACCTTCTTGATTAATTACATCTACAATTCTAGAGAGATTTATAATTCCATCTACTCCCTTACCATACTGAATATTCCAACTTACAATTGAAAACATATATTTTATTTTAAAATTGTTTGCCCTAGAACAAAATTATCCTTAATCTTGCTTATTTTTACGGGAAGTATTTTATTTCTAAAATTGGAGTTTTTCTCTTCCTCAAGCTTAACCTTTATAAAGTTGTCTGTATAACCTTTATTTATTAAATCTTCTCCACACGACTCAAAAAGGACATCTTTTGTTTTTCCTAAAAATCTTTTGTAGAAATCATTTCTTTTTTTTGTGCTTAGGTCATGTAAAATTTTACTTCTTATTTTTTTAGTATCTGATTTAATCTTATCTTTTATTTTATAAGCAGCAGTTTTCTTCCTATTGGAAAAAGGGAACACATGAAAATACGTTAAAGGAAGTATTTTCAATAAATTCAATGTTTTCCCAAATTCAGTTTCGTCTTCTTCAGGGAATCCTACCATTACATCAGTTCCAAGGCATATATCTGGAACGGCATCATAAGCCTTCCATATTTCTTCAGAAAATTCACTACTTGAATAACGACGATTCATTTTTTTTAGAATATTATCTGATCCTGATTGCAGAGGTAGATGGAAATAGGGAACCAATTTATGTTGAGGGTCTCTCATGTATTCAAAGAGAATTTTTTGTACTGTTGTGGGTTCAATTGAACTAATTCTAATGCGATCAAGTCCTTCAATAGAATTGAGAGAATCAACAACATTTACAAAATTAAAATTATCATTTTTATATGTTCCAATGTTTACCCCTGTAATTACTATTTCACGTGCACCTTCTTTAACAAGAAAATGGGCTTCTTTTAGCAAATTAGAATATTCTCTGTAACGAGATCGGCCTCTTGCAAAAGGGATTACACAAAAAGAGCACATAAAATCACATCCATCTTGAATTTTCAAGAGTGCACGAGTTCTAGTTGTTTTTTTTGAAAGGGGAATGTATTTTATGGAATTATTTTGCTTTAAACTTTTTTTATTAATTTCTTCTTGAATTAAATTTTTAGGAACTATTGGTGTAATAAAAGAATTTTTTCGAATCTTATCGTTTATGATAATAGTTTTTTTTTCAGAATCAAGCATTTCTAAATAATCAAAGACCTCCATTTTTCGTTCGTTACCTATTATTAGCCTAACTCCTCTGAGTTTAGAAATTTCTTCATGTGCTAATTGTGCATAGCAACCTATAACAACAATCACTGCTTCTGGGTTCAATCTATTCATACTTCGAATAGCCTGCCGATTTTTTGAATCTCCTTGATTAGTAACTGTACATGTATTGATTATACAAACATCTGTAGGCTCAGAGGAATGAACAACTTTATAACCTTTCAACTTGAAAATTCTTGTTAAAATATCTGTTTCTGACTGATTCAATCTGCAACCCAAAGTTAGAAAAGAAACACTATTTTTTGGAACAGGCGATTCTTCATTTTGTCTTTCCCAGGAATTTTTCTCAACATCACAAGATATCTCACTTTTAGTTAAATCATACATGAAACAAATTTTTTTATACGGCGAGTTAGCTATATTTTTTGATACTATATTTTAAGTAGTTAATTGGTTAAATTATTTAATCTAAGATCTGACAGTTATTCACACATTTTTTGGTTCTTTAAAATAAATAAACATATTTCAAATTGATGTTAATATCTATTCGGAATTCAAACTTGACAGTCTGCCAGCCAGAATGTATTTTTATTTATGAACATTAAGTATCTGTTTCTTATGATAATATTGACTGATATAACTGTCAAAGATTTTTTTTGGAATAAACAAAACAATTATTTTTAATATAAATAAAGTTATGTTATGTTTGAAAATTTTAAACTTTTTAAATATTTTTTCATTAGTAAATTACTTTTTATAATTTTTAAATTAAAAAAATAATTAGAATATTATTTTAAGTCTTGGGTATTTGTTATTTGAATTAAAAAGGAGATTTTAATGGATAATTTGGCTGATGGTATCTGTATTCCATGCAGTGGAGGTGTACCTCCTTTAAAAGGCGAGGAACTTTTATCATTTAAAGAAAAACTAGGAAATGATTGGCAAATAATTGACGAGCATCACTTAGAAAAAGACTATATTTTTGATAATTTTAGGAATGCTTTAGATTTTACTATTAAAGTTGGAGAATTAGCAGAAAATCAAAATCACCATCCTGATATTTACTTAGCATGGGGTAAAGTTAAATTGACAATCTGGACACACAAAATTGAAGGTTTGACTGAAAGTGATTTTATTTTTGCAGCAAAAGCAGATAAAGAACTTTGAAAGCTATTTAGAAAAAAATATTTTAAAAATTAATTTAAATTTAAAAAATATTTTTCATTTTTTAATAATTTTGATTAAGAAAATATTTTATTTAAATGTTACAACAAAATTTTACCGTTGATCTTAATGATTTAGAAGTCAAAACAATTTCTCATTATGAAGAAAATGCAGATGAATTTCATTTAGGTACTAAAGACCATGATGTAAGTCAAAATATTAATGCTTTTCTAGACGCTCTTCCAAAAGATAGGAGATTAAATATTCTTGAACTTGGTTGTGGACCAGGAAGGGATCTCTGTGTATTTAAATCAAAAGGGCACGAAGTTACAGGATTGGATGGATGTAAAAAATTTTGCAAAATGGCTTCTGAGAAGAGCGGATGTAATGTTATAAATCAGCAATTTTTGAAGTTGGATCTCAAAGAAAATGATTACGACGGTATCTTCGCGAACGCCTCTTTGTTTCACGTACCAAGAATAGAGTTGCCAAGAGTATTGAGAGAATTACATGAGACTTTAAGAAAAAATGGAATTTTATTCTCTTCTAATCCAAGAGGAGACTATGAAGGTTGGAATGGCGAACGTTATGCAAACTATATGGAATTTGAAACTACTCAGAAATACCTAAATAATTCCGGATTTAAAGTATTAGACCATTATTATCGTCCTCAAGATAAGCCAAGAAAAGAACAGCCTTGGCTCGCAATAGTAAGCCAAAGTCTAAAAGATTAATATTATACTCTTTTTCCAAATCAAAATATTATCTTAATTTGTTAGCTATACATTTTGGAATTTAAATATCCAATTGTTTAAAAATTAAAAAAATTTTGAGTGTATCAAGTGACTATAACCAACGAGCAATTAATTCTATATTTTGGAGCCATATTCATTCTATTTCTTACTCCAGGACCAGTTTGGGTCGCAATTATAGCAAGGACCGTATCAGGTGGATTTAAACCGTCTATATTTCTAGTTTTTGGGGTGTCTTTAGGGGATATGTTGTGGCCAATTTTAGTATATTTTGGTGTAGGATTTTTAATATCAATTTATTCAGATATTTTGATATTAATGAAATACTTAGCTTCATTAATACTTTGTTTTATGGGTATGAAAATAATTCTCTCTAGTAGTAAAATAATGAGAGAAAATGATCAGTTAAAAAGGATAGGGTTTTTATCCGGCTTCACTGCAGGGTTTTTTGCTGTTATAGCTAATCCTAAAGCTTCTTTATTTTATCTTTCATTTTTACCAAGTGTTTTTGATTTTAATCAAATAGGTGTTTTTGATATATTATTAATTTCCTCAATTTCATTTTCTGTTCCTATGCTTGGAAATATACTTATAATTTTATTACTTTCTAAATTAAAAGTTTTTTTGACGACTGAAAAATATTTAAATATTATAAATAATATTTCTGGATTATCATTAATTGGAGTTGGTATTGTGGTGGGATTCAAATCATAGTATATATCCATTTTTTAATTTAAATAAGTAAAAAAGCATCGTCAAAATTGTGAAAATTATTTAAGCTTTTAGCTTTAAATTTTCTGGGTCACAGGGAGATTCTGATATGATTTGGGCGGGTCTCTTATTGCCAAGAATTTCGATTTCCAATTCTGTGCCTATGTCACTATGTTCTGTTAGGATATAAGCCAGTGCTAAGCTTTTTTTAACGCTGTGTCCATAACAACCAGATGTTGCTCTACCGATCATAACATTATTATGAAAAATTGGCTCGCTACCCATTGCATCGGCATCATCAGCATCAATTTCTAATGTTACAAATTCCTGAGGAATGCCCACATCTTTTTGTTTTAATAATGCTTCTTTACCGATAAAATTTTCCTTTTTTAGATTCACGAAACGGTTTAAACCTGCTTCGAGAATAGAGTATTCCCTTGTTAAGTCAGCACCCCACATACGATAAGATTTTTCAATGCGCATGGATTCCATTGCATATATCCCAAAATGCTTTAATTCAAACTCTTTGCCTGCTTCTACTATTGCATCGAATAATTCAACTTGTTGATCAATTGGATGATGTAATTCCCAACCAAGTTCACCAACGAAATTAACACGTAATGCTAACATATTGATACCTGCAACTACAATTCGCTTTGATGTTAGCCATGGGAAATTGTCATTTGAAAGATCAGTTTTAGTTAATTTTGAAAGTAAATCTCTTGATTTAGGCCCACAAACTACAAGTGTACCGTAATCTAGAGTAACATTTTTTAGATAGACACTACCGTCTCTAGGTAAAGTTCTTAACAAAACATCATTATCGTGACGTTCAGCAGAACCTGAGCTAACTACAAAAAATTTATTATTTTCTTCACTGGTGATTGTAAATTCCGATTCAACTCCTCCAGTTAAAGTTAATGCATGCCCTAAAACTATACCTCCCTGTTTTTTTGGTAAACGATTGGCTATTATATTATTCAAATAGTTTTTTGCTCCTGGACCAGAGATTTCATGTTTTGTAAAGGAAGTTAAATCCAGTAGTCCTACATTTTCGCGAACACTTCTTACTTCTTCTCCAACAGTTTCGAACCAATTTGTTCTACGAGTATGAAAACTATATTCATTGAGGGGTTTCATACCGTCTGGAGCAAACCAATTTGGACGTTCCCATCCATATCTCTGACCAAAGGCTGCATTTAGAGATTTTTGTCGATCATAAATTGGGCTCGTCTTGCTAGGGCGAGCAGCAGGTCTTTCTTCGAAATCATAGTGAATAATGAATACATGTTCATAACATTCTTCATTTTTAGCCTTTATGAAATCACGAGTAGATTGAGATGCACTGAAACGTCTTGGATCAACACCCATCATATCTATACTTGGTGAGCCTTCAATAATCCATTCTGCTAAATGCTTACCAGACCCTCCAGCTGCAGTGATGCCAAAGCTATGACCTTCAGAAAGCCAAAAATTTCGTAATCCCCAAGCTGGACCAACTATTGGATTCCCATCCGGGGTATATGCTATTGGACCGTTAATATGATCTTTAATACCTGCAGTTTCAAAAATTGGTACACGAATGCCAGCAGCAATAATATGTGGTTCTAAGCGTTCAAGATCTGGTGGCAACAACTCTTGCCCAAATCCTTCTGGAACCCCATCTAATGCCCAGCAAGGGGCTCCTTTTTCGTAAGGTCCAAGAATTAAACCATCAGCCTCTTGTCTCATGTAATATGACGCATCACTTTCGCGAAGAACTGCCATTTCAGGATTTCCTGATTTATTATATTCAACTAGTTCTTTAATTGGTCCAGTTACAATGAATTGATGTTCAACAGGAACTACAGGTAATTCAAGGCCAACCATGCGACCTGTTTGACGCGCATAGTTCCCAGTGCATGAAACTACTACATCACAAGTAATATCTCCCTTCGTTGTTGAAATAATCCATTCGTCATTAGGTTTTTGAGCCATTGCTGTTACTTCAACTTCGGAGTATGTTTCTGCTCCTCTTGAACGAGCACCCTTAAGCAAAGCCATTGTTACATCAACAGGAGCAACATGTCCATCGTCTGGATGATAAAGCGCACCTACTAGATCATCGACTTTTGCAAATGGCCATAGTTCTTTGATTTCCTGAGGTCCAATTATTTCAAATGGAACTCCTATTGTGGAAGCTGTACCACAGTAACGTTTATACTCATCCATCCGTTCTTGATTTCTGGCTAATCTCAAATTCCCAGTTTTATGAAAACTAACGACTTGTCCTGTTTCCTCTTCTAGACTTTGATACAAATCAACACTATATTTATGAATTTTACCAACACTATAACTCATATTAAATAGTGGAAGTAAGCCAGCTGCATGCCAAGTCGATCCAGATGTATATTCAAGTTTTTCTAAGAGTATGACATCACTCCATCCCATTTTTGCTAGGTGATATATCGTACTTGCTCCTACAACTCCTCCACCAATTACCACAGCTCTATAATGTGATCTCATTTGAATTTATAAATTTAAATTTTAAAAAAAATTATGATTTAATATTTTTAACTTCTTCACGAAAAATCGGAATGGCCTTGAATAGGTCTCCCACAATTCCATAATCTGCAACCTTAAATATGGGAGCATCGGGATCTTTGTTAACGGCAACTATTATTTTTGAACCAGACATTCCGGCTAAGTGTTGAATTGCACCAGAAATGCCTATAGCAAAATAAAAGTCAGGATTAACTTGTGTTCCCGTTTGGCCAACTTGATGTTTGTGAGGAAGCCAACCAGCATCGCATACAGCTCTGGAGGCACCAAAAGCAGCCCCTAAATCAGTAGCCATTGGTTTCAAGAATTCACATCCATCAGTTCCACCAACACCTCTACCAGCTGAAACTATAATACTTGCATCATTTAGTTCCACTTCATCACTTACTTCAATCTGAACTTCTTTAACTTTAATACTTGAATGTCCAGCAGGAATTGGGAGATTAACTAATTTAGCATCTACTGGTTGGTTATTTTCTGCTTCAAAAAAACCACTGCGTACACTTAATATTCTCAATCCTTTTTTATTGAACCGACATTTTTGAATTACTTTTGTTGCCATACAAGGTCTATAGGCCGTAAGCTCTTCACCATCAATTTCTATTTTCGTGACATCACTTAAAGCACCTACCCCGTGTCTAGCGGCAATTCTAGGTGTTAAATCTCGTCCCATTTCAGAAGATGAAAGCCAAACTTGTGTAGCGGAGGATCTGTTTATCGCATCACAAATTAATGCCGTATATTGTTCAGTGTTAAATATTTCCAAGGATGAATCATCTCCTAAAAAAATATTTGATGCCCCATATCCTGCTAGAATATTACAAACTGATGAAACACCAGAACCGCACAAAACGGCATCAGTTTCGATTCCTTTTGACTTGGCAAATGATAGTAATTCAAGAGTACTTTTTTTTATTTCGCCATTTTTTACTTCGGACACTATAAGAATTTTGGTCATAATTTTTTATTTTATTTTAATTATTAATCTAATTTTGTCATAGTTATGCTAGAAGTTTTGCTTCACTTACTAACACTGCCATTGCCTCTTTGACTGTCTCAGTTTCATCTCCTTCAAAAATTTTACCTTCTTTCCTAGATTCAGGTTTGTCATATTTTAAAATTTCAGTCATAGAACCATTTGAGCCAATCATTTCAGATGTAACACCTATTTCTTCAATGCTTAATTCTTCAAGTGGTTTTTTCTTTGCCATCATAATTCCACGCATAGAAGCTAAACGTGGTTCATTAAGACTGTCATTGACAGTTATTAGGCCGGGTAGATTCATTTCTAAAACTTCAGTTGAGTGATCACCTTTTCGGTATAGTTTTATTTTTTGATCAGACACATCACTAAAACGAATTATATTTGTTACTTGAGGAAGATCTAAAAATTCTGCTAGCATAGGAGCTGTCAACCCTGCATCTGTATCTTGTGACTGTCTACCAGTCATAATTAGATCAAATTTTTTACCTGAAATTACTTTGTGTAAAATTTTGGCATATGCAAAAGAATCTGTATTTTTTGCATCATTATATTTTACATGAATGGCTTTATGTGCTCCCATTGCTAGTCCTTTTCTTAGTGATTCAGAAGCTTTATCTGGACCAACAGTCAACAATGTTACTTCACCGCCAATTTCCTCTGTAATCTGAAGAGCAGCCTCTAAAGCTGTTTCGTCCCAGCTGCTAATTACATAGCTTAACCCTTCTTCTACAACTTCCCCGTCTTTGACCTTTATATTAAGGGCGACATCTGGAACCTGTTTTACTAAAACTATTATTTCCACTTTTTTTTTTTAAATAAGGTTACAAGTTAAAAAATTATTCGGATTTTTGGATAAAAGCGAATAAATGTGAATTTTCCTCATACTTTAAAAATTAATAATTAATTTTCGAGCTAATATAAAAATTTAAAGACTATAAAAATTAGCTACCTACAGATGCAGCTGCTTTTTCACCAACTAATCGATTTTCATTAAAACGGCTGTAACGAAATGGTATTATCATTTCTGGAGTTTCTCCAGTGGCAATCATCTGGGCAGAATTATACCCGCTAGCAGGTGAAGCTTTAAATCCATAAGTTCCCCATCCTCCATTTATAAAAAACCCCTTGATTTCTTCTATGGACGAAATTATAGGGCTGTAGTCTGGAGTCATATCACATAATCCCGCCCATTGACGTTGAACCGCGACATTATGTAAAATCGGGAAAAGTTCTAAAACATGTGCTGCATAACTTTCAAGAAATCCTAATGTAGAAAGCATTCCATAATTTGAATAAGTATCAATTCCTCCTCCGCATACAAGTTCTCCTCTATCTGTTTGGCTAAGGTATATATGTAAAGAACCGCTTACAACTGCATAATTTAACCAAGGTTTATAAGCTTGTGTAACCAAAGCTTGCAATGGATGTGTTACTAATGGTAATTTAATTCCTGCTTTCCTACAAACCTCTGAACTCCACCCTGCTACAACAGATATAACAGATTCGCAAGAAATTTTTCCTCTATTTGTAATAACATCGGTTACTTTATTTTGTTTTACAATAATATCTTGTACCTCTGTTAATTGATGAATATGAACGCCTTCTCTGTCAGCTCCTCTTGCATAGGCCCAAACTACAGCATCATGACGAATAATTCCTCCTGGAGGATGATACAAAGCTCCGTGTATTGGAAAACGTGGATGATCTGAGATATCTATTTCAGGTATCATCTTTTTGATTTCCATTGGATCAAGAATATAACTATTAACACCTAATGCCTTATTATTTTCAGCTCGAGTAACCAAGCCTGACATGGCTGCAGTTGAATGACCTAGTGTGAAATGTCCTCTCTGACTGAACATTAAGTTAAAATCTAGTTCTTTTGACAAATTCTCATATAGTTTTATGCTCTGGTCATAAAATTTTATACCCTCTTCTGTTCTATAATTAGATCGAAGTAGCGCAGTATTTCTTCCCGAACCACCATATCCAATGAATTTTTGTTCTAGAACAGCAACATTTTTTATACCAAGTTTAGTAAGATAGTATGCAGTTGCTAAACCGTGTGCTCCTCCTCCAATAATCACAACATCATAGCTTTTTTTAAGTTTGTGGTTTTGCCACATTCTGTTAGACATTATTTTGTCTCCTCAAAAGATACTGGTACTGTTGAGATACCGGTTGGAATTAATCCAACCCCAATCCCAACATCCATGATCGAATTAAATAGAGATTCTGAAAGATTTCTTGGATGGACTATTATTTCAAAATTTTTTGTTCGGTATAAAGTCATATTTATAGTGTGTATTGAAGATTGAAGGACAGAGCCTGGTGTGACTTTATCTCTTCTAATATTCACAGCTGTCGATCTTTGCAAGACTTCATCTCTTCTCGGTCCTCCTAAAACAAGACATCCTTGTGCTCCAGTTTGAATAATTACAGTAGTATTTTTTTTATCAATTTTTTCTTGTAAACTATCTTCTATTCCTGGTTGACATAACACTAAATAATCGTTCATTGTTAATCTTAAGACTGCTTTATCAGAGTCGCTCACTGAATTCAAAGGTTCTAATTTTGAAGCACCGGCAAAAATTTTTTCTGCAGCAATATCTGCATTTCCGTTTGAAATACTTATTTTTCCAATATGAGCCCAATCAACTAATACGCACTCATTTTTCAAATGTTTTAATTCATTTTCCTCATTACCAAAATTTTCAGCGATTTGCCATCCAGAAACTTCAGATATTTTTATAGGGTAATTTTTATAAATCCCTGAAAGTGGACTAGATTTTATCAAGATATACTCCTAAAATTTTTTATATTCTTTAAAAAAATTTAATTTGTTTTGTGCTAAATTAATTAAAGCAAATATTAAAAGATTCTTCTCAATTGAAACTTTTTGCAATAATTTTTACCACCTTTTATTTTTAAAGTTAAGTTCTAGCTTTTCAATAATGTCCCCTGAGGGTCGTATGGTGAGTGGTCAAGGATGGTTGCCTTTACGTCACTACCGTTTGCCATACGGATTAAAAAACAATTTCCAGTTTCAGACAATTCATTACGTAACCACGCTAAACCAACACCTCTTTTTAGCGTAGGGCTATAGCGTGAGCTAGTGACCCTTCCCACTATTTTACCTTTATCTAAAATAGCTACACCATCATCTGGAATCGGACTATTGGAGTCCAACTGATATGGAACAAGTTTATTTTCTAGTCCCCTTTCTTTAAAATGTTTTAAAAAAGCTTTTCCTAAGAAATCGTCTTTATCATCTTTGATAGCGAATCCAACTCCAGTTTCATAAGGACTGTTTAAAGCATCACTATCTGTACCAGGTATCAAATGTCCTTTTTCCAGACGTAAAATTCTCTGAGTTTCTACCCCAAATGGCTTTAGAGAGAATGATTCCCCTTCATTCATTAAAAAATTCCACATTGACTCTCCGTACTCAGCCGGAAAATGAATTTCATAACCAAGTTCACCTGTGAAACCAATTCTAAAAAATGAAACAGGGATATCTTTAATTTCTGCAATTCGGCAATGCATGTATGGGAATGCTTTGTTAGACATGTCAATTTTTACAATTTTTTGTAAAAAATCTCGTGAAGTTTTTCCAGTAATATTCAAAGCAGCATTAGCTAAACTAAGATTTTTTACTTGTACCTCAAAATTTTCCTGTAAAACCCACCACTGGAAAATAGAGTTAATTGCATCTTGATTACCGGTGGTGGTGGTCAAATAGTATTTACCATGTTCAATGTGTGAAATAGTTCCATCCTCAAAAAGTATACCATCTTCTCCCACCATAATAGAATATCTGGTACGACCAACATCAAATTTCATGAACTTGCCGGGAAACATAAATTGTAAAAATTTTACTGCATCTGGACCAAGCACTTCTATTTTCCCCAGAGTACTTACGTCTATCATTCCTAAGCCGTTTCTTACATAATTTACTTCTTCCTCTGGATTCGTATATGAATCCGGCCTTTTCCATTGACCAGCATCAAGAAATTTAGCTCCTAACTCTATATGGCAATGGTGAATAGGGGTTCTTCTTATAGGTGACAAATGAGGGGCTCGCCCAGCCAATACTCCAAATGATACTCCTGAAAATGGAGGTCGCATTGTAGTTGGTACCGCATCTAATGAAGTAAGTCCTGTGTCAATAGCAGCTAGTCTTGCTACTGCTTCATGACAGCTTTTACCTTGACAAGGCCCCATTCCCATACTCGAATAGCGTTTTAATGATTCTACTTGATCATAACCTTCCTCAATTGAAGCTTGAGCCTCTTCACGAGTTACATCCATACATTTACATATGAAGTGATTTTTTCCTCCCACCTCAATATCTGCAGGTAAAGCCATAATTATTTCTTTTTTATCTCTTTTAGTTATAGGGGCATTCAAATTATTTGCGGCAGCCTTACCAGATTCAGTTCCTTCTTTATATAAGTGTGAAAAATTGGTATAACCATGAACTTCCCCTGTAGAATACATTCCAGATGGTAAATCAGAAACTCTTAGAATTTGTCTTTCTGAATCCCATGTTGGTCGTTTACGCCCCATTGACAACAAATTTAATTGTGGCTTGAAACCTGCTGCGATGACGAGCAAGTCACAATCAAAAGATTGATTTGAATCTTGTCCATATATTGGTCCTACATCAACGCGCTTAATTTTTTTTGTCCCGTATGCTTTATGTACAGTTATATTTTTGTATACAGGTATATTTAATTTCATAATTTGCTTTTCAAATGCTCCAACCTCGCCCGACTCTCTGCCATCCACTACAGCAACAACATTTGCCCCTGCGCCATGTAATAGTAATGCTGTGTGGTATCCTCCATCATGTGTAGTAACTACAACTGCGTTTTCTCCTGGAAGAACCGAATGACATACAATCAATTTTTCTACACCACGTCCAGTTAAAATTCCAGGGAGATCATTATTTTCAAATACTAAGTGTCTATCTGTAGCACCAGGAGCCAATATTACTGATTCAGCACGAATTTTATACAAATCTGCATCACAATATGCAGCTACTAAATTGTCCTCATATATTCCAAAAACACTTGTATTAATCATCACTTCTAGATTTTGATGATCAAAAAATTCTTTGATCAATGATTGTATAGCATCCTTTTCTTTCAAACCATTAAGGTTATTATTATCACAATTTTCTACTGGAAAAATACTATGTAATGCTCTTCCTCCGAGCTTTGGGTTATCATCAATTAACAAAACTCTTTTTCCTTCTTCAAGTGCGGATTTAGTCGCTGAAAGCCCTGCGGGTCCTCCTCCAATAATGCAGACGTCTGGAAATCTGTAGTGCTTTTCATAACGTCTATTCGTATGTTTGCCTGTTACATCTATTTTACCAAGTCCAGCAACTTTTCTTATTTGATGTTCTGCAATGGGCCAGAGCCATTTTGGTTTGTGAAACATTTTGTAATAAAAACCATTTGGTAACAATGGAACCGCCCAATTATTTACAACTCCTATATCTATTTCTAGTGATGGCCAAGCATTTTGAGATTTTACTATCATCCCATTTCTTACTAAAACTCTGTCGGCTAATAAATTTGGTTCATCATTAACAGTTACCAAAGATTCATGGCCTTGTCCAAAAATATCGTAAGCACCACGTGGTCGATGGTATTTGAAACTTCTTGAAATTAAAGTCCTTCCCGAAGCAACTAAAGCTGAGGTGATGGTATCTCCCAGAAATGCTTTTATGCGTTTACCATCAAAAGTAAAATAAATTTCATCTCCTAAATCAGATAATTTGCAATATTGATGGCTAGTTATTCTTTTTACCATTAATTATCTCGGTCAAAATTTTTATAAAAATTTATTCAAATCTTTATACCAGAAACTTATATGATCAGTATTGTTTTTTGTATCTCTTTCAGCTAAAAACCAACTTTGACAACCACTCCGGTGATACCACCACTCTATTTGTTTCCCCATTTTATTCTCTCTGAAATAAACGTAATCTGCCCATTCATCAAATTCTGCATTTTGAGAAGGTCGATTTTTTAACTCACTTTTGAAGCTAAACTCACTTACAGATCTTTTACCACAATTAGGACAATTTAACTGGAAACTCATATATTTTAATTTTTAAGTTATAAATTAAAAAATTAGAAAAAAAGTTAAATATTCAATTTTTTACTAATTATTAGTATTGATAGGATACTCTTCATATTTTTAATTGATTAATATATTATATATTTAAAAAATACTCCACATCATTAAGAAAATCTTATAAAGAAATAAATAGAAAATAATTTATTTTAGTTTTTTCCCGATAATCAAAAACAATTCATGAGTTTTGTAATTCTTGCTCTACTAGTTGTACCCAAAATGATGATCCAATTTGAAGCGCACTGTCATTAAAATCATAATCAGATGAGTGCAGGGGCATAGAATTTGATCCTTCTGTTCCATTTCCCATAAGTATAAAACATCCAGGCCTAGCATCTGAAAAATGTGCAAAATCCTCTGAAAATAATCTTGGTGAACAATTCGAGTCAACGGAATCTTCTCCTACTAATTTGCAGGCGGCATTATTTGCAGCAACTAAAGATTTTTTAGAATTGATTACAGCTGGAAAAATAGTCTCATAATATACATCAGCCTTTACTCCATGAGCAATACAAACTCCTTCAACAATTTGTCTGATACTAGCTTCTATTGTTTTATTTATTTGATGAGTAAGAGCACGGGTGTCTCCTCTTAAAATGGCTGATCCGGGCAGGACATTCCTCTTCCCATTTGTAATAAATTCTGTGACAGAAACAACTCCACCAAAACTTGGATTGATTTTTCTAGAAATTATTGTTTGGAGATTTTGAACTATTTCAGTCCCAACCAGAATTGCATCAACACCCATGTGAGGCATTGCGGAATGTCCTCCTTTTGCCATTATTTTTATCTCAAAAAGACTTTCACTTGCTGTTATAGGACCAGGTCTCATCTCAAAAAAACCCAATGGCATACCCGGTATATTGTGAATTCCGTATACATCATCAACATCAAATCTTCTAAATAATCCATCTTCAATCATAGCCTTAGCACCTAAACCGTGCTCCTCATTAGGTTGAAAAATGAAAATTATCTTACCATTAAAATTTTTTGTATCGGATAAGTGTTTGGCGGCACCAAGTAACATGCTAATATGTCCATCATGACCACAGGCATGCATTACTCCTTCAATTTGTGAACTGTATTGGCATTTCTCGTTTTCTTTTATTGGTAAAGCATCCATATCTGCTCTGAGTCCAATACACCGATTAGCGTTCCCATTTTCTAAAATCCCAACCAGACCTGTGCCTCCGATACCTTGATGAACCGTAATACCAAAATTATTTAAAAGTTCAGCAACTTTTGATGATGTCCTATATTCATTAAACCCCAACTCTGGGTGAAGATGGAAATCTCTTCTCCATTCTTTCATGGTTTTTTGTAAATATTTTGTTTTCAAATTTTGGTTATATATTTAGTTACCCATTTACAGAAAAACTGCTATTAGGATTAATTTTGCGATTACGTGAATAGAACCCCATATTTAATTCCAGACCTGTGTATACTGTTTTTACTTTGATTGGGTTGGAGTCATGGTCATGTCCTTTTTCGCATGAGTCTATAAGCTCTGCCATACAATGCCCAGCAACAGGAGCGTTTTTAAACTGATTACCACTAGTCCCAATTGCCATATAAAAACCCCCAAGAACTGATTTGTCATAAATTGGAATCCAGTCGTCAGAAACATCATATAAATCAACAACTCCTCTTGATCTGGAGGGTATTTTTAATTCTGGGATACGTCTGGCACACCTGTAAACTTGGGCTTCCCATTGAGATTCAGTGATTTGATTATTGTAATTATCTGGATCCGAGATCCATTCTTGAATATCACATTTAGGGTCTTCACTTCCAATAAGAATAGTGTTTCCGGTCTCAGGTCGAAAATATATGCCATTGTCATTGTCTGAAGTATGGTATCCGTCTTTTTCAAAATCAAAACCATCTGGAGATGGTATGTGATGCACTTCATGACGTAACGCCTTGGTTTTGATGTTCATTTCATCTTCAACTCCTGCCATTTTGTTTATTATAAAAGAATGGGGACCTGCCACATTTACAACAATGGGAGCATCTATTTCTTCTCCATTTTTTAATTTTACACCAGTAACTCTAGTGTTAACTTGACGGATTTCAGCAATTTCGCTATTAAACAGGAATTCACCACCATGAGCTTCTGTAGCTACTTGAAGGTTATGGGACGATAATTGAGGATCACTAACATAACCCGCACCAGGTGTAAAAACTGCTCCTTCTATTTTTTTACCTGATTTATCCCAAAAATTTTCATCTTCATCTGGTCGAGTGGTCCCGTCATACTGATCATGAGAGTATATAGGCATTTTTTCTTTTAATTTTTCTAGATCCCATATTTCATGTTCAACTCCAATTTCTTTAAAAAATTTTAAACTTTTTTTACTATGATCTTCACCTTTAAGTTTAATTAAAATTGAACCAGTTTTCATATATTTGATCATTCCTCTTTCATCTTTTACTCCAAGATAATTTTCCCAGTCATCCCAATAGAAAAAACCTTCATATGCCATTGCGACTCCGTCCCAAGTAGAATAACTAGCTCTTACAATTGCACATGAATTACTCGTAGAACCGTATCCCGATGTAGGTAATTTGTCTATGTTAAGAGTTTTATAACCTTTTTTGGCCAATTCAAAAGAAATTGCTGATCCGATAACTCCAGCTCCAATTATTATTGCGTCTGCTTTTTTATTCATTTTTCCTGTTTAATTTAGTTTAATATTAATAACCATTCTAAATATTTAAAGGTCAATTAAATTTATTCCATGTCCAGTTTTTTTAAGAAACTTTTCCATGTCTCCAATAGGAATTTGTAAAGTACTTGTATTTACAAGAGGGTGGCAAAGAATTGATTTTTCTTCCCAAATAACTTTGTCTATGTACGCTTCTACATCTTTATCTATATCGTTTACCAAAGCCAACAAACTTACTGCACCTGGTTTAATACTCAAATATTTTTTTAGCCTTTCTGGAGATGCAAAACTTAATCTTGAAGTGTCTAATTTGTTTGAAAGGATTTTTAAATCTATTTTTTTGTCTTCTGGCAAGGTTATCAAAAAGTGTCTTGATCCCTTTTTATCTCTTAAAAATAAATTTTTAGTAGAAGCACCATCCATTTGTGGAGTATGAATTTTTGATTCTTCGACAGTAAAAACAGCTTTATGATCATATCGTCTGTATGAAACTTTATTTGAATCTAAGTAATTGTATATCTCACCCATTTTTTATTTATAAATGTTATTCTTCTGAATTCCAAACTACTTCTACTTCTACATGGTCAAGAATCCCTTGGATGGGTACAGAGGGTTTTCTTATGCGTACAATTATTAGGTCCACAGAGTAAAGTGAACGCATTTCTTCAATTATTCTGTTTCCTAATGTTTCAATCAAGTTGAAATTTTTTTCAGAGCACACTCTGCTTACTATTTTATGAGCATTTACATATGAAACAGTAGCACGTTCTTCATCTTTCCAAGGGAAAGTTGGATTTGCTAATCTATATTCTAAATCAATTTCAAATCTTTGACCAAGAGTTTTTTCTTCTTGATGGACTCCATGGAATCCGTATACAACAATGTTATTAAGACTAATAGTAAATTCAGTTTTATTATTCATAAAAAAAAAATTTGTTTTAAAACTCTTAAAAAATAATAACTTTATTTGATTATCATGATAAACCAGAGATTAGGCCATTTGAATCAATATCAATTTTTTGTACAGCTGACTTACTTGGCATACCGGGCATTAGCATCATTTTTCCTGTCAAAGCCACAATAAATCCAGCACCGTTTGAAACTTTTACATCTCTTACTTGCAAACGCCAACCTGTAGGAGCATTTATTTTTTTTGGGTCATCGGATAGAGAAGACTGAGTCTTAGCCATGCAAATTGGTAATTTGTCCAATTTATTTTCTTCGAGTAGGTTTATGGAGGTTTTGGCTTCTTCAGAAAAGTCTACACCATCTGCTCGGTAAATTTCACGGGCCACTGTTTCAATTTTGGTTTTAATAGGATCTGAATCTTTATAATAAAAATTTGGTTCTCCTGGCTTCTCGTCGACAATTTTCTTAATTTTTTTAGCTAGGTCTATTCCTCCATCTCCACCTCTTGAAACAACTTCACTCAATGCACTTTCTACCCCAATGTCCTCACAAAATTGCCTAATTATTTCAAGTTCAGCAGGTGTGTCACTTGGGAATCTATTAATGGCTACTACTAATGGTAATCCATATTTGCCGATATTTTCTGCATGAGTCTTTAGATTATCACAGCCTTTTTTTAAAGCTTCTACATTTTCTATCTTTAAGTTTTCTTTCTCCTCTCCTCCATGGAATTTTAAAGCTCTAACAGTTGCTACTAATACTGCCCCATTTGGTTTTAATCCAGCTTGCCGACATTTGATGTTCACAAATTTTTCAGCACCTAAATCTGCAGCAAACCCTGCTTCAGTAACAACATAAGGTGCTAATTTTAAAGCTAATCTAGTTGCCCTCACACTGTTTGAACCATGTGCAATATTTCCAAATGGACCACAATGAACAAATACGGGCGTGTGTTCACATGTCTGGACTAGATTAGGTTTTAATGCATCTTTTAAAATGACACATAAAGCACCTATACAATCAAGTTCTTTAGCAAATATCGGTTTCCCTGATGTACTGTATGCAACAACAATTCTGCCTAGTCTATCTCTTAAGTCACTAATATCTTCTGCTAAAGCCATAATTGTCATGATTTCCGAAGCTGCTACAATATCAAAACCTGTTTTATGAGGGAAACCATCGAATTTTGAGCCAAGACCTATTTCTCCGTTACGGAGTTGTCTATCGCAAAGGTCAATTGTTCTACGCCATGTAACTTTGTTGATATCAATATTTAAAGGATTATCAAAATGTATCGAATTGTCCAGTACGGCTGATAATAAATTATGGGCAGCTGAAATTGCGTGTAAATCGCCTGTAAAATGTATATTGATATCTTCCATTGGAAGAACTTGAGAATATCCTCCTCCAGCTGCACCACCCTTTATACCAAATGTTGGCCCCATACTAGGTTCGCGTATTGCTAGGGCATGCTTAACTCCTAATTTACCAAAGGCTTGAGCTATTCCTATTGATGTACAAGTTTTTCCTTCTCCTGCGGGAGTAGGTGTTATGGCCGTTACTAAAATCAGTTTCCCGTCAGATTTGTTTTTTAATTTTTCCCAAACTTTGTCTTCAATTTTTGCTTTATATTTCCCATACAATTCTAGGTCATCTTCATCTAAATCTAACTGTTTTGAAATTTCTTTTATAGGTTGCATTGTGGAATTCTGAGAAATTTCAATGTCTGATGGAATTTGGGGAAGTTCTTTATACATTTCAGAAAAATCATCCTGTTCATTTATCATAATTATCTATAATTTAAAGTTTTAAATAATATTAAAATACTTTGTTAAAAAAATTTTTTTTCATAAATTGGCATTTTTTTGCCAATAGCCACTGTAACAAAAATTAAAAGAGAAAAAACAATAGTTTCAAATCCGATATTTTCTTTGATTAAAAAAAATGATGCAAACAAAGTTATAAATGGTTGAAACAACATTGTCTGGCTAACTCTTGCAATTCCTCCCAACGCTAAACCTTTGTTCCATAGAAAAAACCCAAAAAATTGGCTTACTAGAGATAAGTAAATAAAGCTTATGAGCACATTTGCAGGCAAACTAGCTATAGAAACTTTCGGGGCTGCAATCAATGCAGGCAACAAAATGAATGGAAATGAAATTATCAATGCCCAACATATTACTTGCCATCCTCCGATTTCCTTTGAAAGTTTCCCTCCAACAGCATAACCAATAGCAGCACTAAAAATTGCAGCACCTAAAAATATATCTCCTACTTGAAATGAACCAAAACCTTGTAATAATGCATACACAATAACTATTATACTTCCTAGTATACCAAATAACCAGAAAGATAAAGAAGGTTTTTCATTAGAAACTATTGACCCGACTATTGCTGTTGCTAGAGGCATTATCCCCAGTACAACGCCGCCATGAGAAGCTGGTACGGTTTGCATTGCCCATGCAGATAAAACCGGAAATCCGATTACAATCCCTCCAGCAACTCCTATTAGCTGAAAAAACTGTTTTTGAGTTGGTATTTTGGGTCTTGTTACAATCAAAAAAATAGCTGCGGCAATCGACGCGATTAAAGCTCTTCCCAAACCAATGAAAAGTGGCTCAAAAAAAGGAATTATAAAACGAGTTGCAGGGAGTGTTAGTCCAAAACATGATACTCCTAAAAATCCTAAAATCATGCCCTTACTTTCTTTTTTCATACTGAATAGTTAACTAACATTCTGGAATGTTTACGGCTAGACCACCTAAAGAAGTTTCCTTATACTGATTCATCATATCTTTTCCAGTTTTGTGCATTGTATTAATGACTTTATCAAGAGAAATAAAATGATTACCATCTCCCCTGATGGCTAATCTTGCAGCATTTATTGCTTTTATTGCTCCCATTGTATTCCTTTCAATACAAGGAATCTGAACTAAACCTCCAACGGGGTCGCAAGTAAGGCCTAGATTATGCTCCATACCAATTTCAGCGGCATTAGTAATTTGATAAGGTGAACAATTCATTGTAGATGCAAGTCCTGCAGCAGCCATTGAACATGCTACGCCAATTTCACCTTGACAGCCTACTTCAGCAGCTGAAATAGATGCTCCTTCTTTAAATAATATTCCAATTGCACCAGCAGTAAGTAAAAAATTAATTATTTTTTCTTCATTAAAATTGTTTTGAAAACGATCACAATAATTCATTACCGCTGGTATTAATCCACCTCCACCATTGGTTGGAGCTGTAACTATTCGCCCACCAGCTGCATTTTCTTCGTTCACAGCCATAGCAAATAAACTCACCCAATCCATTATTTCTATAGGAGAAAAATTTGGATTCTTTTTCAACTGTTTATATATTTTTGGAGCTCTTCTTTTGACACCGAGTCCTCCTGGCAAAATTTCTTCAGTCGATGTCATTCCTCTATTGGTACATTCTTGCATTACTTGCCATATCGTAAGTAATTGTTTTCTTATTTCAGTTTCTGAGCGCCAAGTCAACTCATTACTCATCATAATTTCTGAGAGTTTCATACTATTACTTTTAGAGTGATTTAATAATTCCTCGCAGGTTTTAAAACGAAATGGAATTTGAGATCCCTTTTTTTCATGAACTCCTATTTCCTCTGAATTTAATATAAAACCACCACCGATAGAATAAAACTCTTCTTCTCTTAATATTTTCTCTTTTTCTCCAAATGCTGTAAACCTCATCCCATTTGAATGATGAGGAAGTACTTCATTGCTTAAAAATTTAAGCGATTTGCTTTCGTTAAATGCTATTTTGTGTTCATTTAGTAAAGACAAAACCTTTTGTTTTCTAATTAAATCCAATCTTTTAGGAATATTTTCTGTATTAATTAGTGCCGGTTCTTCTCCTTCTAAACCCATTAAAATAGCTTTATCTGTACCGTGACCTTTACCTGTTAAAGCTAAAGAGCCATACAGTTCTATCTTAATATTGTAGATACTATTAGTTGGGAAATGATTTTTACAATTTAAAAGAAATTTTTTAGCGGCAAACATTGGACCCACTGTGTGAGAACTTGAAGGTCCAATTCCAATTTTGAACATGTCAAAAACACTAATATTCATATTATTAAATTTTTATATTTAATTATTTTATCCTCGCTTTCGACGTTCTCTTCTTCTCTCTCTAACGTTTCTACCTTGATCTTCAGGAGCATTAACTCGATACTTTTTAATCCATTTGGAACAATCGGGATCATTACCCATCATAACATCAGCACCTAAGACTGCCTGAATTATATTTTCTTCAAGTGGATTTGTTATTGCAGATGTAAGTCCTGATGCTATAGCCATAGTTAAAAACGCAGCATTAATTCCATGACGATTGGGTAATCCAAAACTGACATTTGAAGCGCCGCAAGTAGTATTTACTTTTAGTTCATTTTTCAATCTTCTAACTAATTTCATAACCTGTTTTACAGCAGAATTAATAGCTCCGATTGGCATAACTAATGGATCTACAACAATATCATTGGGTGGTATTCCGTAATCGGCTGCGCGTTCAACAATTTTTTTTGCTACTTCAAAACGGACATCAGGATCTTCTGATATTCCAGTTTCATCATTTGAAATTGCGACAACTGCGCATCCATATTTTTTGACAAGAGGTAAAACAGATTCCAATCTTTCTTCTTCGCCAGTGACCGAGTTCAATAATGCCTTACCTTTGTATACTTCTAGTCCAGCTTCCAAAGCTGCCACAATGGAAGAATCAATAGAGAGTGGAACGTCTGTAAGAGATTGAACTAATTTTATTGAGTTTGCTAGAATTTTTGGTTCATCAGCAAGAGGAATCCCTGCATTAACGTCTAGCATTTGTGCACCAGCAGCAACTTGCTCTAATGCATCTTTTTCTACTCTAGAAAAATCGCCTTCCGCCATTTCCTTTGCAAGTAATTTTCGACCAGTCGGATTTATTCTTTCACCAATAATTACAAATGGTCGTTCATAGCCTATTATTACTTCTTTACTGTCTGAACTAATTATGGTATCTGTCATTTTTAGATTTTATTATTATGAGTTCTTAATTCCTTTATTTTTAACAATCAATTTTAAAATATCATCAGAAAATTCATTTTCTAATTCCGATGCAGTATTTTCTGCAATTTCTTGCGGATCTCCCTGACATGATTCTATTTGTCTTCGCCAATCCTCAAGGTATTCCTTACTGCCTTGCCTGCCAGCTCTCATTGCTGCTTTGTCTATAGCCTCCATAAATCTTTTTGATAACTGTTTTTTTGCAGAATTTCTTCCATGTTTGACAACAACCTGAGAAGGTATATCACGCCAAAAAATTATAGTCCTTTTTGCCATAATTATTTTTTATTTCCAAGATAAGACAATGAATCTTCCAACTGACCATAGCCAACTAATCTATATTCATATTCAAGTTTTAAAAGTTCTGAAATATTTTTTGCTTTTCTTTGTAAGTTGAGGTTATCTGTTTGAGCTAGATACATTACTTTTTTGTAGTTTTTAAAAAATATATTTAAAAGTTCAGGTTTTTTATCAATCATCAATCCTTGCCAAACTAGTTTCTCAAACGTTCTTACTAAAAAATCTGTCAAGAAAAAAGTTCCTGGCTCATCTTCCATAATCTTTTCAAATAATTTGCTTCCAGAAAAGAATTCATAGCAATGAGCACCCGGTAATCTTTTTAAACCGAATTCTTCTATAAGTGAATCAATTTTACCACCAGTTCCACAGTCTGCGAATCCAATAAATATTTTTGAAAAATTCGCTTGGGAATTTAGTAAAATATTTCTTAATTCTGCAGTAATTTTTTCTGGAGAATTGTGCAATATCGCGGGTAAATATTGAATCTCTAAATGAGACCAATTATTTATTCGTATCAAAGTGGAAATTTCTTTTGATAAAGCTCCGCATGCAAGGATCAAAAATTTATTTGAGTTGCCTATTATCTCTCCGTTTTCTCTTAAGTGAGAATAATTAAAAATATTAATTAATTTTAGCTTACCTAATTTTTACTATATTATCAAAATATAGTAAATTGTAGTCTTTAAGCAGCTACTTTTTTTTCAGCATCCCCTGGGTTACGTTTTTTTTGTACCATCATTTTTGCCGTTTCAACTGCTACGGCAGCGTCTCGGCAGTATGCATCAGCTCCGATAGCCTGACTAAATTCTTCATTTAGTGGAGCACCACCTACTAAAACAATTAAATCGTCTCGTATGCCTATGTTTTCAAGCTCATCAATAACTACTTTCATATATGGCATAGTGGTAGTTAGAAGGGCAGACATTCCTAGAATATCAGGTTTATGTTTTTCAATAGCTTCTAAATAATTTTCTACAGGATTATTAATTCCAATGTCTATGACTTCAAAACCAGCACCTTCCCACATCATTCCTACCAAGTTTTTACCAATATCATGAATGTCTCCTTTAACTGTACCTATAACAGCTTTCCCAATAGGAGGAGCACCAGTTTCCGCAAGAAGTGGTCTTAAAATTTCCATTCCGCCCTTCATTGCATTTGCTGAAAGAAGTACTTCTGGTACAAATAAAATACCATCACGAAAATCTATTCCAACAATCCTCATGCCTTCTACTAAGGCATCATTAAGTACCTTATCAGGTCCCCATCCTCTATCAAGTAATATATTAGTCCCTTCCATGATTTCTTCTTTTAGTCCATCATAAAGGTCATCGTGCATTTGAGGAACAAGCTCGTCATCTGAAAGAGTTGACAAATCAAGTTCTTCTTCGTCAATCATCTCATTATTTTCTTCGCTCATTTATTTTCTCCTTCTTACGCATAATTTATTCTTAAATTAAATTTCTTTGCATAGTCGCAAGGAATCGTAAATTGCCGAATGAATATTTCTACTAGCAACAGCGTCACCTACCCTATAAAGTTTGAACTTATTTTCAGGTTTTTTTAATACTGTTTGAGGTTTAAAACTTAATAATTCATCTAAATTTACCTGTCCCAAATTAACAGATAAATTCTGAAGCTTTAAATATAGCTCGTCTAGTGGCAAAGTGCCATGCTCCACAACTATCTGATCTACAGTCCTAACCGTTTCTAAATTAGAATATTCATTATACAAAAAAGCATTGTAAACAGAGTTACATTTTTTAACTTCAATTAAACGATGATTTAGTGTAATCAAAACATCATTTTTGTAAAGTTTTTTAATATAAGCAGGGTAATTTGTCCCGCCAACATCAGGTGCTATAGTCCTTTCTGGACTAACATATTCAATTTTTGTGCTAAAATCGCATAAAAATTCGCAACAAGAAATTCCTGGGTGTTGACCATTATCATCAAAAATTAAAATATTTTTCTTTGGTTTAACATTACCTGCCAGAATGTCCCAAGTAGAAACTACTAAATCACTCCCTTTTTTAAGAAACTTAGTATTAGGGATGCCTCCGGTTGCAACTATTACCACATCAGGATCCTCTGATAAAACATTATTTAAATCTGCGAAAAAATTCAACTTTAATTTTACTCCAAGGAAATTAATCTCTTTTAAGAGCCAATCTACTATTCCAAAAACTTCTTTTCGTCTCTTAACCTTAGCTGCTAAAAGAAGTTGTCCACCAACTCGATCATTCGCCTCTAATAAAACTACTTGATGACCACGTTCTGCGCAGACTCTTGCAGCCTCAAGTCCTGCAGGCCCGGCTCCTACAACAACAACTTTTTTAGTATTACCTGCTTTTTTTGTTATTTTGTGTGGTATATTTTTTTCTCTTCCAGTTGCTGGATTTTGTGCACAAAGTGCGTCACCGTTTTCATAAAGCCTATCTAAACAATAACCAATTCCAACACAATGTCTAATTCTCTTTTCATTACCAGATTCAATTTTTGAAACAATGTATGGATCAGCCATATGAGCTCTTGTCATACCTACCATGTCAAGAAGATTCTCTCGAAGTGCATATCGTGTCGTTGACAAATCGTTAATACGTGCAGCATGAAATATCGGGAGGTTAAACTCTTTTTTAATTGAACCTACAAACTCAAGTTGTGGACCCGCTGGTGTTCCCATATTTGGAATTAGGTGAGACAATCCTTCTTGAGTGTCAATATGTCCTAGAATTACATTTATAAAGTCAAGCCCTCCTGTTTTTACAAGAATATTTCCTATTTTCAATCCTTCATCAATTTTTAAGCCATCCGTTAAATTTTCATCAAAAACCATTCTAATTCCAACTATGTATTGGCTGCCAACATTTTTTCTGATTTCTTCTATGACTTCCAAAGAAAACCTAGCTCTATTTTCTAAACTTCCCCCATATTTGTCTTTTCGTAAATTAGTCCTAGGAGACCAAAATGAGTCCATTAAATGACCATAAGCTTCTATTTCTACACCATCTAATCCTCCTTCTTTACATCGATTTGCAGCTTTCCCGTAATCTTTTACTATTCTTCTTATATCAGATTCTTCTGCAATTTTTGGAAATCCTCGGTGAGCAGCTTCTCTTACGCATGAAGGAGCAACTATAGGAAGCCAATCACCAGAATTTGAAACGCTTCTTCTTCCTAAATGTGTTATTTGACACATTATGGCAGATTCGTAACTATGGACAGCTCCAGAGATTTTTTGGAAGTATGGTATTATATTATCATTACCTGCATACAAATTCCCAAAAACGGGAGGGGAATCGGGTGATACAAGGGTTGATCCCCCAATCATTGTCATAGCAATCCCTCCTTTTGCCTTTTCTTTGTGATAAAGCAAATACCTTTCTTTTGGCAATCCATTTACTGAATATGCTGGTTCGTGGCTTGTACTGATAATCCTATTTTTTAAATGTAAATGTTTGAGATTAAATGATTTTAGTATGGGATCTTTAATTTTCATCCGACTCAGTAATTAGCATCTGGGAATGATTCTTTTCTTTTTTTAATAAATGATATTAAAGCTTCATCTGTGCTTGGATCTATTAATGGCATTTCGTATTCTTCTAACATTTTTTTGCAAATTTGATTTGCTCTAAGAGTATTATCCATTTTCCCATCAGCTTCCCATTGTTCAAAGCTATTATTATCTGCTATGTTGGAACGATAAAATGCAGATTTGAAATTTAATTGGGTGTGTTCGCAACCTAAAAAGTGATTTCCAGGTCCTACTTCCTTAATTGCATCCATTCCTTGTCCATTTTCTGAGAGATCGACCCCTTTCAAAAATGAATTAATCATACCTGCTTGGTCGATATCCATAATAAATTTTTCGTAACTCATAGATAAACCACCTTCCAACCATCCGGCTGTGTGTAGCATAAAATTTACGCCTGCAAGCATAGCATGCTGAAGTGTATTTGCAGATTCATAAGCTGCTTGAGCATCCGTTATTTTTGCAGCATTTAATCCCCCTCCGCTTCTAAAAGGGACTCCCAATCTACGTGATAAAGCCGCTACAATGTATAGAACCAATTGAGGTTCAGGAGTCCCAAAAGTTGGAGCTCCAGATTGCATGGACATAGAACTCGAGAAAGTTCCAAAAACAACTGGTGCACCAGGCTTTACTAACTGAGCAAAGCACATTCCAGAAAGAGCTTCTGCATATAACTGTGATGCTGTTGCAGCAACAGTTACTGGTGACATTGCTCCGGCTATGCAAAATGGAGATACCACACATGCTTGATTGTTTCGAGCATATATTTTTAATGCACGGATCATAGTAGAGTCCCAAACTAATGGAGAATTAGCGTTGATTAAACTTATAAGCACTGTATTTTCTTTTACAAACTCTTCCCCAAATAGAATTTTCGCCATATCAACTGTATCTTGTGCTCTTTCTGGTGCAGTGACAGATCCCATGAATGGTTTATCACTATATTTAATATGTGAATAAACCATGTCAAAGTGTCTCTTGTTGACTGGTAAGTCAACTGGTTCACAAATTGTTCCTCCTGAATGATGAAGGTAAGGTGTGGAGTATGCAAGTTTTACAAAATTTTGAAAATCGTTAATTGTAGCATATCTTCTTCCTTTTTCATGATCTCTTACAAAAGGAGATCCATAAGCAGGAACTAAAACAGTATTATTACCTCCTATTTTCACACTCTTTTGGGAATTCCTGGCATGCTGTACAAATTCTGAAGGGGCATTTTCTTTAATAATTGTTTTGCAAAGTCCTTTTGGAATTCTTACTCTTTCACCTTTAACGTCTGCTCCGAAATCTTTCCAAATCTTAAGTGACTCTTTATCACCTCTAAACTCTATTCCAACTTCTTGCAAAATTTTTTCTGCATTCGATTCTATAAGGTTCAAACCTTCTTCATCGAGTATTTCGTAAACTGGAACTTTTCGTACAATGTAGGGGAGTTCATTTTTTGAAATCGATTCTTTTTCTCGTTTTCTAGCAGATCTTCCACCTCTTTTTCTAACACGATCAACCATAAGAACTATTTTTACAATATTTTTTAAATTTAAAATTTATTTGATTTAGTGTAAAAAAAATTTCAAAAAACTATTAAAAATCACTATTAAA
>CACGSI010000009.1 GCA_902575715.1 uncultured SAR324 cluster bacterium
AGTCGCAATGAATCCTGCCGCCCTTAAAATGAATTTACACGATTTAGAAAAAGGAGGAATACTTATTATTAATTCTGACAGTTTTACAGAAAATGATTTAATGAAGGCTGAATATTCTGAAAATCCCCTTGAATCTGGAGAATTAAATGATTTTAGAATGGTTCAGATTCCAATTACCAAATTAACAATTAATGCTGTTGAAGAAACAAAGCTATCGCATCGTATTGCTGCTCGATGTAAAAATTTTTTCGCACTTGGCGTCATAAATTGGTTATTTGTAAGACCACTAGATCAGACTCAGAATTGGATAGCAGAGAAATTTAAAAATAATAACGATGTTGCAAAAGCAAACTCTCTAGCTCTACAAGCTGGATACAATTATGCTATCACAGTTGAATTATTCCAAGAACGTTACAATGTACCCTCCGCAGTACTACCTTCAGGAGAATATAGGCAAATTACAGGGAATCAGGCTCTTGCTCTGGGGTGTGTCACTGCATCTAGTTGTTCCGGAATTTCCTTACTTTATTCTAGTTATCCAATCACCCCGGCTTCTGATATTCTTCACGAGTTGGCTCAATATAAAAATTTTGGTATTAAAACAATACAAGCAGAAGATGAAATCGCAGCTATTTCATCAAGTATTGGTTCTGCATTTGGCGGCGTTTTGGCTGTAACTGGTACTAGTGGGCCAGGTCTTGATCTTAAAAGCGAAGCTTTAGGTTATGCAGTAATGACTGAATTACCAATAGTTTTATTAAACGTCCAAAGGGGGGGGGCCTTCAACTGGATTACCAACTAAAGCTGAACAAACAGACTTACTCGCCGCTATGTACGGGCGACATGGGGAAGCACCTGTACCGATACTTGCCCCATCAACACCAGGCGATTGTTTTTTTATTGTTCTTGAAGCATTTCGAATTGCTATAAAATTCATGACTCCAGTTATAGTACTCAGTGATGGAGGACTCGCAAACGCTTCAGAACCATGGAAAGTACCTAATATCAAGGAATTCCCAGATTTAAAACCAACTTTCCATAAAGAAGCAAAAGGATTTTCTCCTTATCACAGAAATAAAAATACATTGGCACGAAATTGGGCTATTCCCGGAACTCCAGGTCTAGAACATCGTATTGGTGGTCTAGAAAAGGATAGCGAAACAGGTGAAATTAATTATGAGCCTGAAAACCATGAAAAAATGGTTTTAATAAGAGATGAAAAAATACAAAGAATTAAGAAAAGTTTACCTAAATTAAATGTTATAGGCCCAAAAAAAAATAAACTTTTAGTTGTAACATGGGGGAGTGTTTTTGGTCCTTCACTTACTGCAATAGAAGAATTGCAAAAAGAAGGATATGCCGTTTCAATGCTAAATTTAAATCACCTTTATCCATTTCAGGAAGACTTAGGCGAAATATTGAATAGATTTGAAAAGGTCTTAGTTCCTGAAATGAATTTAGGTCAGTTATCTCATTTAATTAGAGCAAAATATTTAGTAGATGCAATTCCATTCTCAAAACTTCAAGGAAGGCCATTTATGATTTCCGAAATCCGGGAAAAAATTATTGCTATTTTAAAAAATGATTAATTTGAAATAATCAAATCATTAAATGATTTGCTATACAATTATTAGGAATTTATGAATAAAAATGTAAATACCCAAAATAAAACTTCACTTAGTAAAAGTGATTTCGTAGCTGGGCAATCAGTAAGATGGTGTCCAGGGTGTGGAGACTACTCAATCTTAGCAAATGTTCAAAAGGTGATGCCAGAGCTAAATATTCCCAAAGAAAATATTGTTTTTGTCTCTGGAATAGGATGTTCCAGCCGTTTCCCATATTATATGAACACATACGGAATGCATACCATACATGGGCGCGCTCCAGCATTTGCAACTGGACTAAAGGTAGCAAGGCCAGAACTTTCTATTTGGATTGTAACGGGAGATGGTGACGGCCTAAGTATTGGAGGTAATCAACTTTTACATATGTTGAGACGCAATCTAGATATAAATGTTTTGTTATTCAACAACAGAATTTATGGACTCACAAAAGGTCAATATTCTCCAACATCTGAGCAAGGGAAAGTTACAAAAAGTACACCTTTTGGCTCACCTGACATGCCTTTAAATCCAATGCTCTTCGCACTATCCGCTGGGGCCACTTTTATTGCTAGATCCTTTGATGTTGATTCAAAAGGAATGCAAAATATAATTAGAGAAGCGGCAAAACATAAGGGAACTTCATTTGTTGAAATTTTTCAGAATTGTAACATTTTTAACGACGGGACTTTTGCAACAGTAACCGAACGTTCTCTAAGAGATGACAGAATTTTACGCTTAAACCATGGAGAGCCTTTGATTTTCGGAAAGGAAAAAGATAAGGGTATTTACTTAAATGGATTAAAGCCTGAAATTGTTAATTTAAGCAACGGTTTTGACAAAACTAAATTAATAAAACATGACCAGTTCACCAACGAAAGTACTCTGGCAAACTTATTGAGTAATTTTGAATACCCTGATTTCCCAGTGCCTATGGGAGTAATTAGACAAATCGAAAAATCTACCTATGAAGAAAAAATTGACTACCAAATAAAAATACAAACTGAAAAAAAAGGGATTGGTAATTTGAATGACCTCATAAGAGGCAATCAAGTCTGGAAAAATTGATTTAAATTTTAATATGATTAAAAACGACTTGCATAGATCTAAACCATTATATAGTCTTTAGACTAAAATTGGGGCGATTAGCTCAGCTGGGAGAGCGACGGCCTTACAAGCCGTAGGTCACAAGTTCAAGCCTTGTATCGCCCACCATTTTTTATACAAATTAAGTAGGGGGTCGTAGTTCAGTTGGTTAGAACGCCGGCCTGTCACGCCGGAGGCCGCGGGTTCAAGTCCCGTCGACCCCGCCACGCAAGCCCTTGCAATAGCAAGGATTGCGAGAGCCCCTAATTTTTTACTCATTTTTGTCCACACTTTTTCAATATAACTTCTATAAAATTGAGTACTCAATCTCAAAATTCCCTCCATCAGAAAGTTGCGAATAACGATCTTCACAGGTAGAAAATTTTTTTCCCACAATCTAATTTTCAATAATCCGGAAAGATCCAAATAAAATCATAAATCTTTGTTGAAAATAGGATTTTTTATATTTCTTCAAATTTTGTTCACATTTGCATGCTAAAATATATTAAAATTTTTTTTAGCATTATATAGAAGCTTAATATTATCAAAATTGTTTAAGGATTATGATGAGAATTGGTTTGAGTTGGAAACTATTTGGAGTATTTCTTTTAAATACAGCATTGATTGTATCAATCATTGCTAGTATGTTTTATTTTAATATCACCAGAAATTTTGAGAATTACGTAAAAGAATTTGAAAAGGATCGCTTTGAGGCCATTTTGAGTATATTTGAAGATGAATATTCTAAAAATAAAGATTGGAATTTTATTCAAGATATACAAAAAAAATGGTTCCGAGGGTTAGGTTTTATAACACCTCAAATTCATCCTTATTCTCCAATTCGACCATTACCTCATTTCAAAAATTTTCAAAGACGACCAAATAAGAATGAAGGGATTAATTCTTTAGAAAAAAGATATAATAGGAAAAATAAATCAAATAAACCATTTATGCCATTAAAAAGAGATAGACAGTTCAAAGAAAAAAACCTATTACAAAATTCTTCTGAAAATTGGAGACCCTATAGACGGTATTTAGATAGAAAAATTAGACATGAACCTCTAAACATCTTAATTTTGTGGGATGAAAATAGAAACCAAATTTGGGGTCCAAAAATGAATAAAAATCCAGACTTGTTAAAAGCAATTTATTATCAAAGAGAAGTTGTAGGATGGTTAGGAATGTTCAGATTTAAATCTAAAGATCTTTCTCGCCAGTCTCACTTTATTGAGCGGCAGAAAAGAATGTTAATTATTATTAGTATTGTATCTGTATTAACATCTGGCGTGATTACCTTTTTCCTCTCTAGATATTTGCTAAGGCCTGTAAGAAAACTAACTGATGGAACTAAGGCAATTTCAGCAAGACAGTTTGAAGCACGAGTTAATATAAATTCTTCAGACGAGTTTGGTCAATTAGCTTCTGATTTTAATTCAATGGCAGAGAAGTTAGACTCCTTTGAGAAACAGCGCCAGCAATGGATATCAGACATTTCTCATGAATTAGGAACACCTTTAGCCGTTCTGCGTGGAGAAATTGAAGCAATTCAAGATGGTGTCCGCAAATTTAAATCTGAACGATTGGCTTCACTTCATGCTGAGGTAATGCACATATCTCGTATAGTAGATGATCTAAAGCTAATCAATCTAGCTGAGTCCGGCAACCTATCCTTAAGCAAAGTTGAAACAGATCCAATAAAATTATTAATTGAAACTTTGGAACAATTTAATGAAAGATTATCCAATAGTGGAATAAAAATAAATAATTCTCTTCCTGCTCAATCAGTAAAAGTTTTGATTGATCCAGACAGATTTAGACAAGTATTTATAAATTTGTTGGAAAATGTAGTTCGTTACGTCCACTCACCAGGAACAGTTACGGTAAGAAGTAACATTGATCTGGTAAGTATCAATATCTATCTAGAAGATTCAGGGCCTGGTGTTTCTGCAGAAGAATTACCGCATCTTTTTGATCGATTTTATCGTACGGATCTTTCTAGAAATCGTGAAACTGGTGGGAATGGTCTCGGTTTGGCAATTTGTAAGAATTTAATTGAAGCACATGGTTCCTCTATCCATGCAGAATCTATTGAACCTAAGGGGTTACGGATTGTGATAAAAATAGATATTTCAGATATTAATTAAAAATTAATTTAAATTATGTCAACTATTCTTATTGTTGAAGACGAAAAAAAAATTGCAGAAATATTAAGAGACTATCTAAAAAAAGCAGGATTTGATATTCATACCCTTACTAGAGGTGATAAAGTAATCCCATGGATAAAGAATAATTTGTTGGATATAATATTACTGGATTTGAAGCTTCCTGGAATGAATGGAATAGAAGTTTGCCGTGAAATAAGAAAATTCTCTCAGATCCCAATTATCATGATCACAGCGCAGACAGAAGAAATAGACAGATTACTTGGTCTTGAATTGGGAGCAGATGATTATATCAGTAAACCTTTCAGTCCTCGGGAAGTAGTAGCTAGAGTTAAAGCGGTATTACGTCGTGTCGGTCAATCTTTATCAGCTGGGAATGAAATTGAAGCTGTTGGAATTCGACTTAATGAAGAAACACATCAAATTTGGATAAATGAACAGGAAGTTAGTTTTACTCCTTTTGAGTTCAGACTTTTAAAGGTTTTTATTTCTAATCCAGAACGAGTTTTTTCTAGGGAAGAATTGTTGAATAAGGTCCAAGGATATGATTTTGTAGGCTATGACCGTACAATTGATACTCATGTAAAGAACTTACGTAAAAAACTTACCAAACATGGAATTGATAGCGCCATTTTCTCAGTTTACGGTGTTGGTTATCGTCTCAATTCTCTTTTTGAGTGATAACAATCAATAAAAATTAAATTCTTCATAATATTCACATATTTCCTTCAAATTTCCTCCATATTATTAAGTTAAAATTGATATAAAATCAAAAGAAATAGTGCCTTTTGATGCTATCAACAATTAACTTCAAATGAATAGAGGTAATATGAAAAAATCTTTTAAAATTATTGTAAGTGGAATCTTAGCAGCTATCGTTTTTTCTAGTTGTTTCGCTATGGCTCATACGAGAGATCGAGTTATAAATAAGGGGGAATATTTTGATGAAAGAAAAGGTGGAATAAAAAAGATGAGATTCATACTCAACCGACATTATTTACGAGACAAAATTGTTCAAGTGATGAGTGAATCAATTTCAGAAATTAGCGGAAAACCATTAACTGAAATTTCATCAGATATTAAAACTCACTCCAGAAAAGCTCTCCTAGTTAAATATAATATCAATCGAGAAAAACTCAAAGAAAAAATGAAAATCAAGGTTATGGCTTTAATTGTTAAAGCCGCGGAAGAAAAACGTATTACAAATAGGGAAAAAGAATCAATGCTAAACCATCTAAACCAAAAATAGACATCTTATTCTCAAATATTCAGGTCAATCTCATAATTAACTGATATTGACCTAAACAATATAATTTTTAAAACAAAATAAAATGTAGTAAAAGATTAAAATTATTAAAAAGTAACCTTAATAAAAAAATAGTTATGAAAAATTTACTTTACATTATTTTAGGAATTTCCTTTATTATTTCTTCATGTGGACCAGATCAAAAATCAGAACATAGTAAAAATGGACGACGAGAAAATAAATTTGGTGGGCCTGATCAAAAATTAGAACCGAACTTGAATGGACGGGCAGATGATAAGTATGCTTGTAATATAAACGATGCTGGTTATTGTATTTTTAATGGTGAACCTCACAATACAGGACTAGATCCCGTTACTAACAACATTGTTAATCTTGATGCTAATTTCTTGTTTTCTATGAACGAAGCAGTCGCTGTAAATTCTTCTGGAGAAGTTCTTAAGGCAACAGGCAAACCTGCTCAAAATGGAGATGATATGAAACAATTTTCTCAAAAAGAATTATCAAATGACGAAAAATCATTCCATAGAGTGATGGCTATTATGTTCCCAATTCGTAATGCACTCATGTACGATATCGAAGGCTTACATCAATCTAGATGGGAAGAGTTGGTTATAGAACTCAAGAAAAGAGGAATTAAAGAGACAACTTTTACTGAAGGAAAAATGCCTAAAGAAAACTATTATGGAAGGGAGGAAATATTCACTTTGGCTAAAAATCCTGAGGGTAGAGATATTCATCATGACGTGATGAAGTTCCTTGAAGAATCTGGTCTTTATCTTCTCTGTCATGTAACAAGTAACGATTTTAATCAAATGCTTACAGAAAAGCATCCTGAAGGACAAGATGCGTGCGGGAATGCAGGAATCATAACAAAAATTCCATTTTAAATTTTTTCAGAATTTAGTTGAATTTATTTGGAATTTAGAATTACAGATAGTTATATATTCTTAACCATTTCCAAGTATTGAAGTGCATATTCTTGAAAATTCTTTAATAATTATATTTTTCCTGCCCTCAAATCTGTTCCTTGGCCCAAGGATAATTACACCATTGGGCCTGGAACCTTCCTAAGTAATTTTTAATTACTTCTACAATAAAATCCTTATTATTTGTCTAGGCTTTGTCAATAATTTTCAATATATCAACACCGATTTAGAGGCTAAATTATTTATATCAAAGTGGCCAATAGAATCAAACCCCTTCAACACTGCTAAGCAAGTCATTGAAATAACTGGGATTGATAAAGCACTCACTCTGTACACACTTTTTACCACATTATCAAAATAATTTCTTAGATATGGCTGAACTAGTCTCCAAACTTTCCTCCCCAGAAAGTTAAGAATAATACTGACAAATAAGTTAAATTATAATAATTCAAACAAAGTTAAAAAAAAAACGGTTTAAGGTTTTGCTTTTATATAGTTGGTTAATCACTATTCTCTTATAAATATTTCCTATATAAAATATTAAATCTCTACTTAACTTATAAATCTAGAAAATAGACTTTAAATTTTAAAGTATTTTTTTAAAAATTATACTAAACTGTAACTACTTTTTAAAAAAAAATTTTCCAACATTCTTTTTGATGTTATTTTATAGAGTAAAATTGATTAGTTATTTTTATGGATGAAATATCTTTTAGTATTTGGTTAGGCTTAGGATTTTTCTTTTTAGCAACAGAGTTTTTAGTACCTGGGTTAGTTATGGCATTCGTGGGCCTAGGTGCCTTGACTGTTGCGTTTAGCATATATTTAGGATATATTGACTCACTTATTCAGCAATTTTTAATCTTTTTTATTAGTTCAATAATTTATTTGATTCCTCTTCGCTTTTTAGTTATCAGTTTTGTTCCTACAAATAGAAGAAAAGAAAATATTGATGAGGATGAAGAAGTGATAGGGAGGATTGTTGAAATTGTATCCGATATAAATTCTGATGAATTTGGAAGAATTGAATATAGCGGCAGTTCATGGAAGGCATGTTCTGAAGGAGGTCAGACAATTTTAAAAGGTGAAAAAGCTAAAATTGTTGGACGGGATAATATTACTTTGATAGTCAAAAAAATTTAGATTTAAAGGATTGAGGTGTTAAGCATTTACTCAGCAATTATAATATTAATTTGTTTGATAGTTTTTAAGACAATTATAATAGTAAGTGAGCGTGAAAATATTATAGTAGAGAGACTTGGAAAATACCAAAGGACTCTTACCCCTGGTATATACTTTCTAATACCTTTTATTGATTTTGTTGCATATAAGCAAGAAATGAGAGAGCAAGTTATTGATATTCCTTCACAAAGTGTAATTACTAAAGATAACATTCAAGTTGAAATAGATGGGCTTTTGTATATAAAGGTAATGGACCCTAAAAAGGCCAGTTATGGTATTGGTAATTACTTGGCAGCCAGTATTAATCTTGCTCAAACAACAATGAGATCAGAAGTCGGTAAAATAACATTGGGTTCTATTTTTTCAGAGAGAGATGAGGTTAATGCAAAAATAATAAGTGAAATTGATAAAGCTTCTGATCCGTGGGGAGTAAAGGTTTTAAGATACGAAATAAAGGATATTGCCCCTTCTCAACATGTTGTCGAAACATTGGAAAAGCAGATGGAAGCCGAAAGAGAAAAAAGGGCAGAAATAACGCGAGCAACTGCAGAAAAAGAAAAATTAATAAATGTTTCAGAAGGGAATAGACAAAGTGCGATTAATATTTCTGAGGGTGAAAAGCAAAAAAGGGTCAATGAAGCAAATGGCAGAGCAGAGGGGATTAAGCTCATCGCAGATTCAACTGCACAAAGTATAAAAATTGTTGGAGAAGCAATTAGCCTACCTGGGGGAAATGAGGCTTTAAAAATGAGAATTATAGATCAGTATATAGAGCAGCTTGATGAAGTTCTTGAAAGTGGCTCGGTTTCGCTTTTTCCGGCTAATCTTGCTTCTCTGAAAGGTATTTTAGAAGAGCTTAGAGGTAACAAATCTACTATTAAAGGATAAACTAATGACGATAGATAATATTATATTTTTAATTATTGTAGGAGTCATTTTCCTTTATGTTCTTAACGCTATTATAAGATCACTGCGCCTAGTACCAGCCCGTATGGAATTTATAGTTGAAAGATTTGGTCGTTACCATACCACACTAGATGCTGGATTCCATTTCCTAGTACCTTTCATTGATCGAGTTGCTTTTATGCAAGATTTAAAAGAACATACCATGGACGTTCCACCCCAGAATTGTTTTACTAAAGATGAAATTCAAGTTGAAGTTGATGGAGTTATTTATTTACAGGTTATAGACTCACAAAAAGCAAGTTATGGGATAACTGATTTCCAATATGCTTCAATTCAACTCGCACAAACATCCACTAGAGCAATAATTGGGACTCTGGACCTAGATAGAACTTTTGAGGAAAGAGAAGCCATAAGTGGTAAAGTTGTTTCGGTATTGGATAACGCAGCTGCAAAATGGGGTGTTAAGATTTTGAGATTTGAAATTAAAAATCTTGTACCACCAGAATCCGTTCGACAGTCCATGGAAAAACAAGTAACTGCTGAACGAAATAGAAGAGCAATTTTAGAGAAGAGCGTTGGAGAAAAACAATCATTGATAAATACTTCTGAGGGGGTTATGCGTGAGCTTATAAATAATTCAGAAGGCGAAATGCAAAAACGAATCAATGAAGCCAGTGGAAAAGCTTCTGAAATTTTGTATCTAGGCCAAGCTACAGCTGAATCTATTAAAAAGGTAGCTAATGCGATTAGTAGCAAAGGTGGAGAGGACGCTGTTACTTTAGAGCTAAGTCAAAAATATATTAAATCACTTACTAAGTTAAAATCTAAAAGTAATAATGTCGTTATCGGGGGTAACCTAGCTGATATGAAAGAAATGCTTAAAGGTTTAGATTTAAAAATATAAGGTTTCTTCTACTATCATTTGTCTTTGGGGAAAAATATATTGTACCTTCTATGCTGGATCTTCCAATTTTATACCACATTACTCCTTGCTATTTTTCCGCAATTTGTCAAAAAACTTTCGATATGTCCAGACTTGTCCACACCTACTTCGGTTAAAAGTTACTTATATTTTTTGCGAGAATGGGGACTCTAACCCTTTTTTCTATTCTCTAAACCCGCTCAATTTCAAATTTTTGTGAGGGTGAACCTCAATTTGTCAGCACTTATTTTCATCCTAATTTAGATTTCTATTTATTTCTCTCTCTCATAATTTTCTTTAATTTCATTAAATAATTGACACATGTTGTAAATTTAATTTGTTAATGTTATGATTAATTTTATATGTAACTGAAAATATATATTTTGTTTAAAAAAAGTTAATAATTTTTGATCAACTTCTATTGCCCGAAAAAATTAAAAATAAAAATTTCATTCCTCTAGCTAACTACCATTCCCATACTTATCGTTGTAAACATGCTACAGGTGAGGTTGTTGAATTTGTTAAAGCAGCATCGCAGTCTGGATTAAAAATTTTTGGAGTTTCTGATCACACTCCATTTCCAGACAATCGGTGGTCTGAAATAAGAATGCCTTATGAAGAATTGGACAATTATGTTGAGGCTGTTCTTGCTGCAAAAAAATCAGTTCCTCAAGTCCGTGTCCTGCTCGGTATGGAATGTGAGTACATTCAAGAATTTAAAAATTACCTTGAAGATGAACTGCTTGGCAAACGTAATTTTGAATATTTGATAGGAGCCGCCCATTACACTCCATACAAAGGGGAATGGCTTAATTCATTTTCCGATTTAGGTTCAGTATCTCATTTAAGGGCCTACTCTGAATATATGTGTAAGATGATAGAATCTAAACTTTTTACATTCATTGCCCATCCAGACATATTTGGTACAAATTTTCTTGATTGGAATGAAGATTTGTCATTATGTTCACGAGAGATTTTAAAAACAGCCGAAGAAAATAAAATTCCTCTTGAGATTAATGGTAACGGATTAAGAAAAAATTTTGTTAATAGTTCTAGCGGGCCTAGACCTCCTTATCCTTGGGAACCATTTTGGGAACTAGCTTCTGAATTTAACGTCAAAGTAATTTGTAATTCTGATTGTCATGACCCGAGTGACGTCATTGCAGGTATTTCAGAAAATTTAATTCTGGCTGATAAACTCGGACTAGAATTAGCAGACCTAAGTTTTCTCTTGATAGGAAATGATAAATAAAAAATCTTAAGATTAATAACTAGTTCAACTTTATTAGTCTGGTTTTATTATATTCTGCATGACCAAATGATCCATACTTACTTTGGATTTTTTTTGAATATAAAAAAATTTAAATTACTAATTTACTTAAAGAGAACTCAAAAATTAAGGTCATTATTTCTCATAATTTTCAATCTCATGCCTAATTTGATCTGCTAACTGAAAATTTTTTATCCTGTCACACTTATTAGCTATACTAGACATTTTAGCTTTCCAAAACTTGCCATGGGAACTACAATTCCTATAAGTATGACATATTTCATGAACAATAAGCATGTCTATTTTCCAATCATCTTCTCTTAAATTCAAATATATAGTTTTTGACCTTTTATCGCAATATCCCAAAAATTCAGTTTTCAAATCATTTTCTAGGGTAAAAATTTTTTCATTATTATTTGTTATTTTCCATTCGTGATTTAAATCCCATCGTGGAAAAAATGTTTTTTTTATATAATAAAATCTTTTATTTAAATCTGAGATCATATGTTTAAATTATCTTCACAGTCAGTTACGCTTGCATAATTCAAAATGGATTAAGATAAGAACATGATTCAATAACATAAGAACTACCAATATTTAAGATATGGATATGGATATGGATATGGATATGGATATGGACAGTAAAAATTAATGGTGATTACTGATTTGCAAGACAATAAATCAAGAAATAAAAATTAAATGGTTTTGAAAATATTTTTAATTAAAAATTTATATTTCAACTTAAAAAACGATCCCTCAATCTGTAAAAAAGTATAGAAGGAGCCAGAAACCAAGGATTACCCGAATACAAAGGTCTAGTTTGAAATTTCAACTCTGTCAAAATAGTATCTCCATCTGCAATCCCCACTATTCTTTGCCCAAGTTTTGTACCAAAATAGCTTGCTAGAGAAATTCCTGAACCACAGTATCCCATAGAATAATGAATACCTTCCCGATTACCTGTGTGAGGCATATGATCAAAAGTAAAACCTACAAATCCCATCCAAGAATGACTAACTTTGCTTCTGTGAAGTTGAGGAAAAATTTCTACTAATTTTTTATGCAAAGGTTTGACACATTTATCTGGGTCCGTCTCGTTTAATGATACTCTTCCTCCAAATAATATCCTCTTGCGGTCAGGAGATGCTCTATAGTAGACAACTAGCTTTCGAGTGTCTGTTATAACTCTATCCTTAGGAATCAATTGATCAACTAAGTTTTCATCTAGTAATTCTGTTGCAATAATGTAGCTCCCTATAGGAATAACCCTTCTTCGATGCCAAGGTGAAACTTTTTCTGTATAACCACTCGTTGCTATAACTACTTCGCGGGCCTCAATAATTCCACACTTAGTAGTAATTCTGAATACTTTCCCTTTTTTATCTATTTTCATAGCGGCACAATTATCCTTAATCTTTACTTCACTATCTAGAGCTTTTTGAAGTAATCCTTGATGGAATTTTGCTGGATCTAGAGATGCGTGGAATGGATGAACAATACCTCCATGATAAAAATCAGACCCTATTTCAGCATATTGCTCTGACTTTGGAATAATTCTTACATCTTCTTTTAAATCCTTAGGTTCTTCTTCTAATTTTTTTTTTAAATATCTAAATTGAGAATTTGTATGGGCTCCACAAAATCCTCCTACTCTTCTAAAATCGCAATCAATATTTTCTTCACCAATAAAATCTCCTATCCATCTAAGGGCATTTTCACCTTCTTTCAAAATTTCTAAAGCTTTTTTATCTCCATACTTTTTAGACAACTCTTGAAAAGTTGGTTTAATACTTGTACTAATTTGACCTCCATTTCTTGAACTACATCCCCAACCTATATCTTGAGAATCTATAACCACAGTATCTATTCCATTTCTGCTTGTTTGAATAGAGGTACATAAACCTGTATAACCAGATCCAATTACTAAAACTTCAGTTTCTTTAGGAAGCTTAAACTCTTTAAACTCGGGACGTGGTGTTAAATCCCACCAAAATGGTGTATTTCGATAATTAACACTAAAAATAGATTCATTCATTTTTATATTTATTTCTTTAAAAAAAATGTTTTTTTTATTTTTTTAATCAATTTTAATAAAAATTAATGACTTTGTAATGCAGCTATTGCAGCCACATTAACGATATCTTCTGAAGAACATCCCCTAGATAGATCGTGTGCTGGTTTATTAAGGCCTTGAAGCAATGGCCCCCAAGCTGAGTAACCTGCAAGACGTTCGGTGATCTTGTATGCAATATTACCTGCCTCAAGAGAAGGAAATATCAAAACTGAAGAATTTCCATGAAGTTTAGAATTTTTAGCTTTTACAGCTGCGATTGATGGCACAATTGCCGAATCAATTTGAAGCTCACCATCATGAATTATTTCTGGATATAATTCTTTAAAGACCTCAACTGCTTTTCTAACATGAGAAACTCTTCGATGATTTGCACTACCTTTTGTAGAAAAAGAAAGGAATGCTACACGAGGCTCATCTCCTGTTAATAAACTATGAAGTTTTGCAGACTCCCCAGCAATAGAGGCTAACTGATAACTCGATGGTTCTGGAATAACTCCACAATCCGCAAAAGTATAAGCATTATCGGCTCTTGGAGAAATCATAAAGAAACTACTGGACACCCACTTCGCTTTAGGATTAATCCCGACAATTCTAATTGCTGCTCTTAGTACGTCACTGGTTGAATTAACGGCACCTGCAATAACCCCATCTGCATCTCCATAACTAAGCATCATCATACTATAATTCAAATCATCTGTCATAAATTTTATTTTTGCTTCATCTGACATTTTTTTAAAAAATTGTTTCTGCTCTAAAAATTCTCTATATTTGTCCTCATTTTTCCTAAAATCTTCTGTTTCGATCAGGTTATATCCAAAATCTCTCAATTTTCTTTTTGCTAGTGACACCCTAGGATCTGCGATCTCAGGTAGAACAAGTTTAGCATTTTTTTGTCTTCCAGTTTTGAAAATTCTTTCTTGATATTTGTTTAATTTCACTTTTTAGTAGTTATTAATTCGATTTTAAATGAATTATTTTAAGATTTGATTTTCAAAATTATTCATTTGACTATGAATAAAATAAAACCTAGAGTTGTTTTTAACATTTAATTATATATTAAATTTTGATTATGACTACACATTTTATTGTTCATGAGACAAAAGACAACGTAGGGGTAGTAGTTGTTGAAAAAATTTCAGCAGGTCAAAATGTTTCAGGATGGATTATGGAAAATGACAAAACAATAACAATTAAGGTTCTCGAAGACATTCCATTGGGACACAAACTCGCCCTTAATGAAATTAAAAACCAAGATACTATCTTGAAATACGGAAATGATATTGGACGTGCTATTTCAGATATCCCCAAAGGTGGCTACGTCCATGTCCACAATTTAAAAACAAAAAGATGGTGATGAATTGGAGTAAATCATTTTTCGGATATCGGCGTGAAAATGGTCGAGTTGGAATTAGAAATCATGTTATCATTCTTCCTGTTGATGATATTTCGAATGCAGCAGCCGAAATGGTAGGAAATAATATAAAAGGTTCTATGGCTATACCTCACAGTTACGGTCGTCTTCAATTTGGCGCTGATCTTGATCTTTTTTTTCGTACTATCATAGGAACAGGTTGTAACCCTAATGTTGCAGCGGTGATTGTAATTGGGATAGAACCTGGATGGACTAAAAAAATTGTTGAAGCTATCTCTAAAACTGGCAAACCCGTTTCTGGATTTAGTATTGAGGGTAAGGGAGATATAGATACCGTTGCTAAAGCTTCCAGAAAAGCCCAGGAATACGTCCAGTGGGCTACTGAAATTCAGAGGGAAGAATGTCCCATTTCAGAACTTTGGATATCTGTAAAGTGCGGTGAATCCGATACGACTTCAGGGTTGGGTGCAAATCCTACAGTTGGAAATCTTATGGATAAACTTAATCCTTTAGGAGTTCACCTATGTTTTGGAGAGACATCTGAACTAACCGGGGCAGAAAAAATCTGTTCCTTAAGAGCACAAAATGAAAATGCAAAAGAAAAATTTTTAAAAACATGGAGTGATTATAATAATTTCATTCTTGAAAACAAAACAAATGATCTTTCTGAGTCACAACCAACAAAGGGAAACATCGCCGGGGGATTGACAACAATTGAGGAAAAAGCATTTGGGAATCTTCAAAAAATAGGGAAATCTACAAATTTTATTGATGTTCTTAGACCTGCTGAAGAACCCAATAAGGGACCCGGCTTGTATTTTATGGATACTTCTTCTGCTGCGGCAGAATGTGTTACTCTCCAAGCTGCAGCAGGATTTACTATCCATTTGTTCCCGACAGGGCAAGGGAATGTTATTGGAAACCCTATTGAACCAGTGATAAAAATTACTGCTAATCCTAATACCTCAAAAGCTATGTCAGAACATATTGATCTCGACGTATCTGGAATTCTTAAACGTGAATTAAACCTTGAAAAAGCTGGGGATAACCTTATAAATACTACTTTGAGGACAGCTAATGGACGTCATACATGTGCAGAAGCTTTAGGGCATCGTGAATTTGTTATGACCAAATTATTTCGTAGTGCATAATTTTTTAAAATTACAATTTTTGAAATAAAGAAATAATTTCCAAAAATTAAAAATTCAACACTTTAAAACTAAATAAAAAATTGATAAAAATCTACAATGAATTTTAAAAATAAAATCTTGACTTGAAAAACCTTAATGATAGAATCCGAATTGTTTTTAGCTCGGTCGTAATCTTAAAGAGTCTTTACTAGGAATTCAAATCTTGAAAATTTTTGATGTATAAGACTTGTTTTGAGGAAGCATGATTGAGTAAAAAAGTTTTAGAATACTTTTTTTTATAAAATTTTTGTCCTTAAAATCAGGGTAAGGACAAAGTTTCTTTATTCAATTCAGAATATAAGAATCTGAAAGTATTTTCATTTGAATTCTCTGATAAAAATTTTGGAGAGGCATATGTCTAAATTTAAAAAAATATTTCCCTTAAGTTGCCTTACCACTGCTTTTTTCTTTTTAATATTCGGAGGGAATTTAGCATTTGCTGGCTGTCCAGCTGCAACTGTAGCAGACATGAAGGGAGTTAAACCAGGTAAATATCCGCAACAATTTGAACTGAGTGAGTTCGAAAAGAATGCAGGATGTAAGCTTAATTTTAAGGGGAATCCTGATATAGCTAAGCTTAATGCGAGAATTAGAGGGAATCCAAGTAAAGTTCCACCAGTAGAACAACGCCTTCCTGAAGAGCCGTTGGTTTACGCACCATATAATTCAATAGGTAAATACGGTGGTACACTTGACGTTCTATCTAATGCAACAGAAGCTGGCACCTCTGATTTCCTATCAGTAAGACATGTTAATCTGGTTCGCTATTCAGATGATCTCCAGACTATTGTTCCCAATATTGCTAAGGATTGGAAGTGGAACAACGATTTCACTCAATTAACTTTCTATTTGCGTAAAGGACACAAATGGTCTGATGGGCAACCCTTCACTGCAGAAGATGTAAAGTTCTGGTATGATCATTTAGCACTTTCTCCATTAATCATGGAAAAACCTAAAGATTATGTACTTGTTGGAGGAAAAAGAATGACCGTAGACGTCATCGATCCGCAAACAGTTGTTTTCAACTTGCCTGCTCCTAAACCTGGATTATTGGCCCACTTTGCTTTTTCTTTCGCACAAGGGTTCCAACCAAAGCATTTTTTAGCTCCTTATCATCCTGAATTAAGCAAAGATGCTGACAAAAATGCTAAGAAGGCAGGATTTAAGAATGGATTAGCTGTTATAAAAGCATATTTCGGAAATTCTGACTGGACTGACACTCCGTCACCACTTTTGAATTCTCCCGATAAAGTAGCAAAACTGCCCGCAGATGTTATCCCTACACTTGAAAGTCATATTTATGTAACTGACACAACTGAAGGTAGACATCTTGTTGCTAACCCATACTTTCATATCGTAGACACACAAGGTAACCAACTTCCATATATAAGTGAGCAAGATGAAGTTTATAAAAATGATAATGAATTAAGGATTCTCACTCTTGTTAATGGTGAAGCAGATTACAAGGCACAATCTTTACAATTGTCATCGGCTCCTATGCTTCTAGAAGGTCAAGAAAAAGGAGGTTACACAATTTATCTTAAACCGGAAATAACTCTTTCAAACGTCTCATTCAATGTAACTCATCCAGACATGGAGAAACGTAAAGTTTTCGGTGATCTTCGATTTCGAAAGGCAATGTCAGTAGCAATTAATCGTCAAGAGATTAATGAAGTTGCTTTGTTCGGACTTGGAACACCAAAGCAATATACTGGGTTTTCTCCCCTTCCTGACTTCATTGATAAGAAGTGGGAAAGTTATATGATTCAGTATGATCCAGGTATGGCTAATTCTTTACTTGATGAGATTGGTTTGAGAGATACTGACGGAGATGGAGTTCGTGAACTTCCTAATGGCAAAAAACTAGTTATAAATATGCAGTTTTCAACTCAGGGGATTGACCCTCAGATTGTTGAAATGGTAGGACAAAACTGGGCTGAGGTCGGAATAAAAACAACTGTAAAAGAAGTTACTCCTGATGAATACCGATCAGCTCAATCTGCCAATCAACTCGATGTTGGAATGTGGAGATCTAGTCAGCCCTTGGCTATTGTAATGGGGAATAATGAGCTCTGGGTGCCTCCATTTGAAAACTATTTCGGTCATCGAACTGGAATGCTATGGGCAGAATATGTCGACTCTAATGGTTCCAAGGGTGTGAAACCGCCAGCTTATGTAATGCAACTGATTAAAGACGTCAATGCATTTCAATCAGCAGCCATAGGATCTTCAAAGTTTAAAGAATTAGGAAAAAGAATGGTCAAGAATATGACTGAAAACCTAATTAAAATTGGAGTAGCTCAGAAACCTGCACCAATTTACAGACGCAATGTGTTAAAGAACTTTGTTGAATTTAAAACACATTCGTACGAGTACTATCGCACATATCCTTACAGGGGTACACAGTGGTACTTGGATGAGTAGATATTTCTGAAATCTACTGTTTCCGGACTGGGCGAGTAATTCGCCCAGTCGTTTCTTAGCCAACCTCTATATATGTATAAATTCCTTCAGTTCGTTCTCACGCGTGCGGGGTTATCCATAGTGACTCTGGTAATTGTATCTTTCATTGTTTTTTCTATGATGGAACTGGTACCGGGTAACTGTGCTGAGCGTTATATTGCATTCAAGAACACACAGGGTCAAAACATAACTGTTGAAGATATTCGTGCAGAAGAACGGCGTCTAGGATTAGACAAGCCCTTTTTAGTTAGGGCTTTCAAATGGATGGGGAATGTATTTTTTAAAGGAGAATTTGGTGATAGTTGTATTCTTAGATTAAACATTAACTATCTTTTAAGTGACAAGGTTTGGATAAGTCTTGGGATTAGCCTAGCTGCCCTATTTTTTTCCTATTTGCTTGCAATTCCAATAGGAATTTATTCTGCAATCTCAAAGAATCCAATAGCGAATAATTCTGTTCGTTTAATAAGCTATCTTGGACTTGCACTTCCGAGTTTTCTTCTCGCTTTGATGATTATGCTAACAACTACTGTATTTTTTGGAGAATCTATGTCTGGACTTTTTTCCAAAGAGTATAGAGATGCAGCTTGGTCTTATGCTAAATTTTTAGATTTTATGTCTAGAGCCTGGTTACCTGTTTTCATTCTGGGTTGGGCTGCAACTGCTTTCGCTTTACAAACAGTAAGAGCTTTAATGCTTGATGAAATTGGGAAACTATACGTCACTGCTGCTTCAGCACGAGGAATTTCAGGACGAAAGTTACTTTGGCGTTATCCGGCAAAGCACTCCTTGGGACCAGTAATAAATTCGCTTGGATTTGATCTAAACCGTATATTTAACGATCTACCAGTTGTTGCTTTAATTATGACTCTAACTGAAATGGGTGCTTTACTAATTGATGCACTTGCATTTTCGAATGATCAGCAATTAGCCGGTGCTATACTTGTGGTTCTCACAGCAACCATAGTATTAATGAATTTTGTAACTGATATTATTCTGGCATTAATGGACCCGAGGGTGCGCCAAGGATTGATGGGATAATCGAAATGAGATTTTTTTCAAAAAAAGTTAACACAGAAATTAATCAGAACCAGAAAGAAGCATACTTCACGGCTTCTCAAGGTCAGCTTATTCGAGCTAGGTACAAAAATAATCGAACCGCTGTATTTGCCGGTTGGGTCCTTACATTTATGATTCTGATAGGATTTTTTAGTGAATTTCTATCACCTTATGAACCAACTATGGCGGGCAGGGACAAAAAATATGAGAACGGTCCCCCACAAATTCCAAAATTTTGGGATGAGAATGGTTTTTCATTCAGACCATTCATATACGGAACTAAACGAGAACGCTCGATTAAGACAAACTTTCGTTGGGTAATAACTATTGACCGAAAAGACAGACGCTATTTAAATTTCTTTGTTAAGGGTTGGGAATACAGTTATCTTGAACTTAACTGGGATTTACCAGGTGAAAACTTTGATCTAGACCTTAAGGCCCTGACTTTCAACACTCATTTATTTGGTGTTGATAAAGGAGGAATTCATCTGTTTGGAACTGATAAAAGTGGTAAAGACATTTTTTCTAGGACTTTACTTGCGATCATGACCTCCCTAAAGTGTGGTATTCTAGGGGTATTTATAGCTTTCGTACTAGCATTAGTGATTGGAGGAATTTCAGGTTATTATGGTGGGTGGATCGATCAGATATTACAAATGATTACCGATGCAATCAGAACTGTACCACCTTTGCCTTTATTCATGGCATTAGCTGCATTTCTTCCTCAAGAGTGGAGTGCTGAGGCTGTTTTTTTTGTAATTTCTTCAATTTTGGGACTAATCGGATGGCCAACATTAGCTAGAAGAATTCGTACACATCTTCTAAGTGAGCGTAGTCAAGATTATGTCCTTGCTGCTCAACTTTGTGGAGCTTCATCAAATCACATTATACGTAGACACCTCCTACCAAGCTTTACAAGTTATATAATTGTTGATTTAATGATTACTTTTCCTTACATGGTTCGCTTAGAGACAGCACTTAGTTTTATTGGACTTGGCTTGATTGATCCAGTTAGTTCACTAGGTTCATTAATGCAAAATGTGTCAAAAGCAGATGTGCTTTTAAATTACCAATGGTATTTCATCCCCGTCATTTTTTTCATTGTTTTCGTGTTAGCCTTTGTCTTTGTTGGAGACGGATTACGTGATGCAGCTGACCCTTACTCACAAACCAAAAAATGAGTCTCTTATCTGTTGAAAACCTATATCTTCAATTTGACACTGACGAAGGAAGAATTACTGCAGTCGATGATGTTTCATTTGAACTTAAATCAGGTGAAGTTTTGGGGCTTGTGGGAGAATCTGGGTCTGGTAAATCAGTGACCGCAAAATCTTTAATGCAACTCAATCCATCCAATTCAGTGTATGGTTCTAATAGCAAGATTAAACTTGAATTGGGGAATGATATTGTCGATGTATTGTCTTTGAAAAAAGCAAAGGAATTAGAAATTGTAAGAGGAGGCGCGGTATCAATGATCTTTCAGGAACCTATGGCTAGCTTTGCACCTGCAATAACAATTGGCAATCAAATGGTTGAACAATTATTGATTCATACTTCATTATCAAAAAAAGAATCTATAGAACTTTCTATAGAAATGCTTGAAAGAGTAGGAATAAATGCTCCAGACAAGCGCTTTTATCAATACGCCTTTGAACTATCTGGAGGAATGCGACAGCGAGCAATGATTGCTATGGCGCTTTCAACAAAACCTAAAATACTAATTGCGGATGAGCCTACAACTTCTCTAGACGTTACCATTCAAGCTCAAGTAATTGAATTAATGAAAGATCTGGTAAAAGAATTTGGTATGGCAATCCTATTTATAACCCATGATCTTGGAGTAATCGCCCAAGTTGCTGATAGAGTATCTGTAATGTACCTCGGTAAAATTGTGGAAAGTGGACCTGTTAGAGAAGTTCTGAATAGACCCGCACATCCATATACAAAAGGATTACTAAACGCCTTACCAAAAATTGACGCTCTAGACGAACCATTAACTCCAGTTCCAGGAGACATTCCAAGTCCTTTAGAAAGACCATCAGGATGTGTTTTTCATACTAGATGTCCTGAGGTAATTAAAGACCATTGTAATGCTAAAGTTCCAGAACAAATTGAATTAAGTAAAAGACATAGTGCATCGTGTTTTGCCGTAAAATAATTTAGTGATACAAAATGACTGAGAAGCCTTTAATAAATATTGAAAACCTAAGCGTAGAATTTGAACTGGGAAGAAAACTATTCGGTAAACCTCCGAAATTGAAAGCGGTAAATGGGGTTAGTATGCAAATAATGCCCGGACAGTTTTACGGATTAGTAGGAGAATCAGGTTCAGGTAAAACCACTTTGGGACGCGCTATACTTAGAGCCGCACCGATTAGCTCTGGTAAAATATTATTTGATGACGGTAAAATAAACTATAATGTAGGAAATATTTCACAAATAGAATTAAAAAATTATCGTAAACTGGCGCAGCTAATTTTTCAAGATCCTTACGCTGCACTCAGTCCTCGCATGACTGTTCGTGATATTATTGCTGAACCACTTGAGGTTATGGGGTTGACAGAAAATAGAGATGAAACCGATAAAAGAGTCCGAGAAATTGCAGCAAAATGTAGATTAAATCTTGAACACTTGAGACGATTCCCTCATGCTTTTTCTGGAGGACAAAGACAACGTATCTCAATAGCTAGAACATTAGTCTGCAATCCAAACTTCGTAATTGCAGACGAAAGTGTGGCCGCACTAGATGTTTCCATCCAGGCTGATATTCTCAATTTGCTAAAGTCTTTACAAAGTCAACTTGGCCTGACTTTTTTGTTTATAAGCCATGATCTTAGCGTTGTTGCCCATATTTGTGATCACGTTGCAGTAATGTATTTGGGAACTTTGGTTGAAACTGCTCCAACGAGACAATTGTTTTCTAATCCAAGCCATCCATATACAAAAGCACTATTATCTTCAATTCCCTCGCTTGATCCAGATGATAAGAAAAAAGCACAAAAACTCGAAGGAGAAATTCCAAGCCCAGTGAATCCTCCCTCTGGTTGTAAATTTCATACTAGATGTCCTTTGGCAGAGGATCTTTGTAAGCAGGAAGTTCCTAAATGGAAAAATATAAGTAAAGATCATATTGCAGCTTGTCATTTCGTATAGTTTATATTTTTTATAAAAATTTTTTTAAAATTTTTGGTGATACGGAATGAATTTAAAATCTATCCAAGATCGAATGAGTTCTACTTCTATTTCCTTAAAAAAGCCGAACTCTGCGCCAGATCTAATAAATTTTATAATTACTTATAAAGCCGGCTTTTTTGGAATTGATGATACAGTTAGTATAAAAATTTATACTCGCTTCGCGACAGGCATGTGGCATCCACAATTCACTAATCCTGAAAAGTTTAATTATCTAAGTATCAAACCTAGTAATGATTCTATTTTAGCATAACTTTTTGATTCTAAAGCTAAAACTAGGCCATGGGATAAAACCATTTCCGTAAAAGTAGTAAAAGGTTTTTTCGTGAGCTAGACAAGCTTTTTGATATTTTAGAGATCCAGAAGGCGTATCTCTAGTTATAAGAACGCATGCTTTTTGAGAAACGTGGTTAATTAATTGACAAATGCAAAGCATCGATTTTTTTTCAAGGTAACCAATTGATTTTTTAAATTATGCAAATTTTACAATCGAGGTGATTCTAAAAATCGCTAGGAAACTAAGATCTCATATAGAATGTTCTAGGACAAAACTTCTAATTTATAACACTCCTATACCTATTTCAAAAGATGAATTGAAAGATATTTTTAGTGATGTTTCCAATTATTGGAAGTCTTAAAAGTTTATAAAATCTATATAAGTAATTATATGTATTACTATGTATAAGATACTAAAGTTTTATGGTGCCTAGGGCCGGACTCGAACCGGCACGGTGTTACCACCGAGGGATTTTAAGTCCCTTGCGTCTACCAGTTCCGCCACCCAGGCTAAGAATTATAATTTTGTTTATCAGTATTTTAAATAAAAAACTATGATTTAACATCTTAAGTATTAATTCTCACCATCACTAACCAAAAAATTGATCCAAAATAAGAATTTTTTAAAATCTTTTAATCAAAATCAATAAATTTAAATGATTTTAATCAAAAAATTATACATTATATTAATTTTCGGTATCAAAAATAACTTAAATCTGTTATTTTTCAAGTCCAAATCTGTTTTAAAATTTGGTAAAAACATTATTAATCTAAATCAAACAGTTGGAGGCGACGAGCGGATTTGAACCGCTGTACAAGGTTTTGCAGACCTCTGCCTAACCACTCGGCCACGTCGCCTTAAGAATGTAAAATAACCGAAATTAGAGTACAAACACAAGTGCAAAAAGAGTGGATTGAAAATGCAATTGAAAGAGCAAAACTTTTTGGAATGCTCAATTATTACCCGGGTGGAGAACTGAATCATATTCCTTTTTCTCTAAGCCCTTACCCTATATCGAAATCTGAATTAAAAGAAACTACAAAATTAACAACTTACTTTAACAAATTGATATTAAATGTTTCACAAAATTGGGATTTTTTAGAAGAACATCTATCGCCAATAGCACAAAATGATCCATTCCTAAAATTACTTCTTGATTTAAGAATAAATGAGTTAACGCAAAACAAACAATTGTTAATTCAAAGAAATGATTTTTTTTTATTAAATGAGATACAAAATAATGAAGAAAAAGATAAGTCTTCAAAATCTAAAATTCAGCAGGTAGAAATTAATACTGTTGCTGTAAGCTTTCCTTTTTTAATTACACAACTTTGTAAATTACATCAATATTTATTTGAAAATGATAGACTTGACGCAATTGTGAATAATAATCCTGTAAGAAACGTTGCAGATTCTTTTGCGATTACTCATAAAGCATACGGTCATAAAAATAGCATAATACTCCTAGTTACTCAACCATATGAAAACAACCGCTTCGACCAAATTGGATTAGAACATCTTCTTTGGGATATTTATAAAATTAAAACAGTCAGAAAATCCCTATCTGAAATTTATAAAAATTGTTTTTTACGAAATGGCCATTTAATTCTAGATGGGCAAATAGTATCCATTACTTATTTTAGAACTGGATACTCTCCAAATGATTTTAATGAAGAGAACGCAATCAAAGGACGCAAATTAATAGAAAACTCATCAACTATCCAAGTTCCAAACTTAACTATTCAACTGGCAGGAATGAAGAAGATACAACAGGTTTTGACAAAACCAAAAATAATTTCAAAATTCGTATCTCAAGATATTGCAAAAATAATTTTAAAAACTTTTGTAAAAATGTATTCTTTGGATGAAATTCTAGTTACTTCAGAAGGCAAAATTAAGGCATCAGAGTTCGCTTACCAAAATCATAATTCTTTTGTACTAAAACCTCAAAGAGAAGGTGGTGGAAACAATTTTTTCGGAGTAGATATTAAAAAATTAATTTCTAAAATTAAGGATAAAGAATTGAATTCTTTCGTCTTAATGGAAAAAATACGTCCCAAAACTCATTCGGCAATTCTTGTTGTAAAGAATAATGCAGAATCACAATCATGTATTAGTGAAATTGGACGTTACGGAATTTGTACCTCAGAAAATGGTTCCATTATAAATAATTTTGATGCTGGATACTTGGTACGTACTAAATCTGAAAGTATAAACGAGGGTGGCGTTTGTTCAGGTTTCGCATGCTTAAATTCTCTTAAGATTGAGTAATAATTTTAAAAAATAAATTCTAAGATTCTAATTCAATTGTAGCTAACAAGTCAATTTCATCGAGTACCTTACCAGTTCCTGTTGCCACGCTGGTAAGGGGGTCATCAGCATGGAAAATAGGCAAACCGACTTCCGCACGAAGTAAATCATCTATACCGGAAAGTAAGGATCCCCCCCCAGCCAAAACTATTCCGCGATCAACAATATCCGCTGCTAATTCAGGCGGTGTAGACTCTAAAGCATTTCTAATAGTCTTTACTATTTGAGAACAAACATCACTAAGAGCTTCAAGAATCTCTTCTTCTCCCAGAACCAGTGTTTTTGGTATCCCAGTGACCAAATCTCTTCCTCTAACTTCATATGATTTAGGTTCTTCTTTTATAAATGCAGTTCCTATATTAATCTTAATATCTTCAGCGGTCCTTTCTCCAATAAGCAAATTATATTTTTGTTTTATGAACTCAGAGATACTTTCATCCATTTTATCACCTCCAACTCTAGCTGAGTCACTGTAAACAATTCCTGCTAAAGAAATCACTGCAACTTCGGTAGTACCTCCACCGATATCAACAATCATGCTTCCACTTGCTTCGGTAACTGGTAATCCGGCTCCAAGTGCCGCCGCCATTGGCTCTTCAATTAAAAATACTTCTCTCGCACCAGCTGATTCAGCAGCTTCTTTTACAGCTCGACGTTCTACTTGAGTAATTCCTGAAGGAACTGCAACTATAATTCTAGGTTTAAAACGAAAAAAAGATAATTTACTTTGTGTTTGACGAATAAAATATCTTAACATTTCTTGAGTTATATCAAAATCTGATATAACTCCATCTTTCATAGGCCGGATCGCTGTTATTGAACCGGGAGTTCGCCCCAACATTTGCTTGGCCTCCTCGCCAACTGCCAAGACTTGAATTCTTCCACGATTATCTTTTTGGACAGCAACAACAGATGGCTCACGAATTAATATACCCCTTTGTTTTGTGTAAACCAAAGTATTCGCAGTTCCAAGATCAATTGCTAAATCTTGTGAAAAAATAGTAGCAAGTTTATTCATCATTTTCGGTTTCCAATATTATTTATTTTTGTTTGGTCAGAACAATTCAAAAATTTAATTCTAGTATTTTAGAAGAGCAAAAACCATATTTATCTAATTACATTAAATTAATAATAATCCAAATCTTCTTGGTTTTGCTTGTCTTGGTAGGGTTATACAGAAGTAATGCCAAAATTAAATTCTAAGTCGTTTATTTGGGTTAATTTTTGTTTTTTTAATACTTTTACTTCCTATTTTAATAAATAAACATATTTCCACCATTGTAAATATCAATAACAGATTCCTTTTTTATAACTACATCTTTAAAATTGTAAAGAAACAATAACCCTCATATTTGTTTCTATTTTTCTGTTTTTGTATTTAAAGCAAAAAATAACAAATTTATAAAAAAATTTAAAGTTTTTCATTTTTTTAATTATCTAACCAATTCTTTGCTCAGGAATACCACCTGGATATATTTTTACAGCACAAAATTTAACTTCTGGTATTTTCCCGTATGGATCAAGAGCTGAAGTAGTTATAATATTTGCCGCCGCTTCATTAAATGCAAATGCCATTATTACATTACCTTCTTGAACTCCTTGATCCTGTCTTGCAAATGCTGTGATTTTTCCACGACGAGATTCTATTGTCATAGCTTCTCCCTCTAAAACACCCAGCTTAAGTAAGTCATGTGGGTTAACATTTATCATGGGTAAGGGTTCAATTTCATTCAAAACTCTAGCTCGACGAGTCATACTTCCAGTATGCCAATGCTCTAATTGTCGAGCTGTAATAAAAACAAAAGGATATTCTTCATCAGGCATCTCGTCAGCATGAGTAAATTTTGCTGGTACAAATCTTCCTTTACTATTTTTTGTAGGATAACCCTCTTTGAAAACAATTGGTTCTCCAGGATCTTCTTCTTTTAGACATGGATAGGTTACAGAATGTTCTTTCTCCAAACGTTCCCATGTAATTCCAGCCATACTAGGTGTTACTTGTCGAACCTCAGAAAAAATTTCCTTTGGGCTTTTATAATTCCATCTCAATCCTATACGTTTGGCTATTTCCTGAATAATCCACCAATCTTGACGAGCATCTCCGGGAGGATTAATCGCCTGTCTGCCTAATTGAACTTGTCGATTGGTATTCGTAAAAGTTCCAATTTTTTCAGGGAAAGCTGATGCGGGCAAAATAACGTCTGCAAATCCTGCAGTTTCTGTCAAGAAAATATCTTGGACAATTAAATGATCTAATGAGGCCAGAGCATCCCTGGCATGATTTAAATTTGGATCTGACATTGCTGGATTTTCGCCTTGTATATATAATCCTTTAATTTCCCCTGCATGTACAGCATCCATTATTTCCACAACAGTTAATCCAGTTTTTGGATTGAGTTTTGTATCCCAAAAATCTTCAAACCATTTTTTAGACTCTGGTTCTACAACTGATCTATAATCTGGAAAGAACATAGGAATCAATCCCATATCTGATGTACCTTGCACATTATTTTGTCCTCGTAAAGGATGAAGACCAGTACCGGGCCTTCCTATTTGCCCAGTCATCAATGATAATGCAATTAGGCATCTTGAATTATCTGTACCATGAATATGCTGAGATATACCCATACCCCAAAGAATTATGGAAGATTCAGCTTTAGCATAAACCATAGCTACTTCCCTTAAAATATGAGCTGAAATACCACAAATTGGAGAAACTTTTTCTGGACTATACTCAACAATGCTATCTTTTAATTTTTCAAAATCTGTAGTGTTCTCTCTAATATAATCTGCATCACATAGTCCCTCTTCGATGATTGTATATATAAGAGAATTGAGAAGTAAAACATCTGTATCGGCTCGAAACTGTAGACTATAGGTAGCATGACGAGCAAGTTCAGTACGGTATGGGTCAAGCAAAATTAGTTTTTTACCCGCTTTTACAGCATTTTTCATAAAAGTTGCTGCAACGGGATGATTACTAACTGGATTTGCACCAATTAAGAAAATGACTTCTGCATCTGCAACATCCGTAAATGGATTAGATACCGCTCCAGAACCTATACCTTCTAGCAATGCACTTACTGAAGAGGCATGACAAAGACGAGTACAGTGATCAATATTATTAGATCCAAATCCTGTTCGAACTAGTTTTTGCATCAAATAAGCTTCTTCATTGCTTCCTTTTGCACATCCAAATGCTGCGAGGGAGTCCGTACCATTGTGATTGTATATAGGATTTTCATTTCTAATTTTTATTAAACCATTTGCAGCAAATTCGAGTGCCTCTTCCCAACTTGCTTTCCTAAAAACTTTTTTCCAATTTTTAGGTTGAAGTAATTCAACAGTTTTTGGGATATCCTTTCTTCGAATTAAAGGAGTCTTCAAGCGATCCTCATGATGTACATAATCAAATCCGAATCGACCCTTAACACACAATCTTTCATTATTTGCAGGGCCTTTACGACCCTCAACCTGTAAAATAGTATCCTCCTTTACATGATAAGTAAGTAAACATCCAACACCGCAATATGGACATACAGACTCTACTTTCTTGTCAGCTTTAATTAATCCAACATCATTCGCTGGCATAAGTGCTCCAGTGGGACAAGCTTGTACACATTCACCACAAGCTACACAAGAACTTGTTCCCATTGAATCACCAAAATCAAACACTATCTCAGAATGAGATCCTCTAAAGGCCATGCCTATTACATCATTGACTTGTTCTTCTCGACATGCTCTCACACAACGAGTACATTGAATACAAGCATCTAATTTAACAGACATTGCAGGATGAGTAAGATCAGGGAGAGGTTGAACACGTCCATCAAATCTAGGTCTGCTAACTTTCATCTTCTCTACCCAATCATCAAGTTCTGAATCATTTTTATAAGGAGATTCCCCTGCATCAGGCATGTCAGAAAGTAACAATTCTAAAACCATTTTCTGTGAATGGACCGCACGCTTGCTTCTGCTATTTACTTTCATACCAGATTCAGGATATCGACAACAAGAAGCCGCAAGCGCACGTTCTCCCTCAATTTCAACTACACAAGACCGACAATTACCATCTGATCTATATCCTTTTTTGAAGCAGAGACGGGGAATATCTTTAATACCAATACGATCTGCTACTTCCAAAATTGTTTCTCCTCTAAAGCATTCAATTGTATGACCATTTAGTTCAAATGAAATTTTATCCATTTACTTAACCTCGTGTGGAAAAAATTTAATGATACTGCGAAGGGGATTTGGAGCTGCTTGACCCAACCCACAGATCGAAGCATCTTCCATAGTACATGCCAAATCCTCTAGTAAATTATGATCCCATTTATCTTTTTGCATTAGAGGAATAGCTTTCGATGTCCCCGAACGACAAGGAGTACACTGACCACAAGATTCATGTTCAAAAAAACGCATTGCATTAAGTGCTAAATTTTTTGCTGAATCATGATTAGAAAATACTATTACTGCGGCTGACCCTATAAAGCATCCAAATTCTTGCAGAGTGTCAAAATCAAGAGGGACGTTTCCTAATGATGCTGGTAATATGCCTCCAGATGCACCTCCTGGGAAAAACCCATAAAATTCGTGCCCTAACATCATTCCGTCACAATATTCTCTAATTAACTCATTGATTGATATTCCAGCCGGTGCTATATATACACCAGGTTTTTTTACTCTACCACTTACAGAAAAAGAACGGAGTCCTTTTCTCCCCCTCCGCCCATTACTAGAAAATAATTCTGAGCCTTTTTCAACTATATCTCTAACCCAGTGAAGTGTTTCCATATTATGCTCAAGAGTAGGCCTACCAAACAAACCTACCTTAGCTACATATGGAGGACGCAAACGTGGTATACCCCTTTTCCCTTCAATAGATTCAATCATTGCTGATTCTTCTCCACAAATATACGCACCTGCGCCTCGGCGGAGATGTATCTTACATAACTTATTTTTAAAATGATCCTCCAGTCTTTTAATTTCTCTTTTTAATATTTCATACCCAGCTGCATATTCGTCTCTAATATAAATATAAATTTCATCAATTTCGACTGCCCATGCTGCAATAAGACTCCCCTCCAAAAAACGATGAGGGTCAGTTTCGAGAAAATGCCTATCTTTGAATGTACCAGGTTCTCCTTCATCTATGTTAACTGCTAAAAACCGTGGTGCTGAAAAATTTTTCACAATCTCCCATTTGTTTCCTGCAGGGAATCCTGCTCCCCCAAGCCCTCTTAGTCCAGAATTTTTTAGTTCATTAATTACTTCTTCTGCAGTTTTTTTGCACAAAATGCATTCTTGAAAAAGATTGTATCCTCCGGATAGCCTATATTTTTCAAAATCAATATATTTTGGAATTTCAGGCAATATAGATTTTTGTTGAATTTTCTTTCTTATCAGTTCGTAAGAGGCACAATCTACAGGATTTTTCCCAACTACAGCAGCAGGAGCATGCTGACAGCGACCAATGCAAGGTACAGATTGTATCCTCACATTTTCTCCTGAACCTGGTATAGCAATTGAAGACTTTTTGAGGGATTCTAAAAGATTTTTTGATCCTGACATTTCACAAGATATTGAATTACAAACTCGTATTGTAAGGGATGGAGGTTTTGAATTACCCAGGGCTGTATTTACTGATTCTTTTATAACATCAAAATGATGATAAAAAGTTGCAACTTCATATACTTCAGCAGGGGCCATTTTCATTTCAAAAGCCAGTGCGAAAAGATGTTTTTCAGAAAGGGAATGATATTTATCTTGAATCAAATGTAAACTTTCAATCAGCAAATCTCTTCTACGAGGAATTTCTCCAAGCAAATCTCTAACTTCCTTCAGTGCTTCAAAATCTATAGTTCTACCTTTTTTTTTAAAAATTTTTTTACTTTTCATAGAAAAATTTCATTGAATTATGTCTAAACAACTCTTAGTAATATCTTCAAAAGACTCTTCTCTTCGAATAAGCCTACTTTGCCCTCCATTAACTAAAACTTCCGCTGGACGAGGTCTAAGATTATATTGAGAACTCATTGAGTAACCATATGCGCCAGCATCAAGGAACGCTATACGCTGACCTATCTCAGGTGATGAAACATATCTTTCTATTTTATCTCCAGACCTGCTTAAAATGTCTCCACTTTCGCAAATATTCCCAACAAGCACAACTTCTTTCTTTTCAGAGTTACAGTTACTTGCATTAATAATTTCATGGTGAGAACCATACATTGCAGGGCGTATCAAATGATTAAATCCAGTATCAACTCCTACAAACCTATATTTTGGAGTTTCAGTGATATTTGTAATTGTAGCTAATAAAAAACCGGATGGACCAACTATTAATCTTCCTGGTTCGATTTTCATTAGTAATGGACGTCCATAGTTTAATTTAAATTCTTTAAATCTGTTTGTCATTTTTTTTGCTAATTCTTTCATATTAAGAGGTAATTGTTCTACTCTATATGGAATTCCAAAACCTCCTCCAAAATCTATAAACTCCAAGTCTGGAAAGTCTTTGGCTATATTTAAAATCATTTCCATAGCCTCTAGCATTGGCTCCGGTGAAAATATCCCAGTTCCAATATGAGAATGAATTCCGTTAATCTTAAGTTTAAATTTTCTAGCTAACTCTAAAGAGTTTTTTACTTTATCAAAATAAATTCCAAATTTTGAATCAGGTCCACCGGTTATACAATGTGAGTGATGACCTGCACCAATTCCGGGATTAATTCTTATTGAAACAGATGTATTTGGATATCTTTTTCCATATTCTTCGAACAAATAAAGTGAACCCAAATTAACAGAAACTTTTTTTTCAATACATAATTCAATTTCTTCCAAAGAATTATTGTTACCAGTGAAAATTATTTGATTTGGGTCAAAACCAGATTCAATTGCTAACCGAACCTCAAATTCTGAAACAGCATCAATAAAACCTCCTTCATCAAAAATGATTTTAAGAAGAGAAGGATTTGAATTAGCTTTCATCGAATAGTGAATTTGCACCCATTCTCTGGGGAATCCTGCCAACAATTCCCTTATCTGTGATCTTATTACGGACTCCTCATACACATAAAGTGGAGACCCATACTCACTCATTATTTCCTCTGCAGGAATACCTCCTAAAATTAGTTTATTATCTGATATTTTCATATTTAAAAAACTGTACAACAATTAATATATATTATTGGTAAGAGTATCATATCAATGGCTGGAAAACTGTATACATATCATGTATACTATAACATCAAGAGTAAAAATTGCTAATCAAAAGTTCTAAAAAATATACATAATTTTTAAAAATTCAAATAGAGACTATAAATTGAATAATAAACGTTTTGGTAGACTCATATTTTTGTGGACGATTATCTTTTTCTTAGTTTTTTTTGTTTCTTTTCTTATTTATACTCAAATTTCAATTTATGAAGGTGGATTAGTAGCCAAGCTTGAAATTGAGGCAAATATAAACAATGAGGAAGATTACGATAATCTGACACAATTTCCAGACGATACATCTGAACCTAATCCAGGCGCACTGGGGACTGCAAATATTTCAGAAGACACAGAGTTTTCTCACTTAGTCGAAACGGATAATCCTTTTTGGAATGTTTTTCCAATAAGTAGCCCCGGTGTTTCAGCAAAAAACTGGCATACTATATTAATTCAAAATAGGTCAAAAATAGATTATACAATAACGCCCCTTGCACCTAGGGATTGGCACTTAGTCAGAAAAAACAATTCTATTAGAGTACAGTTTCGTTCTGATTTTTATCCAGTAAAGGACATACTAGCTAGAAAGAAAAGAGGTAAATTTTCATTACAACTAATCTCATTGGAAAAGGATAGATTCCCCTTGGCGATTTCAATTTTGAGTCGTCTAATGAATGATGGATTTTATTCTTATTTACAAAGAACCGAATCAAAATTTGAAGGTGAAATATGGTATCGTGTTAGAGTAGGTTTCTTTAAAAATCTGGAGGATGCACGTTCTACAGGAAAGAAGATTTCCGAAAAATATAAATTAGATAAATATTTGTCTTCAAAATATTGGCCAGTTCAACCTGGATCTCATGAAGTTTCAAGCCCCATTATTGATCTTAGTCAACCAATAAATAAACCATGGGTAATTCAATTACCTTTTTACAAAAGTTTAACGGATGCCCTAGAAGATATGGAAGAAATTAATCAGGAATCTGACTTCAGTTATATTTCACAAAAATTAGAATCTGATTCTTCTGGGAAACTTAATTTTCGAATAAGAATGGGTTTTTTTGAAACAAGAAAAGAGGCTCGCATAAAAATATTCACCCTTAAAAAGAAACTACCAAAGTTCAAAGTTATGAAAAGTATTCGATTATAATATTATTTTCTAAAGATTATTATTTCAACAAATAGTGAGGACAATTTAATTTTCACCTTTCATCTTTTTTTCCCATTCAATTGAAAGCTTCTGAGCTTCTGCAATTTGTGTTGGTGTCATTCTTTTTCTAATTTCTTCCTTAAAATTCATTGCACTATCTATCCCGCGCGCAGCAGCCAAATTAGACCATTTGTAAGCTAAAATAAAATTTTCAGGAACACCTTCACCAGACCCATACATTCTACCAAGATTTAGCTGGGCACTTGTATTACCTTGCTCTGCTGCTTTTTTGAACCAATAAACAGTTTGCGAAAAATCTTCTGCTACACCCATTCCATGTTTGAACATCTTTGCTAAATTTAGCTGAGCCCTAGTATTTCCTTGTTCAGCTGCTTTTTTATACCAAAAAAATGCCTGCTCATAATCCTCTTCTACACCCTTACCGAACTCATACATAACTCCAATGTTAAATTGAGCATTTGCATTACCTTTTTCTGCTACTTTTTTGTACCAATAAAAAGATTGTGTATAATCTTCAACAATACCCTCACCTTTTCTATAAATTTTTCCAAGATTCAACAAAGCATTTGTATCATCTTGTTCGGCAGCTTTTTTGTACCAAAAAATTGCATTTTTGCTGTTTTCATCAATTCCCTTACCATTTTCAATCAACCATCCTAATCTACTTTGGGCTTCTGCATGTCCTTGCTTAGCCGCTTTAAGATACCAATCAACAGCCTGCTCATAATCTTCCGCCACTCCTTTGCCATACTCGTACATAATAGCAATGTTTAATTGGGCTTCAGCATTTCCCTGCTCTGCAACTTTTTTAAACCAATAGAATGACTGAGAAAAATCCTCAGCAAACCCTTTTCCATTTTTATAAAAATTTCCAAGGTTTAATTGAGCTTGAGTATTCCCCTGTTCAGCCGCCTTCCTGTACCAAAACACAGATTCTGTATAATCTATTGCCAACCCTCTGCCACTTTCATACATTTCTCCAAGTCTATTTTGAGATTCTATATGTCCTTGTTCTGATGATTTTTTGTACCAAAATACTGACTTGTTATAATCTTGGTCTTCGCCTTTGCCATATTCATATATAACTCCCAAATTAAATTGAGCTTCAGCATTCCCTTTTTCTGCAGCCATTTTATTCCAAAAAAATACTTTCTCAGAATCCTTAGTAACTCCTCTTCCATATTTATAAATTTTAGCTAAGCTTAGCTGAGCTCTTACATCTCCTTTTTCTGCTGCTTTTTTATACCAAGAAATAGCTTGCAAAAAATCTTGTTCTACTCCTTTACCGAATTCATACATCCATCCTAAATTGGTTTGAGCTTCTGAGAACCCTTTTTCTGCAGGACCTTTAAACCACAATACTGCTTCAGAAAAATTTTCTTCAACTCCTCTACCCAATTTATACATAATTCCTAGATTTACCTGAGCCTCTAAGAGTCCTTTTTCTGCTGCTTTTTTGAACCATAATACTGCTTCTTCATAATCCTCATTTACTCCTTTGCCTTCGTTATACATAATACCTAAATTTAGTTGACCTTCAGCCTGACCTTTTTCTGCTGCTTTCCTATATAATGAAACTGCCTTAACATAATCTTGTGAGACTCCCTTCCCTTTTTCATATAACCAACCTAAATTTGTTTGTGCAGCTGAATGTCCTTTTTTTGCAGATTTTTCTAGCCAGTAAACTGCTTTAGAGTAGTCAATATATTTTTCTGTTTCGTCTTTGTAAATAACTCCAAGATTTAATTGTGCATTTGAATTACCTTTTATAGCAGCCTTTTCAAACCATGAAATAGCTTCAAATAAATCTTTTTCCAATCCCTTTCCTTTCTTATACATTATACCAAGATTTAATTGAGCTTCTGCTTGTCCAAGTAAAGCTGCTTTTCTATACCAATAAACTGCTTTAGTTTCATCCTTTATAACACCTTTACCATTCTCATACATCCAACCCAAATTTGTCTGGGCTGCAGGGTGTTCTTTGTTAGCTGCCTTTCTATACCAATCAAATGCAATTGAAAGATCTTTTTTAATACCTTCACCATTCTCGAACATCCACCCTAAAGCATATTGGGCGTTAGAATTACCTCTCTCAGCTGCTTTTTTATACCAATAAACTGCTTGTACATTGTCTTCTTTAACTCCCTTTCCGAAATCGTACATGTTACCGATATTAAATTGTGCTTTTGGATCACCTTGTGCTGCAAGCGGACCCC
>CACGSI010000010.1 GCA_902575715.1 uncultured SAR324 cluster bacterium
CAAAATAATCTTTTCCTGCTATTCTTGCCTCTTTTAGTATAATTTCTTCTGAAAAAAAGTGGGGGGCTAAAATTTTTGGTTTTTTTAAATAATCAATTTGGCACTTACCTTCTTCTTTACTTTTTGTAGTTATCATTTGTTGTTTTTTAGATCAATAATCATGCAGTAAGAATAATTTTTTAAAATAGCATCGTTTCTTAGAATTTTAACTACATTACTAAGATGCTTATATTCTAGTTCGTAAGGCTTATTGAAAATTTTTAAAAAATTAGGAGTTACAAAACCTACTATCAGTAAAACCAATGACAAAACAACAAGTATTTCTAAGAAAGTGAAACCTCTATTAATATTTTTTTTATTTGGTTTAAGAAATTTACTGAAGATCTGTAGAATTAATATCTGCATCTAAATCTTCTCCGCCATTTATACCATCTGCACCTAGAGATATAATTTCAAAATTTTTTCCATTTACACTAATATATTGATACTGATTATCCCAACCGTCTAAAGGTAATTTTTTACCCCTTAGGTAAGGGCCATTCCAGTTTTTAGGGATAGTCCCTACTTCAGGTTTTTTTATAAGGGCATTCAGACCTTGTTCTGTAGTTGGGTATTTTGAATTGTGCAGTCTGTATAGATCAAGAGCAGTTTCTAAACCCCTTATTTGAGTTTTTGTAGCATCAACTTTTGCTTTTTCCGCAGCGTCAAAAAGATAAACACCTACAATGCTTGAAAGAAGTCCAAGAATAATTATAACCACCATTACTTCAATAAAACTAAATCCTTGTGGTTGTTTATTAGGTTTATATTTAGAATTTTTAATTATTTTTTTAAATTTTTTCATAATAGCTTTAGTTAAAGGTTTTTGAATTAGTTTGCTTGATCTTATAAATAATTTTGTTAATTTAGTAAAAGTCAAAGTCGGATACGTGATCGCCAGTTTCCATTAATATTTATTAATAGGCTAACTGGAGGAAAGTCCGGGCAACTTAGGGCAAGGGTGCTGGTTAAGAGCCAGGCGTCGTGAGTCGACGGAAAGTGCAGCAGAAAACATACCGCCGATGATTTCTCCGGAAAAACAGGCAAGGTTGAAAAGGTAGGGTAAGAGCCTACCGCAGTTTTGGTGACAAAACTGGCAGTGTAAACCCCACCCGTTGCAAGTCCAAATAGGATCGCTACAAGGCTGCCCGTCTAGCGGTCGGGTAGGACGCTAGAGGCTGAAGGTAACGACAGTCCCAGATAAATGGTCACGGCTCAATAATTTGAGAACAGAACCCGGCTTATTTCCGGCTTTGACCTTAAAGATTTTACAAATATTATATACACAAAAAAAATTTTATAAATGTCAATTTAAGTATTTTTAGACTCATGGTGAGACTTAAAAAGTTTAAAATAGTCATCAATAATTTGATCTGGTGGCAAGTTCATAGATTCTAGATAACAAAGTAAATATCCTTTTAGATATATTCCTGATGTAAATTTTTTGAAATTTTCCTCTTCAATAGCTCTTAAATAAGTTATACGGATACAAGTAATTTTTGAAAGCTCTTCAAGTGTTATAGATTTCAATTCTCTAATTTGTTTTAAAACCGCTCCGTTGAAAGAAACCTTTCCTCCATGGGCAGTTAGTCTTGAATAATATTCTTCAAGACTATCTTCGGACAATTCGTTTTTTGTAGCTAGATTAAGATAAAAATCCTGTCTCTCTTCTTGGGTTTGTCCTACAACTTCTTCAGGAGCGCTTTTGGTAATTTCTTGTATCTCATTATTGTCTTGTTCTAGCACACTGTAATCTTTAAGATTTTTAGAAATTTTTTTATTATGAACAACCTTTTCTTTATAATTTTTTTTATGCTTTTTTTGTTTATTGTCTGGTTGATTTAGGTTATCGTACTGATCTTGCAGAATTTCATCATCATATTTAGCTCTTGCAATTGGGTTTGCTAGAGCAACAAAAGCCTGACTATAATTAAGCAATTTTTCTTCAGTTTCTTCTTCGGGGAAAAGTGAATAGGCGGCAATTGCTTCAAGGTGAGCTTCTTCCAGTTTTTCTTCATATGCATTTCTAATTTCTGTTAAAGTAGCTGTCCTCCTTACTTCAAGGATTTTATAATAGTTGTCCTCCTCTTTAGAAGAAGTATCTTTAACTGCATTCATAATGCTAATTGTGATAGAAGATTATTCTTTACTGCTCTTTCACTTTCTTCCTGTAAAATATCTGAGCAAATTGTTTTTAATTGTTGCATAGGAACACCATCGGGAAAAGTTATAGCAAGGGGTTCCCTCTCTAAAACGGATTTTCTTACTGAATCATCTTCAGTTAAATAACCCATAAATTTAAGATTTAATTTAAAATATTTAGAGCATGCTTCTTTCATTGAAGGTCCAACTAATTGATCTCGTTGAGTTCGAACTTGATTTAGAATTATTTTTGGTTCGAACAAAGTAAGTTGTTTTTCAATAAATACTGTAGCGCTTCCTCCGAGTTCGTTCAAATAATTTATAAGATCTTTAGGAGTATTAACATTGTATTGATTATCTTTTTTAAGTACAGGAGTTACAACAGAACGTAGCCTGTATTTTTTACTATTGTGAAAAACTTGTCGAAAAAATGAGTTTTTTATAAACCTGTAAGCGTTTTCAATTGAAGTCGGTTCTGGAATAACTACCATTATTTGAGATCCTGCAAGTAAGAAAAAGTCAACTGTGTTATAAGACGTGCCTGCTCCCAAATCAATAACTATGTAGTCTGCATCTAAATTTCTTAGAGCAGAGAGGAATCTACGTTTTTGTGTATGTTTCAAATTTGCTATCTCAACTCCGTCTTTAGCTCCACTTATTAAACTAAGACCAGGTATTTGAGTCGGTATTAATAACTTTGAAATATTAAGAATTTCTCTTCCTATGAAATCTGAAAGACCTTTGGTAGGACTATTCACTCCTAACCATGTATGAAGATTTGCTCCTCCCAAATCCAAATCTGCAAGAATTACCTTGTAACCACTTTGGGCGAGTAAAATTCCAAGGTTTCCAGCTACAAAACTTTTACCTACACCTCCTTTGCCGCCACCGATTGCCCAAATATTTTTTTGATCCATAGTCCATTTAATTAAATTTATGTTTTTGTATACCAAACAATATCAAAATTGCAAGTTATTGGCCAATTAAATTTTTATTAACTTGGCTTTGAAAAATTTTTTTTATTAATTAAAATTTTTATTTTAAGAAACTATTTTTTTTAAAATTAACTTTTGTTAAAGTTTTCCTTTAAATTAGTCGATATTTTCAATAAAACTAAAAAATGTTAATTTTTACAAGAAATATAATGTTGACTAGGCAATTAAAATTTTTATTTACAATTTTAATTATTTTGATGGGTTGCTCATATAAAAATTTTGATTTCCCCTCAAAATCATTTAGAACTAGATTGAATCAAGGAGATAGTCATTTAGGAATAAGTAAAAATTATTTTGATAGTTGGAAAATTAATTTCCAGTTTAGATACTTGATACTAGCTGAAAAACATACTATTTACGCAATAAATGCATTCAGTCATCTTGAATTCGATACTTCACCAAGAATTGCTGAGTATTATGTTGTTCGTGCAAGGCGTAATCAAAGTTGTAGATTATTGGCGGAATTGCAGTTTGCGGCCAGTAATAAAGGACATATTCTTGAGAATAGTACCCCTGAAGGATGCTTATATTTTTAGTTATTATTTTTTTTGATAAATTTTCATTTAAAGGTTTTTTTCTGTAATCATTTTTTCTTCTATCAAATGTTTTACTCTTTTACTTTCAGCTTGATATCTTTTTAGAGCTTCTTGGTCTCCCATATTAGCATAATAGTAGCTTATCAAATCTAGAAGATTTAATTCGCCTTCAAGATCTCCTAATTGTTGCTTAATTAAAAGGTGCTCTTTGTAAGCTTTGTATAATTTTTCATCATTTTTCAACGACGAGTAAGCTTGTTCCAATCTATCAAAAAGAGAATCCATATCAGAAATATTTCCTCTTTTCCTATTGTATTCTAATAAATCTTTTAACAAAGGTAGAGCTTCTTCATATGCATCTTTTTCTTCTAGAGATCTAACAAGTCCATCCATTACATTTGCATAATTTGCTTGTTCAGGAATTTCTTGAAATACAAGCTCTTCATTTTGATTTTTTGTTGATTTATCTAAATCATTTCTTTTATTTATTAAATTTAAACGTTTCGTATCATAAGAAATATTAAGTTTATCTGATAATTTCTTCACATCTAGCGTTGGTTCTTCATTCAGTTCAGTCATTAGATCAAAATAAATTTTTAGACTTATTTTTGCTTCTTCTATTTTCCCAGCTTCGCAAGATGATGTGGCAAGCCTTAGAAGAGATTCAGCTTCAGATTTCTTCTCACTTTCTGTCTGATCTTTGGAAAAAGTATTTTCTAAAAACTCTTCATCCTGAAAAGAAGTATCTCCTAAATTACCTTTGTTATTAGATTTATAATTTTCCTCTTTTAATTCAGAAAAATTTTCTCCTCCAGGAATTGGTATTAACTCATCTTCAAAAAGATCATCCTCGTAGTCAATTAAATCAATAACTGGAGTTTTTTCTGATTGCTCTCTAAGTGCCTTTTGTTTACTTGTAAGAATTTTTAAAGCTTCTTCTCCAGAACCAATAGATCTATCTTGAGGTTTATTATTATCAGAAATTTTATTTATTTCTCGATTTAATGTATTTTCATTATTTGAAAGGTTTTCTCTAGATTCATTAAGACTTTTTGCTTTTTTGCTTAAAGTAACTCTTACCTGTTCTCTTTCGTTTAATTCATCATTAAAAACATTGTTTTCATTGACTAATTCATAATTATCTAAATCTTCTTTTTGTAAATTTTTTTCAGGGATGCTTATTTTGGAAGAATAGATATCTTTGGAATTCAAATTTAAATTTTTTTTGAATTTTTCAAAAATACTGCCATCAAATCCTGCGAAAAGTTTATTTGACTTTGAAGATTGGGTTTCACTAAAGTTTGAAATATTGGAATTTAAATTATTAAAATTTTTGAAAGAATCTTCATTGTTTCCTGAATCGCCATACTTCACAATAGTTGTAATTTTTTTTAATATTATCCATATAGTAAAAATTGTACTTATTAAAACTATTGAGCTTAATCCAATCTCTAAAGAAATGCTGAACATAATAAATTCAAAAATTATAAAAATTGAAAATAAAATAAAATATTTTATAATTCGCATTAAAAAAATTTAAAAATAGTTTAATTTTTTGTTAATTATAACCAAGAGATATCAAATGCTCAGTATTTTGTGACCATTTTTTTAGAACTTTAACATGCAAAAATAAGTTAACTTTTCTTCCTAGTAATTTTTCAATTTTTTTTCGTGCAGAAATACCTATTTTTCTGAGCATTTGCCCTTTTTCTCCTATAATTATTCCTTTTTGAGATTCTCTTTCTACACAAATTGTACAGGCTATTTGGGCACATTTCTCAGCATTTTTAAATTTTTCAACAATTACAGCAACTGAATAAGGAATTTCTTTATGTAATCTAATAAAAATTTCTTCTCTTACAAATTCCCCGGCTAAAAACCTTTCTGAAACGTCAGTGAACTGATTTTCTTCAAAATAAAAAGGATGAGCAGGGAGATATTTTTTAATTATTTTTACAAGATGTTTTACATTTGTCGATTTCAAAGCGGAAATTGGAACAATTTCAGCAAAATCACCTATTTTGCTAAACTCTGCAATACTTGAAATTATTTTTTCTTTACCTATTCTATCTATTTTATTCAAAACTAATACCGTCTGTTTCTCTTTACCGGAAAGTAGATTCAAAATTTTCCTATCTTCATTATGTAAAAAAGATTTTTTATTTTGTTTTGATTTTGAATTGAGAATTGGTTCCACTATCCATAAGTTTAAATCTGTGTCGTTTAATGTTTTAATAGAATATGATACAATTTTACGGCTTAACAATTTTTCAGACTCGTGAATGCCTGGAGTATCAACAAAAACAATTTGTTTATTATCTTCAGTTAGGATACCAAGGATACAGTTTCTGGTTGTTTGTGCTTTATGCGTAGTTATTGAAACTCTCTGACCAATTATTTGGTTGAGCAGTGTAGATTTACCAACATTTGGTCGTCCAATGAGGCCTATAAATCCGCAGTATTTTTTTAATTTTATATAACTCCTTTTTTTAAAAAAGCTTTGTTTAAATCAATATTAAATTCGATTATTTTAGAGAAAATTTTTTTTAATTTTAAAAAAATATTTTTCTTTGTAGCGTAAAAAAGTTCCATTTTTTAATATTTTTGATTTTTCAATCTTAAAATTTTGTTATTGATTTTTTAAATAATAAATTTTTCTGCTAAAATATTTTCTTAAAAGCAATTTCGAATTTTAGAACCGATTACTTTAAATTCACTTTCCGAAAGTTGAATTTTTTCAGCAAATGGTTTGTTACTTCCCTCTGTACGGGGAATAATGTGGAAATGGATATGGCTAACTACTTGTCCAGCATTGGTCCCGTTATTTAGGACTATATTGTAATCTATTTTGTTAAAAGCTATGCTGACGGCTTTTGCAACTTTTTGTAAAGTACACATTAATTTAATAGCTTGAGGTTGAGGAAGATATTCGAGTCTTGCTACTTCAAGCTTAGGTACTACTAGGGTATGACCAATTGAGCTAGGCATTATGTCTAAAAAAGAAATTTCCGAATCAGTTTCAAAAATTTTTTCACAAGGTAGTTCCCCTTTTATAATTTGTGTAAAAATGGTAGCCATTTTTAGGTTTAGTTTTTGAGTTTATAATTATTAATTATTTGTTTGGAAGTCTGTTTTTGAAATATTCATTTTTAAAATATTTGAGGATATTAAATTATATTTGTTTTTTATTTTTATTTTTATTCTCCATAAACTTTCCTTTATTTGCTAAGGAAAAATTCAATTTGGATTATCCCCATTACAAAATTGATGTTTCTTATGATCATGATAAGACACTTCTTGTTGGGAAAATGCAAGTTAGTTTCTTTAAAATTAATTTCCCAAAGAATGAATTGTTGTTTGCTCTTCCAGGGAATAGATTCCTTTTACCAGATCCAAGGGGATCTCGAAAACACAGAATAGTCCCTGTATTTTCAATGCGTAGTTTTCGTGAAAACAATGAAGATCCAAAATCTCCAAAAGGTTTTAGTTATGGGGAAATGAATATTCACTCTGTGAGTGTACTAAAAAATAATATAATTAATGAGCGAGAGTATCTGGAATACAATTTAGAACCTAATCTCGATTTAGATATTGGATATTCGGTAGAAAATGGGCTATTAAGAATATTTTTAAAAGATGGTATTTCAAAATCAAAAGATTATCATGGGAGATCAGTTATAGAAATAGGATTTTCAACTAAATTTCCTGAACATTTATATGAGGGATCTTCAAATGGAATGTTGTTAACAACAAATTGGCATCCAAAGCTTTTGTATTGGAATTGGGAGCAGGATTTAAAAAAATCAGGTTGGTTTAAAAAGAGTTCCCTCCCTATCCCATCAACTTTCGACATAAATTTTAAAGCAGCGCAATCTGGCCAATTGATAGTAACACCCGGAAATTATAAATTGATGGCGGATGAAGTAAAAAAAATACCATTCCTGAAAAAACCAATAAAAAGTTTCCCTTTAATTTTTATTAGAGATAATCTTTATCTAAAGGAGGATAAAGAAGAGGGATCCCTTTTGGGGAATTCGTTACAAACAGAAATTATAGTTCCTGAAATAACCTCTTTTTATTTTGAAGATCAAACAAGAAAGGGGAAACTGTTTTTAAATTGGACTAAAAGTTTTTTAAATTTTTTGCAAATGAATTATGGAATGATTGTGCCTTGGGAAAGAGTAATTATTGTTCCTGTTAATGCTGATTTTGAACAAGTTGAAGTTATAAACAATTTAGTTTTTGTTCCTTTACCAAACTATAAAAGATCTGAGTTAATGGATCGGCAAGCACTTGGATTTTTGACTAGGAGTCTTGGGAAATTATGGTTTGGTGAATCAATTTGGAATGATCAAGAAAAACAACTATGGCTTAGCTTGGGAATACCTGCTTTTTTAGGGCTTCGATACTTTCAATACAAATTTGGATCAGATTCTGGAATTTTTGATAATATTGACTGGCTTAATCCCCGGTATAAAGACCATTATTTTGAAAAAATGGTCAATAGTATTCCTCCCAAAAAGAACTACCCAATAATTTCTTCTTTTCAAGAAAATCCAGATTCGCAAAGTTATTTAAAAACTCTAACATACAAAACCGCACTGGTTATTTCAATGCTTGAGTTTGTGGTTGGAGAGGAAGTTTTTAAGAAGGGACTTTGCAATTTTACAAATGAATATAATCAAAAAATTGTGGGTATAAAGGAATTTCAAAGATCTTTTGAAAAGTTTAATTCTCCAACTATTAGAAATAGTGTCATCGATGGCTTAGATGAATATAATGTTTCTGGTGAAGGTTCTCTAGAATGGTTCTTTTCTCAGTGGTTCCAAACCAATAAAACATTAGATTATTCTTTACAAGGAGTGACTGTTAGGGAACTTACAAATAATTTTTTCGAAGCAGAAGTAGATATAAAAAAAATTGGATCAATAAAAATGCCCATTGAAATTGCTATTGAAACTAAAGATGGTAAAGTATTCAGAAAAGTAATATCAGGAATTAAAAAAAAAGAAAAAATTTTTTTTATAACAAGCAGTTTGCCAGCAAAAGTTTCCATTGATCCTGATGAGAAAATGATGGAAACATCTAGAATTAATAACCATTCTGTCAGATTTTTTAGATATAGATTTGGGTTTGATTGGAAAAAGGATCGTGAGCATATGGTTCTTATTGTGCCCGGCCTAGGTAATAATGCAATTGACGGGAATTCTTTAGGCCTAGGAGTTCGTTACAGATTTGATAAATATCGTATTTATGCTATTCCAGGATATGGTACAAAAAATAAACGTTTACTATATATTTTTAATCTTGATCGAAGTAATTTTGGAATACATGGGCTTGAGGCAGGTTTTAGTTTTTATGAGTTTGGTGGGGTTCAATCTCAAGGGCTAAGAGCTTCATTTGAGCCGTCTCAAAACCCAAATGAAATCGCATACAAATTCAATTCTAGTTTTTCACGTGAAAAACTTTTTGCATCAAGTAATAATTCAAAAATTGACGATAAATTTTATGAAACTGGAGAATCTAATTCGTTTTTTTTGGAGTATAGTGGGGAGTTCAGGTTTAATAATTTTTACCATTTAAACTGGAGTATATGGAACGAACAACCAGCATTATTGTTGCCATCAGATTTTGCGTATGTAAGAGGACAGGGAAAAATTGGTCAAATTATTAAAGTTGGCTATAGAAAGTCAGTTGAACTTGACTTAATTAGATCTCATACATCAGGTGATTCTCCTCTGCAAAAAAAATTTCAACTAGGCGGACCAAATGTATTGCGAGGATTCCCTCAAAAAGTAGATTTAAGTAATGATCATATGTTAGCATCAAGATTAGGTTTTAAATTCCCGCTAATTAATTCAGCATTTTGGGGAATTGTAAGTACATTTAAAATTCAAGGGTCAGTTTTTTTTGATCAGGGGAAAATTTGGTCAGATTTGATGCCATTTAAAAATGTTAAATACAGAAAAAATGCGGGCATAGGAATAGAATGGACTATAGATACAGTATCTTTATTTCAAGTTCCTTTAAAATTTGAAGTAGCCTTTCCAATGGATGATGATGAATATAAAAAACCTCAGTTTATTTTTTTAGGAGTTCTTACAGGCAGTTAATTTAGTTAGAATTATCCTAATAGCAAAGTCTTGATATTTAGCGTTAATGATGAGAATATTAGGCCTGTAAAATTACAAAAATTAATAAAATAAAAAAAATCTTTTGTTGGAATCGTAATTTTGGAAAAATCCTCAGATATTTTTTTACTAAGTAAATGATAGAACGCAAAGAAAAAAATTTTAATAAAAATTTAAGAGAAAATAAATCGAGTGCTCAGAATGATAACAAATCATTCATTTCCTCTGTCACTAATGATAAGGAAAAAACTGCGGCTGAAACTGCGAGTTCAATTTTGGAAGAACTCGGTGTAAAAAAAACTTCAAAAAATAAAATAAATAATAAAAATTTTTTAAATGTTTCTAGCAAAGATAAAAAATTAATTAATCAAAATAACCAACTTGATGAAAGACAAAAAAGTGTTTTAAAAGATTTGAAAAAAGAAAAATTCAATCAAATAACCCAAAATACCCAAAATACTCAAAAAAACGCAAATCAAAAAATAGGGATTAATACCAGAGAATATAAAAATAAAACCCAATATAAAACTAAATCTGACCTCCTACCTACTTCAACGAGTGGTGTATTTGGAATCCATGAGAAATTTATTTTTTTTATTTTTTTAATTCTAATTGGATTTTCTTGTTTAGCATATATTGGGGGATATATAAAATTTGATCTGATGGTTTTTCGTAAAATATTCAATGGAGATAGTCATCAACTAAAATTTTTAGAAGATTTTAGAGCGAGGCAAGTTGAAAATGGTTACAATCGAACACCCCTTTTTGTAGTCGAAGGTACTATAAGAAATTCTTTCTATGATTCAGATGTTATAGAAAAAATTAGAATAAAGGCATATGCTTTTGATCATGAACAAAGATTAATTGGTAGTCATTTTACATATACTGGAGTTATATTATCTGATGAACAACTAGAAACTTATAGTCCAATTCGTATAAAAAAATTAAGACAAACTGGAGATTTAAGCGTTTTAAATAACGATGTATCAGATGAATTTCAAAGTGACAAATTAGATAAAATTTCTATTAAAAAAAAAGATATTCCTTTTCAAGTAATATTTTTCAAAGATGTTTCTACAATAAAGACTACTTCTATAGAAATTATTAGCTATGTTCGGAACAAAGATCTTTTGTTCTTGGGATCGTCTAATCGTGATTGATAACAAGTCAAAAAATTTTCTAAATCTCCAAAAAAACATAAATTTTATTAATTTTGAGATTTGGAAACCAGATATCAATCAAAAATAACAACTATTTCTTCCTCTGACTGGAACTCAGTAAATTTAACCGACTTTCCTTTTACTGAGCATAGTTTTTTATCTTCACTAGAAGAAAGTGATTGTGTTGGCATAGAATCAGGATGGGTACCAATCCACATAACGTTATGGGATAAAAAAAGATTAATTGGTGCCCTATGTCTTTATGAAAAAAACAATAGTTTTGGAGAGTATATTTTTGATTGGGCTTGGGCTAATGCATATGAAAATAATGGTATGCATTATTACCCTAAATTAGTCTCTGCAATCCCATTCACCCCAGCAACTGGAAGAAAATTACTTTTTCGATGCTCAAAGCATTCTTTTGAGGTTCAAAAAAAACTCTTATACGAAGCTATCCGAAAGATGCGCGAAAGAGGATGCTCTTCTTTGCATTTTTTGTTTGTGGATAAAGATGAGATATCAATTTTCGAAAAAATGGGCTTTATAATTCGTCACAGTTTTCAGTTCCATTGGAAAAATAATAATTATAAATCTTTTGAAGATTTTTTAGCAACTTTAAAACGCAAACGTCGTAAAGAAATTCTAAGGGAAAGAAATTTGATTAAAAAACAAATGATCAAAATTGAAATTCTTGAAGGAGATGATATTGTTCCAGAAAAGATTATGAATATGTATCAATTTTATTTATCGACAATTTATAAAAAGTGGGGACAGTCATATCTGACAGAAGATTTTTTTAAAAATATTTATAAAAAAATGAGGGATAGGCTTGTGTTAATTTTAGCATATGATAGTGGTGGTGATTGTGTTGCAGGTTCGATTAATTTTAAAAAAGGTAAAAATCTTTATGGACGTTATTGGGGTTGCAAAAGAGATTATAAAGGGTTACATTTTGAGTTATGTTATTATCAACAAATCGAATATGCCATTCAGAAAAGGATTATGTTATTTGAAGCAGGTGCTCAGGGAGATCATAAAATTAATCGTGGGTTTATGCCTGAAATTACTTATAGCGCTCATTGGTTAGAAAATGAAAATTTTCGTTATTCCATTTCTAAATTTGTTGAAAAAGAAAAAATAGCAATTAGTAATGGTTTTAAGGAATTTGGTCCACACTCCCCTTTTAAAGATAGATTAGTTTTTTAGTAGTCTTAAGATCTATCGTAAAGTGGATTCTCGCAAATACATTTTATTGTTTCGGCGTACCATTTCCCTCCTCGTTTTGCTCTGAGTCTTTGACTATTCAAGAATCTAGCTATTTTATGATAACTTAGATTTTCTTCTTCTCTTTTTTCTCTAATCATTTTTGCAATATTTAATTCCCTAACTAAAGGAGCAAGACGTTTTTTTTGGTATATGTATCCAAAAGGTGCATGTCCTACACTTTCACCAAGTTTGCGCTTTTTTTCAATCATTTCATGAGTTCTATCGGAGATAGTTTTTGCATCCCATAAAGCTAGATAATTAATAGCCTCTAAAACTTTTTTCCCATTTTTTGTTACTGAATCCAAATTTTCTTCGATTGAAACAAAGCGAATGTTGTATTTCTTAAATAAATTAATAAGTTTTTGATATACACGAATTCTACGAGTTAACCTATCTAAACGAGGGATTATTAAAAAACTTACCTTACCTTGCTCTATTAATGATATCAATTTTTTTAATTTAGGTAATTCCATATTAGTACTATTCGGTTCAGTTTCACAAAGAATTTTTTTAACTTTATAATCATGGTTTTTAGACCATGTTTTAATAATTTTAGTTTGTTTTTTTAGATCGAAGTTCTTAGGGTGTCGGTGCCGATTGTTAAGACGGATATAGCCGTAAATACTCATATCTCAGATAAATTAAGTTGATGATCATAAATTAAATTAAAATTAATAGCTAAAAAATTCAAAATAATAATGTTATTATAATTCAACATATAATTTAAATTATTATTTTGTAAATATTTTTAAATTAATTTATTTGCAAAAAAAAATACTACTAAAATTTTTTTAAAATGTCATTTGAAATAAATATTCGGGAAAAACTTATTCAAGTTCTGGGCAAAGAATGGGTTAAAGACGATAAGGTTACACTTTATACATATCAATGTGATGGTCTTACTCTCTATAAATCGCTACCAATGGGAGTTGTTTTCCCTGGGACGGTTGAGGAGCTAGTTTTAGTTGTAAAAATTCTTCACCAAAAAAAAATAAGTTTTGTAGCTCGTGGTGCAGGTACAGGCCTATCTGGAGGTGCAATTCCTAAGGAAGGGAGTGTAATTATTGAAATGGCACGATTTAAAAAAGTGCATGATGTCAATTTTATCAATCGTACAATTACAGTAGATCCTGGTGTTATTAACTTGAAGATTAGCGAATATGTTCGAGATAAGGGGTTTCACTATGCTCCTGATCCTTCCTCACAAAAAGCATGCACTATCGGAGGTAATGTTGCAGAAAATTCTGGAGGCCCCCATACCCTTAAATATGGTGTAACTGTTAACCATGTTCTAGGTATTGAAATGGTTTTGCCTGATGGGGAACTTGTTAAACTTGGAGGAAGTCATTTTGGGATGCCAGGTCCAGATCTACTAGGTTTAGTAATTGGTTCAGAGGGGACATTTGGAATCGTAACTAAAGTTATCTGTAGATTGACACCCATTCCTGAAAGAGCAGTAACTTTACTTGGAATTTATAAATCGGTTAAAAGTGCATGTGAATCGGTTTCTAAAATTATTGGGCAAGGAATAATTCCAGCTGCCATGGAAATGCTAGATAAAATTGTAGTTATGGCTGTTGAGAAATCCTTTAATGCAGGATTCCCATTAGATGCGGAAGCTTTGTTGATAGTAGAATTGGATGGTTTGAAGGATGGGCTTGAAAGTGAAGCGAAAGTTGTAGAAGGTCTTCTTAGAGAGTGCGGTGCAACTAAGGTTGAGCGAGCTCATGGCGAAGAAGAACGAAAAAAAATTTGGCGTGCTCGTAAAGAGGCGTTTGGTGCAATAGGACAAATTTCTCCAAGTTATTATGTCCAAGACGGTGTAATTCCGCGTAGTAAGCTTCCTGAAGTTTTAGAAGAAATTTATTATATTGGGAAAAAATATAGTTTAACAGTAGCAAACGTTTTTCATGCAGGTGATGGGAATTTACATCCATTAATTCTATATAATTATGAAAATCCTCAAGAAGTTGAAAAAGCTCACTCTATTGGTGAAGAGATCTTGTCGGTATGTATTCGGCATGGGGGAGCTCTATCGGGAGAGCACGGTATTGGACTAGAAAAGTCAGAATGGATGGGTGAACTATATACAAAAAATTCACTTGAAAATATGAAAAATGTACGTTCATTTTTTAATTCGGAAAATTTACTGAATCCAGGCAAGATATTTCCTCAACCTGGTAAATGTTCAGAATCTAAAAGTAATTCTAATTTGAATGGTGGTAAAAATTTAGATAAGCCAAAGATGATTGAATCTAAATCTGGTATTATTGTATGAAAATGATATTACCAAATTCATTAGAGGAGATTCAAAAATGGATTTCTTCAAGAATTGAGCATCGGAAAGCATTTAGAATCTGCGGAAAAGGGACACGATTTGTTGATTCTGTTTTTAATAATTCAAAATTTATTTCAAAAGAAATTCTTTCCCTTCAAAAATTAAATGCAACTCGTTTTTTTGATCCAGAGGATATGGTTTTAAGTCTTGATTCTGGAATGACTTACCGAAATATGAGTAAGATCCTTAAAAAGCGAAAAATGTTTTTGCCGGTTAATCCATGGTTTCAAGATTCTTGCATTGGTTCAGTGTTGGCGTGTAATGATTTTGGACCAAATCGTATGAATATGGGAGGAATAAGAGATTGTATTCTGGGTATTGAATACGTTAACGGTAATGGTGAAATTGTAAAAGCCGGAGGAAAAGTTGTAAAAAATGTTTCTGGCTATGATTTAATGAGAATGATGATAGGAAGTCAAGGAGGATTAGGAGTTATAACTTCTCTAACTCTGAAGGTAATTCCTTTACCAACAGAGCCACATGCGATGTATGGAATTTTCAATAATCAGTCATGGTTGACAAAAGTTAAAGAAATACATAAATGTCGGATCCCTCTGGACTGGGTTCAGGCTGTCTCAACTCATGACTCAAACTGGATTTTAGGAATGGGGTATTCTGGGAATGATTATACCAGAGCTAGGATTGAAATTGAAATAAAAAAGATTTTTGGTGATAAGTTAAAAATTCTAGCTGATGGAGAATTGTTGCTTGGACAAAAATTTACTCCAGGAGAAAAGAGATTTGATGGATTCATAGAATTTTTTCGTAATTCTTGGGACATAGATAAATCAGGATTCCATGTATTTGTAACTTTGACTACAGAAGAAACACTTAGATTCCCTATAGATAAATTCTTGAAAGATAACTTTAAAATTCTCATTCATCCTATTGGAGGTGATATGCATATTTTACACAAAAGCGTTCAAAGAGAAGAACAAATGAAATATCTGGAAAAAATTAAATCAATTCTTCAAAGATCTGAAGGTAAATTAAAATGGGTTAGTGGTTCAAAAAAAAATTCACAGAAAGATCTAGGGGAATTTGGGGTATCTAATAATTTCTCCTTAACTAAAAGGATTAAAAATCATTTAGACCCAAGAGGAATTTTTTCTTCATCTTACTATGATTAGGGCTTTGAAAAATGAAAATTTTTTCTGAAGGAAAAACTTCCGCTAGAGCAAAAAATCTTTTTAGACAAAGTGAATTTGATAATATTCTAAAGTGTGTTCATTGTGGTCTTTGCTTAGACTCCTGTCCAACATACAGAGAGTTAGGTGATGAAAAAGATTCTCCCAGAGGCAGACTTTTTTTAATGCGTGGGTTATGGGAAGGAGAACTCGAACTAGAAGATTCTGTAATTAAACCTTTGAGTCGTTGTCTCGATTGTAGAGCTTGCGAAAGTGCTTGTCCATCAGGTGTTCCATATGGAGAATTACTAGAAAAAACTAGGGGTATAATTTTAGAAAATACGAATCAGACTTTGAAAGAAAGGATTTTAAGGAAAATATTTTTGAAAAATATTTTCTGTTCAACAAATTTATTGATTTTATTGAGTAAATTAATGAAAATTTATATTTTCAGTGGGATCCCAAAAATTATTACGAAAACTTTTTTCAGAAACTTTTTTCCAAAATCATTTGTTTTTAAACAATATTTAATCCCTGACTTTTCAGGGAAATCGTTCAAAATTAAGTATTCAAAAAAAATTTTAGGGCCTCTCGATCAAGAAACAAAATTTCAAAATAATATTCCAAGAGTAGGTATGTTTTCTGGTTGTATTATGGATGTATCCGAAGAAGTAATTCATAATTCAACACTCACTTTTTTAAGATATTTAGGATGTGAAGTCCATATTCCAAAGGATCAAAGTTGTTGTGGAGCTTTACACGTACATAGTGGTGACAGAAAAACTTCACGAAAACTAGCTTTAGAAAATTTGGAAGCATTTAAATCTTTTGATTTAGACGCAATTATTACTAATGCAGCAGGTTGTGGAGCTCAATTAAAGGAATACAAGTTACTGTTTTCAGATACAACTTATAAAAAACAAAAATTTTCTGGTTTTGAAAAAAAAGTTATAGATATTATGGAGTTTATTTATCTTCACCAAGATCGTTTAAAAAGACTAGATTGGCGTAAAGATGAAGAAACAGTATTATATGATGCTCCTTGTCATTTAATTCACGCTCAGCAAGTAAATAAAAAACCTCAGAAAATTTTAAAAGATTTACCTGGAGTTACACTTGAAGTAATTGAAGATTCTGAATGGTGTTGCGGTTCTGCAGGTATTTATAATCTCTGTCAACCCGAACTATCAAAAGCTATTTTACATAGAAAAACACAATCAATCTTAAACGCATTGAAAAATTATTCTAATGCTACAACTTTAGTAACTGGAAATGTAGGGTGTCTATACCAAATTAGGGCGGGTATAAAGATTAAAAATATAGATATACGAGTTTTACATCCTATTGTTTTCTTGGCGGAAAGGTTAATTAAAAATGAATCCCAGAAAATTCCTTAATGCTCTTTTTGATGTTGCTTTAAAAAAAGCACATCCCAAAGTTTGTCTTCCTCCATATCTAGCTAAAAATAAATTTTGTGGCCGTACTTTTGTTTTTGGAGCTGGTAAGGCAGCAGCTGCAATGGCACAAATTGTTGAATATGAATTATCTGGAAAAATTGAAGGTCTGGTTGTTACTCGTTACAATTATACAGTTCCATGCATTAACATTGAAGTTATAGAAGCAGGGCACCCTATCCCTGACAATAATGGAATGCTAGCAGCTTCAAAAATGCTTAAAATAGCTTATGGACTCCAAGAAAAAGATACAGTCCTTTTTCTTATATCCGGAGGCGGTTCTTCTCTCCTATCCTTACCAGCGGAAGGTTTAAGCTTGAAAGACAAAAAAGAAATTACATCTGAACTATTAAACTCGGGAGCAACTATTCATGAAATAAATATAGTTAGAAAACATATTTCAGCTATAAAAGGTGGCAGATTGGCACTTGCGTGTTATCCCGCGAAAGTTATAACACTAGCTATCTCAGATGTTGTTGGAGATGATTTGGGAATTATTGCTTCTGGACCCACTATTGAAGACCCTTCAACTTTCTTGGATGCTAAAAATATTCTAAATAAATACAAAATTAGTAAACCTAAATCAGTTTTGGATTATATAATAAATGCTAGGAATGAAACTCCAAAACCAGGGGATTATAGATTAAAAAATGTAGAGAATATTTTGATTGCTTCTGCAAAGCAGTCTCTAGAGGCATCAGCTAAATTTGCAGAAGAATTTGGAATAGAACCCTTAATTTTGAGTGATTCTGTCCAAGGAGAATCGAGAGTAATAGGAAAGAATCATGCAATTCTAGCTAAAAATTTTCAAAAAAAAATGGCAAAAAATTCAAAACCCCTAGTTATTTTATCTGGTGGGGAAACATGTGTTACAGTAAAAGGCAATGGGGTTGGCGGACCAAATACTGAATATTTACTTTCCATGTTGATTGAATTAAGAAAACATAAAGGGATTTGGGCTATAGCTTGTGATACCGACGGTATAGATGGTTTTGGAGATAATGCAGGAGCATTTATTGGGCCAGACAGTTTGGAAATTTCTAAATCTTTTGGTTTAAATCCGAAGAAATTCTTGAGTAAAAATGATTCTTATAACTTTTTTTTAAAAATTCAAAGTCTTATCTCTCCAGGGCCAACACTAACTAATGTAAATGATTTTAGAGCCATATTAATATTTCCAAAAGGTAAACAAAAAATTTTTGATTAAATTTTATATAATAATTTTTTTTGAATTTCTTAAAAATATTTTAAAAAAATTTAACTAATTTTTAAAAATCAAGGATATGGTTTAATTTGTAAAAAATTCTTTTTTAGAAAATGTCTTTTAATTTATTTTTTAGCATTTAAATTTTAATTTACAGATTTAGCAAAATCTTTGGAATTGGGGTTGTTAGCAATATTTTCTGATGTAGATTTTTTATTTTTAACTAATTGAAGATGATCCTGTGATTTGTGGGATTTAACTGAATTATTGGTTTCAATAGTTGATGCGGTATTAATGAAACTGAATTCTTTCTCAAAAAAGGTCATCCATTCATAATCTTCATTCAAGCTTCTCAACCTTATAACTTGATTTTCGTATATAGAGATAATGTAATCATCTTCTAAAATTGGCATTGGATGGGAAACCACTTGAAATTCTTCTTTACATTTTCCTATTTCATTTCCGAGAAAAAGGAAATCATCTGGGGAATTTCCAAACAAAGCAGCACTTATTTTTCCTGAGTTCCCCAAGATTCCTAGCCTTTTAAACATGCTGCTGTTACTTATATCTTTAAGTTTAATCATAATATCTTTTGTGAAAACAGTTTCAATTAAAGGCCCATATTCTGGAGGGTTCCATCTTGATGCAAAATTGAAAGAGCTTACAGCAGGTTTTAATTCAACAGTTAACTCTTTATTTGTACTAAGATTTCTCATATGAAGACGATTAGAAATGACTTGAAATTCCAATTTTTTTGGGTTCTTATTTCTAAGAAATTTGTAAAATTTTGATTCAAGAGGTATTGACCATACGGGTTCGTTTTCTTTAAAATGTAATTTGAGATTTGAGGAAACATTTCCAGATTTTAAAAAAACATTTTTTTCTAGCCCCTCCAAAACTAAATGGAGAGATTCATCTCGAAATATAAGTAACATTCTACCTTTAAAAACCTTTTCAAGCTCAACTAGAATTTTATGCAAGTTTGAGGATAAAGTGAATGTGCCATTATCATCAAAATTAATAAAAGGGTTTAAAGTTTCAATGAAATATTCATCTCTATGCTCAAAATGACCATTAAGTTTTTTTTCATTCCAGAAACTAATAAGCTCAGATGGTTCTAATCTCCTAACGTCTCCAGGAAAATTATTCCTAATTATTTGCCAAGATGATGGAGTATTCGCTTTTACAAAATCAGAAGCAGTTTTTCCGTTATGATTTTTTTGCTGAGTAGATTTAGACTGATTTATCAGAATAATTGATGAATCCTCTAAACTAAAAATCCCTTTCGAATCAATGAATATAAATGGCTTAAAATCTTTAGTTTTATCTTTCATTTTTTTATGAAATTAAATTTTTTTTTAAAAAAATTAGTTTTGATTAAAATATACCTTATTAAATAATCATTTTTTATTATGAATTCAAACTCATAGATATATTAGTTGTATCAAAGTTTATATATTTTTTTCTACATTTTTATAAGAGAAAATGTTTTTTGAAATTAGTCAAGAAATGGAGCGAGAAACGGGGCTCGAACCCGCGACCTCAACCTTGGCAAGGTTGCGCTCTACCAACTGAGCTATTCTCGCGATTACCGAAAGCATCCCCATTTTATGTTAAGGAAAACTTGATAGTCAAACTAATTTTGAAAGTATGTTATTGCAAGAAACAAACAAAATAGTGCATGGTCTTTGCACTAAATTATTGAATAAATCGTTATCATTGATAAAATGTAATTCATCTTTGATAAAAAAAAATTTTCACTATTTTAATATAAGTTTTTTTTGATAATACGTTAATGAATAGTTTATCCAAAATGTTTTTTAGGTTATTTTTAACCTTATGTATAACAGTAGCAATTGTTATGCATATCAAAGCTTCAACAAATGCATTTCAACCTGCTCAACTAAAGAATCGCTCTTTGATGTTTGAGTCTAATGGAAGAATAATCAAGAAAATTGGAGAAGATAGATTTCAAAAAAGTCGAGACGTTTTAGAAAAACAATTAATACAAAAATCTGTCTATCGAAAAAAATTTTGGGAATTTGAAGGTAAATATTATGATATTCCAATAAAATTCTCCCCAAAGGTCGATAGAATAATTAGAAGGTTGACGACTAAGCAAAGAAAAAAAATTATAAAAGGAATCAGACGCTCTGGGAGGTACGCTCCTATGATTACAAGGATGTTGAAAGAAGAAGGGATGCCACTTGATCTTTTATATATGGTTCCAGCGGAAAGCAATTTTAGCGTACATTCTGTATCAAGCAAGAATGCAGTAGGATTGTGGCAATTTATTTCTTCTACAGGAAGGCGCTATGGTCTAAAAATAAATCGCTGGGTCGATGAACGGCGTGACCCTGTTTTGTCCACGAAAGCAGCAATTATGTATCTTAAAAATCTTTATGGGATATTTGGTGATTGGGAGCTAGCAATGGCTGCTTATAATACTGGTGAAGGTCGAGTTCAGAGATCAATCAAATTGGCAAAGAGAAAAGGAAGAAGTACCGATTATTATTCTTTAAAATTGCCTCGAGAAACTAGAAATTATGTACCATCTATCATGGCAATGGCAATAATATTTAAAAATCCAAATAGGTATGGTTTTGGAGATGTAAAAACTTTAAATCCTATTGATGAAACTAAGGTAAATTTAAATGTTTCTTTTTCTTTAGAAGAGGTAGCTAAAAGATCCAAAATTTCTTTTAGAATGCTTCGAGAAAAAAATCCAGCCTTATTTCTTGGATTACCTCCTATGAATCAAAAAAAATACTCTTTTTACATTCCTAAAAAATACCATAAAAATTTGTTGGAATCATTGCAATATAATCCAAAACCATCAAAAAAATGGAGTATTAATTATAACAAATTAATTTCTAATTCTAGTATTGGTACAAGAATTCTTGAAAGGTATGGAGTCCCAATTTATTTTAAAGTCCAAAAAGGTGATAATTTGTGGGATTTGTCGAGAAAACATAAAACATCAATAAATCGTTTATCAAAATGGAACAAACTTAATGCAAAATCGGTATTGAGGGTAAATAAAAAATTAAAAACCTATGTGCCAACTTGGAGAGTTTTTAAAGAAATTGCAAGAAAATCCTATTCCTTTAATTCGAAATTAATTGCAAAACATATAAGAGTTCCAAAAGGAGGAGTACTTTCGAAAATTGCTAGGAGGCATCAAACTAGTGTAAAAAAATTAATGCATTGGAATAAATTATCTCATCCTAATCAGCTAAGGGCAGGACAAAAACTAATAGTTGGGTATAGAAAGATTTCAAATAAAAAATATACAAATTATAAAGATTTTATAAGAATTCCAAAAAATGTTACAATTTCTCACTTAGCTTTAAGATATAAAAAAACAGTTAAGGAACTAATGGATTGGAATGGATTAACAGATGCCAAACAATTAAGGGAGGGGATGCGATTTTACATAAAGAAGCCATCAAACAAATTGTTTAAAACTAGAAAAAAATCTTTATCAAACTTAGATTCTTATAAAATTAAGGCCAGACATATAATTATTAGAGTTCGTAGTGGAGATACTCTTTGGGGATTAGCCAAATTGTATCGAACGACAGTGGAGGCTTTGAAAGAAATAAACGAACTTGAATCTTCGAATTACCTCCGTCCCAATCAAAAACTGATTGTACCAAAAAGTTCATAGATAATTTTTGCATTTTAATCAAAATTTTTTTTAATTTTATTTATTTAACAAATTTTTATGTTTAATGAAGATAATAAAAATTTAATCTTGGAAGCTTTATCATACATTAAACGTTTCAAAAGCAAAATTGTGGTTATTAAATATGGTGGGGCGGCAATGATCGAGGAAAAACTCAAGAGAAGTTTTGCTCAAGATATAGTTTTACTTCAATCATTAGGTATGCTACCTGTGATTGTCCATGGTGGAGGACCAGAAGTCTCCCATGCAATGGAAAATTTTGGACAGGAAGTTTCTTTTATAGATGGATTAAGAGTAACTAGTTCCGAAAATTTAAAAGTTGCTGAAATGGTTCTATCAGGTACTATAAATAAAGAAATTATTACTAATCTTAATACATTCGGAGGCAAAGCTGTAGGTGTTAGTGGAAAAGATGGATTATTGATTGAAGCTTATAAAAAAGAACACAATGGGGGTGTTGATCTTGGTTATGTTGGAGAAATAAAAAACGTCAATCCAGAACTTTTGCATGTTTTACTTTCAAAAGATTTTCTTCCTGTTGTATCGCCTATTGGACTAGGTGAAGATGGAATCACGTATAACATAAATGCTGATACAATTGCTTCACATATTGCAGTTTCAATTAATGCCTATAAGATTATTTTTATGACTGATGTTGATGGCGTAAAAAAAGATGGTGAACTAATAGAGCAATTTTCTTCAAATTTAGCGGAAAGTATGATTAAGAAAAATTTAATCAGTGGAGGAATGCTACCTAAGGTGAATGCCTGTCTTTACAGTGTCAGAAATGGAGTCCAGTCAGCACAAATAATTAATGGGACCATTGAACATTCTGTAATTGCAGAATTATTTACTGATAAAGGGATTGGGACAAAAATTATCCTTTGAAATTCTCAAGTAATTTGTTTAATAATTAAAAAATTTTTTAAAATGTTTCTCTATTTGGGAATTATTGTTTCTTTTTGATCAGCTTTCCAAGATAGTATCCCTTTAGTGGCATGGTATATAGTGGTATAGCCAGCTTCTGAATTTAAGTATTTAGCTACAATTAGACTTCTTCTTCCGCTTCTGCAAATAATAATTAGAGGTTCATTTTCCTTGGCTATTTTTTTAAGTTGATCCATCCACTTTTTTGTATCAAAATTTCCTTCTTCGTCAAAAAAAGTTAACATCTTACTTTGGGAAATAATTCCTGTACTCTTCCATTCACTTTCGGTCCTTATATCAATTATTGGGACATTTTTTTTAATTAATTTTGCAATTTTATCATTATCTACCTCAAAAATTTCAGCAGAAACTTGTGAAAAATATAATATGAATAAAAATTTAATTGACAGGATGATCTGTTTCATTTTATTTAAATATAATTACTAGTTTTAAAAAAATAATCATATTAGCATTTATAATTTTATCATAAAATAAATCTAAAATTTTTAATAGAAAAATTTTATTCTCTTAATAAATGCCTTTGAATATCTTCCATTTTTTTTGCTTGTTTTCTGTACGTCAATTTCTATTCCAAGAGCAGTGACAGGCAATTTTTTCTTTTTAAATAATTCAAAGAATTTTTTTGCCAAATCTACTTCTGTTACAAAAGTTTTTCCTAAACTTCCATCACAGGGGATACAAAGATAACGACCTCCTTTTTGCCAATAATTACCAAAATATACTTTGTCGGGTCTTTCTTTTTCACCAAGGAAAAAACTTATGAAATAAGGTAAGTCGGGAGCCAAAAAGAAGCCACTGTCTAATTTTTTTTCACCGAAGAAAACCATCAATGAAACGGCTTCGCGGGTATTACGATCCTTTTTTTTGGGGCCACTCCAGTCTGCTCCATGTGGGTACTGGTCAACTCCCCACTCTATCCTAAGTTTTGTTGGGCCAAATAAGTATTCATTTTCGTCGAACTCTCTAATTAAAACTCCAAGTTTGTCGGTCTTGGGCTCTATTACAAGTTTCCCCTCTTCAAAACGGAGATTCATCTCAGCAATATCCTGTCTAGACTCCCAATTATTTTTTTTGAACCAATTTATAACGTCACCGGAAGCTTTTGTAAAATCTAATTCGTAAGCAGTTTCAGCTTTTGCATGATTAGTTTTTAAACAAAGAAATAGAAATAATAAATAATTTGCTACTATAAAAATAATTGAAAATCTTGGGTAAATCATTAAAACTTATATTATTAGTTTTTGGTTAACTTAAAAAAAATAATTTAAAAAATCTTTGATATAAGGCTTATTTTTTTAAAAATAATTATATATAAAAAATGTTTTTACTGGTATTATTAAACTATTTAGGGGTAAAAAATGTTTAAAGTATAATTTTATATTATATTTTCAAATTAGACATAAGAAATTAAGATTTCAAGATTTTTTTGGATTCTAGCCACATTATTAAAAAAATTAAACCATATATAAATTAGAATGTATTAAAAATTTTTAAAAATGAACTAAAATAAACAATATAAACCGACAATATTTTTTTAAAGTTTTCAATATATTTTTAATACGTTATTAATTTAGAGAATCTTTTGTCGAAACTTTTGAAAAATTATCTGTCTTTTTTATTTCTTCTTCTAAATTAGGATTTATAAAAAATAGGCGGTTCCCATCAAGAGATTTTGTTGCAACCTCAATTTCGTTTTTTAGTAAGTCACTTATAATTCTTCTTCTTAGAATACTTTTTCTTTTATTATATGAAATTTCTAACTCCAGATAACCTAACCTATTCTTTATTTCAGAAATATTTCTGAAAACCAAGGTTTTTTCAAAGTATTCAATAATTGAATTTTTCTGTTGTGGTGAAAAATTCATAAAAATCACAGAAAATTTTTCTCCAAGGATGCCTAAATTTTGGTAATATTTATTTATGTTTAAAACCGTTTGGCGAACATTCTCTTTGATAGATTGTTTAGCTGCTTTTTCCAGGAGATTGTTAATTTCAGAATGGTCTAGTTTTGTTATAGCAGTTTCATAGGAACTTACATTTGTTTCACTAATATTCTGTCCTGTAAAAGTATCGTATGCACTAAAGCTAATATATGTTTCAACTTTATTAAAATATTCTTTTAATTTGTTTGTATGAACTTTATTCATACCTAATAATATTAGAATATCTGTATTGAAGATAAGAGCCAATGAAAAAAAACTATCTAAAGATTTTCCTAATATTTTTTCCTCTTCAATTGTAACATATAAATTTCTCAATTTATTGTGATCCAAAATTAAAAAATTTTGCTCAGAGAAGGATTGATTTGCTAATTCAAGTAAATCGAAAATAATATTTTTCTCTTTTGGTAAGATATTATTATGATTATTGAAGAGAACTAAAATTCTTTTTCTTTTATTTTTTTCTTTTAGTATTTTAAGGAATAAGAGTTTTTCTTTAATTTTTTCTATATTAATTTCAATTTTAACTGAAATTTTATACAATTTTTGATCAATAATTTCCTCTTCATTTAGCAACTCATAATTTTTTATAAAATTCTTACTAAATTTATAAATATTTTTTCTAATCACACCGTAATGAGTGTTTATAACATTTGTATCCATCAAATTCTCTACCCCAAATTTAACAGAATCGTAAAAAGCATTTTTCAATGCCTGGTTTCTAGCATGAACTTTGTTTTCTTGAAAAATTTTAGCGGATGTATTTATTAAAATTTCTTTTGCACAAAGGGAAGGATAAAAATATACGAAGATTATTAAAAAAGAAAAAAATATTTTCATAAAAAAAAAATTAAAAACTTCTTAATAGTTTGGAAAATAATAACCTTTTTTTAATATATTCATTAAAAAATATTTATTCGTTAAAATTCAGTAATGCATTCTCGGGAGGAGATAAGTCCTGAAATGATTTAATTGATCTATCATTGTTTATAAGTGGATTGTAATTACCGATTAAATGTTGAATTTCGATCCATGATTGAGAATATTTTTCTTGGGGATTATATGCATTGGCCTTGGCGAAGTGATATGAAGCTAATTCAAATTTTTTTTGTAAATGATAAACAGTACCAAGATTATAGTGAGCAGAGGCAAGATTAATTCTATCTAATTTTTGGTCAAATCGGGAAAAATATTTTATCATTCGTGAATATTTTTGAAAATCATGATTTGAAATAAGCCCAAGAAGTATTATATGTATTTCCTTAGAACCGAATGATTCCCCGTGAAGAGTAAATAGTTTTTGCAAAACAGAATGAGGTAACTCTGCTTTTTTTAGATTTATAAATACATCGTCCGTAAAAAAATATTTTTCTGATTCTGGAAAAAGTTTTGGTTCAAAAAGAACATAATTCCAGCCTTTTATAGCAAGATCAAAATTCCCCCCAGTCGCAAAATAATTTGATCTAACTATTTTAGGATGGCCAAGATCTATTAAGCCTAAAGTCCAAGGTAAAGGGTGAGATCCTTTTTCAAGCTCAATAAGTATCTCTTTTGGTTTGTGATTTATTTTATCCAAAAATTTTTGAATTAGTAATTGAGAAAGACGGGCCATTTCGTCCTTTGAATTTGGGATAAGGAGAATATTTTCCTCACCAAAATAACTAAGTTTTAAACTAGCATTTTCTTTATCTGAAAACAGTATTTTGTCACCTCTGGCACTTTTTAATTTGAATGTAAATTCTAAATCAAGAGTTCGATGAATAACCCTTTCACTAAAACTTTTTTCAACAAATTCAAAGTCTCTTTTTAAATGGTTCTTTGAAGAAAGCTTTTTATGTGGAATATTTTTTTCAACAAGTAGTATTTTTTTCTGAAAAAAATTTTTCTCCAAGTCTTTCGCAAAATATCTTGTTACATCTGCTGAAAGTATAGCAAAATTATTACTAGAATCACTTGGAAAGATTTCTAGATTTTTAAAAACTTTGTGTTTATCTATTTCGTGATTTAATATTTTTTCGAATAACAAGGATTGATTCCCTTCAAATTGATCGACGAAAATAGCATTTATTCCCTTTAATGATTCACGAGATGGAGGTATCTCTTGATATATTTTAGTTGCAGAACACCCTAAAAAAAAATTAGTTAACAATATTAATGTCAAATTGGAATAATGATAAAAAATATAATTTTTTGAAATTAATTTCGGAAAGCGCATATTTGCTATTAACAAAATTATTTTAAAACTTTGTCTTCTTGCTATAACTTTTTTAATTTAAAGTAGTGCGATAATTGAGGATGAGGCAAGTTCCATAATTTTGTCTGGGAAAATACCTAAATAAATTATAGCAACAGCTGTACCCAATAATCCTGTCAATGCAAATCCTATGGAACTACCAGCAAATTTTGAACCCTCTGGAAGTGCAGCATCACGCATATACATGAACATTACCACACGCAAATAATAATAAACTGAAAGAGCACTATTCAATATACCAAATATTGTAAGCCAGAACCATCCTTCTTGGAGTGCGGAACTAAAAATTTGAAATTTACCAATGAATCCTCCTGTTAAAGGAAGGCCTATCAAAGAAAAAATAAACAGTGACATCAATAGTGCTAGAATTGGATTTCGCTTACCATATCCTCCCATATCTTCGAAAGTTTTTGGAATTCTTCCAGCGTCCTTAATGGATAAAACTCCAAACGCCCCTGCCCCCATCAAGCCATAAGCTAAGGAATAAAAAATTATACTACTGATTGCAGATTCATTTCCTACTACAATCGCAATCATAACATAACCAGCATGAGCTATGGATGAAAAAGCTAGCATTCGTTTTACTTCACTTTGGCGAAGAGCCATAATATTTCCAACTGTCATTGTCAATACAGATATTGTCCAAAATAACTGTTCCCAATTTTCACCTTGTAGTGAAATTCCATTAAAAAATATTCTAATAAAAATAGCAAAACCAGCAGCCTTAGCTGCTCCAGACAAAAAACCAGTAATTGGAGTTGGAGCTCCCGTATATACATCGGGTGTCCACATGTGGAATGGTACTAACGCAATTTTAAAACTCATTGCAATTACAATTAGAGCAGCTCCTGAAATAATAAGTGGGTTATTTGTTCCATTTTGTTGAACTTCAGAAATTATAATAGGTAAAATTGTGCTGCCAGTTGCTCCGTAAATTAAAGAAATCCCGTAAAGTAAAAAACCAGTTGAAAATGCTCCTAATAGTAAATATTTTAATGCAGCCTCACTTGAGATGGAAATTTTTCTTTGCATCCCAACCAAAATATAACTAGAAATTGACATTATCTCTAGTCCAATAAATATAACTAGCAAATCTAGAGCAGAAGTCAGAAACATCATTCCCGAGACAGAAGTCAATAGAAGAACATAATACTCACCAAAATTTATTTCATGCTCTTTAATATAGTTTAGCGAAACAAATACTGTAATTATTGTTACGCAAATATAGATGAACTCAAATAAAATAGAAAAATCATCTGCAATGATAGTCCCATAAAAACCAGAAATATTCTTACCATATAAATTTGTTTCGTATAAAGCAGCCAATAACAAGCCAACTATAGTTGTCAAAGCTAATGTAAGGGATCTTTCACGTTTTGAGTCAAAGAGATCAACAATCAATATGATAAATGCCGTTATTAAAACTATAATCTCCGGTAAGATAGGTATTAAATCTTTAAAGGTGATAAATTCTATTTTTTCCATACTTTAAAACCAAATTTTAAGTCTGAGAATCTTAGCTTTAATTAATTTTTTGAAATGATAAAATTGTTTTAAATGGTTATTTTAAGAATTGGTTGGAAAATTAAATTCTGCTCCAGCTTTTATTCCTCTAGGCCAGCGCGATGTTACTGCTTTTAAACGAGTATAAAAGTGAATAGTATCTGGTCCATAAATATGATGACTTCCGAAAATTGATTTTTTCCATCCACCAAAACTGTGAAATCCCACGGGAACCGGAATTGGAACATTTATTCCAACCATGCCTACTTCTATTCTATTCACAAAATCTCTTGCTGCATCTCCTTCTCTTGTAAAGATTGCTACACCATTAGCATACGGATTCTCTTGGATGAGTTTTATTGCAGCTTCATAATCAGGTACTCTAACTGTAGAAAGTACTGGTCCAAAAATTTCTTCTTTGTAGATATCCATATTTGTAGTTACATTATCGAAGAGTGATCCTCCAATAAAAAAGCCATTTTCATTACCTGGTACATTTACTTTTCTTCCATCTACCAGAAGATCTGCGCCTTGATTAACCCCACTCTCAATAAGAGAAGTTATTCTATCTAGACTTTGTCTTGTAATAACAGGTCCCATTGCAGCTTTATTATCCTCAGGCGGACCAATTGGTAATTTTTCTACTAGTGGGATCATTCTTTCCATTAATTCATCAGCGACTTTTTCGCCGACAGGAACAGGAACAGATATAGCCATACATCTTTCGCCAGCGGACCCATATCCAGCTCCCATAAGAGCATCAACAGCTTGATCCATATCGGCATCAGGCATTATTATCATATGATTTTTTGCTCCACCTAGAGCCTGAACTCGTTTCCCATTGCTTGCAGCACGTTTATATATATATTCGGCTATAGGAGTAGACCCTACAAAACTTATAGCTTTTATTTCTTGATGATCTAAAATAGCATCAACTGTTGATTTGTCTCCTTGAACTACGTTAAATATTCCATCAGGTAAACCGGCTTCTTTAAGTAGTTCTGCTAAAATTAAAGAGACACTCGGATCTCTTTCTGAAGGTTTTAAAATAAAGGCATTTCCGCAAGAAATAGCATTGGGGAACATCCACATTGGTACCATGGCGGGGAAATTAAAAGGCGTTATTCCAGCAACTATTCCTAAAGGTTGCGGAATTGAGTAGACATCAATTGAGTTTGCAACTTGTTCGCTATAAGTGCCTTTCAGCAAATGAGGAATTCCGCAAGCAAATTCTACTGCCTCAAGTCCTCGTGAGACTTCACCCAATGCATCATTATGAGTTTTTCCATGTTCATTACTTATGGTACGTGCAATTTCGTCAGCATTTTTCTCGAGAAGGTCCTTGAAACGATACATAACATGGCTCCTTTTGCTTGGGGGAGTCGAAGACCAGGAAGGAACAGCTGCATTTGCCACATTAACTACATCATCAAGCTCAGATTTACTTGTAAACCTTACCTGAGCAGAGATCTCTCCAGTTGAAGGATTAAATACGTTTTCAAGGGTTCCACCTTGAAGTTTTTGATACGATCCTCCTACATAATTTCCTATAATACTACTCATATTAACCTTTACTGTTTTCTAATTTTGAATGGGTTAAAACACACCAATTTTAGGGAAAAAAAAATTGGTAATCAAGCTTTTTTACCGAGGATGAAGATAATTTTTTTATAAATTTTTTATAGTTTTTCTAAAATTTTTACTTTTCGGATATTTAGTTTAGAAGATACGTCTAGTTGTAAAGATAAATTAATCAAACTAGCTTCTATTATCATTCTGTAGTAAAATAAAATTTATTGCCTTTGGTAACTTTAGAATAACTTAATTAGTATAATTAATTTGATTAAAAAAATTATTTTAGAAATATATATTTCAAGATATTTTTAAAAGTAATATTAGAAGTCAAACCAAAAAAAATCTAAACATGTACTTTAATGGAAAAAAATAAATCAAAAAGAGAACTTCTAAAAACATCGCTCCATTCTTGGCACTTAGAGAATGGGGGGAATCTTGTGGATTTTGGAGGATGGGAAATGCCTTTAAATTATGATAGTGGTATTCTCAAAGAACATCTTGCGACGAGACGTTATGGCGGTATTTTTGATGTCAGTCATATGGGGCGTTTCAGAATTCATGGTAAGGAGACTGTCTCTTTTTTGCAACACGTGCTTACAAACAATGTGGAGTCTATAGAGTCTTGGCAGGCCCAGTACACTTTGATTGCCAATGAAAATGGTGGATTAATTGATGATGCATATTTGTACCACCCCGGAGAAGAATACTTTTTAGTTGTAAATGCATCTAATCGTCAAAAGGATTGGTTGCATCTCGAAAAACTAGCTAAAAAATTTGATGTATCTCTAAAAGATGAAACAACAAAAATTTCTATGATTGCTATTCAAGGTCCTCTTTCCGGAAAAATTCTGGCCAATATTAAACGTGACGGTAATATGCCTGAAACTTTCAAAAATAGTCTATCGAAAATTACAATACTAGGAACAGAAGTTTTGGTTGCTAGAACGGGTTATACAGGAGAACCTATTGGCTTTGAATTGTTTGCGGCATCTGAAAAAATCAATGCTATTTGGGGGCTTATAGGAGAGGAAGGTAGCAAAAAAGGGGTTATTCCAGCAGGTTTAGGTGCCAGAGATACCCTTAGATTAGAGGCCGGGATGCCACTTTATGGTCATGAGTTTGGGATAGATTTTGAAGGGAATGAAATACCTGCCTTTGCTTTCCCATTAACTTCAGTTGCAGTTAGTTTTTCAGAACGTAAGGGTAACTTTGTTGGTCGTAAGGCACTGCGGCAACAATTTGAGGAAATTCGTAAAATTCGTTTGGGAAAGTATACTCCTTCAAAATTTCTTCCAAGAAGATTTTTACCAATTGCACTAAAGGAAAAAGGAATCGCCCGTCAAGGAGATGCATTGCTTCTTAATGGAAAAAAAGTGGGCTTTATATCAAGCGGTACAATGGTACCATATTGGGTTTTTGAAGGGGAAGGGGCTACGATGAATATAACCAACGATCAAAACAGACGAGCTATAGCTTTAGCATATCTTGATGCAGAAATTCCTTCTGATCAGGAACTAGAAGCTGAGATTAGAGGCAAGAATATTTGTGCTCAACTAGTTCGTTGGCATGGCCGATCTGAAGCACCACCTTACTTTAGAGCTATTCCAGTTGATTGGAAATCAGAAGGATTTTTGGAAAAAGATTTTTCAACCAAAGAGCAAGTAAAAATTCTGCTGAAAAAAAGTATTGATAATCATGAATGGCGTCAAAGACAATGCATTAATTTAATACCTTCAGAAATGACTCAATCTTCTTTAGTGCGCTTATTACAAATTACTGATCCTTGTGGACGCTATGCAGAACATAAAGAGCTCCTTGCTGCATTTGAACAGGAGGTATTTTATTATCAAGGGACGGAGTTTATAGCATGGAGTGAAGAAAGATTGGTAGAAGAGATGAAAAAATTTTTAGGTTATCCCAATGTTGAAGCGAGGGTTATAAGTGGTCAAATGGCCAATATGACTGTTTTTAGTGCTCTTGTTGATTTTATAAATCGAACAGACCGAAGAAGTGAGCCTCGTCGAATTTCCATGGTTTTGAACAATCATATAGGAAAAGGGGGACATCTAAGTTCTCAACCAATGGGAGCTCTAAGAGATTATGTATCTAAAGATCCTGTA
>CACGSI010000011.1 GCA_902575715.1 uncultured SAR324 cluster bacterium
AGATTTTCTTGTAAAGGAATTTCAAAACCAAAATTTGAAACCTGTTATACTTAGTAGGGGGTACGGCCGAAAAAACCCTTATCTAATTAAGCGTCTAAGGTATTGTGAAGGCAACAAAATTGATCTTTCTCATTTTGGAGATGAACCATTTTTACTTGCTATGAGGAATCCTAAAGTCCCAGTCTTTGTCGGCAATTCTCGAGTAAAGCTAGCAAAATTAGCTAAAAATAAAGACAGGCCAGATGTAATAATTTTAGATGATGCATACCAGCACTTAAGTTTACATCGTGACTTAAACTTACTCTTAATAGATTCTGAAACAGGACTTGGGAGTGGAGATTTGCTACCCTTAGGTATATTGCGTGAACCAGAAAACCAATGCAAACGAGCAGATGCAATAATTCTAACAAAATCTAATTTAGATTCTTCCAACCATATTCAAAAAATACTCGAAGAGGATATTAACGTTTCTTGCCCAATATTTAAATTTGAATATAATGTAAAAGGTCTTTCTAGGCTTGATGGTAAATTTAATCTTGAAAAAGAATATCTTAAAAGTAAAAAATTGCTGGCCGTTTCAGGAGTTGCTCAACCAAAATCTTTTGCAAGCTCAATAAAAAAATGTGGAGGAGAAATTATTTCTAAAATTGAATTTTCAGATCACCATTTTTTTAGAGAAGAGGATATAAAAAAAATTTCGAATGAAAAACAAAGATCTAACCCGGATTTGATAGTAACTACAGAAAAAGATGCTGTTAAGTTGAGAGCATTCACTGAAATTACAGAAGTTATTTGGGTGCTAGAAATGGAAATAGAGGCAAAGGAACCTTGGAACGATTTTCTAGAAAAATTTATTGAGTCTAAATTTGTCCAAGTTCTCCCCTAAATAAATTGACTTTGATTTTAAAATTATTTAGTATTTTCAGTCACTAAATTTAACTTGTATGGGGGTTTTTTGAAAAAAAAGCTGCTGAAAAACTTAACTATTATTAATCCAACACATATTAAACCTATAATTGAAAATGGTTTTGTATCAATCAGTGGTGATACCATTGAAAGTGTTGGGACTATTGAACCACCAGATCATTTTGATTTGATCTACGACCTAAAAGGTAAAATAGCATTACCAGGAATGATAAACGCACATCATCATTTATATTCTGCTCTTGCTTTAGGGATGCCACTTCCAAAAAATAATCCTTCGAACTTCACAGAAATTTTAAAAGAAGTCTGGTGGAAGATGGATCTGGCACTTGATAGAGATTCTACTCAGGCTTGCTTTGAAGTAGGTATGCTTGAATCTCTAAAAGCGGGTACTACAACAATAATTGACCACCATTGCAGTCCGTCTTTCATAGAGGGATCCTTGTCATTACTCGCTGAGACAAGTGAAAAGATGGGAATGAACACCAGTCTATCTTTTGAAATTTCAGATCGAAATGGTCAGGAAATATTTGAAGAAAGCCTTGAAGAAAATCTAAAGACTGCAAAAAGATTTTCGAATCATCCGTATATTCATCCTATGATTGGCTTGCATGCCTCATTTACCCTTTCGGACTCATCATTAAAAAAAATTAGAGATAATTTAGATTGCTTGGATTCTTGGGGAATACATATACATGTTTCGGAAGATAAAGTGGACGAAAATGATGCTATTAAAAAAGGATTCCTTTCAGTAATTGATCGACTTGATAAGTTTGATTTAATCAATGAAAAAGGACTCATAATTCATGGAATTCATATTATGAATGAAGATTTAAACATAATTGATCGTAAAAATACCAAACTTGTTCACAATCCATCTTCTAATGCTAATAATCGAGTTGGGATCACAGGTAATCAAAGTCTAAATAATTTAAATTCAGGACTCGGAACAGACGGGATGCAAGGGAATATGCTCCGTGAAGGAAAAGAAGGAATGCTTATACGTAGTTCTCATCTTGCTGGTGGCAAAGACAACATTGATTATATGAAGCTTTTATTCGATAATAATTCTTCAATTGCTTCTGAACTTTTCGGATATAAAATAGGTAAAATTTTACCCGGTTATAAAGCAGATCTTGCAATATATGATTACTACCCTAAGACTCCAATAAAGGAATCCAATATTTTTGGTCATATTTTTTTTGGTTTGAGTGACCTACCTAGCAATGTTATAACTAGGGGAGAATTTAGAGTAAAAGATGGTAAATTATTGGATATTTCAGAGAAAGAAATTAAAGAGAATGCTCTCAATCAAGCAAAAAAACTTTGGAAAAATTTTTCTTAAAATACTCAGACAAATAAAAAAATTAAAAAAATAATGGCTGAACTTATTCCATACCCCTTTGAATCATTAATCAAACGAATGTTTGAAGAACTTGAAAAAGAGCACTCCATTTTTGATTACCCTGCAAAAAAGTTTTTTTGTGGCACTTCAGGAAAAGACTATACTGTAAAATTTCATGGGAAAGAAAGCTCTTCACCTCTTGGTCCCGCCTCAGGCCCACAAACTCAAATGGCGCAAAATATTTTGCTGTCTTGGTTGGGTGGTTCAAGAATTATGGAATTAAAAACAGTACAAATTCTGGACGAACTTGAAATCCCTCGGCCTTGCATAGATATGCAAACCATTGGCTATAACGTTGAATGGTCACAAGAATTAAGAATAGAGCAATCTCTTCATGAATATGTAAAAGGTTACATGCTAATAGAAATTCTGAAGACAAGTGGTAAACTTGAATTATCTAAAAATTTTGGAGATGTGCTCTTTGACATGAGTGTAGGTTATGACTTAAAAGGAATTAAATCTGATAAAGTTAGAAAATTTATTGAGGGTATGTTAAATGCTTCAGAATTAATTGAATTTTATCGAAATAAAATTCCGAATGAGTATCGTCAATTTCGTGATTTGAAATTTGAAACAAGACTCTCGGACACTCTAACATTAAGCACATTTCACGGGTGTCCTCCAGATGAGATTGAAAAAATTATTGATTATCTATTTAAGGAATACGGTTTAAATTGTGTTGTGAAACTTAATCCTACTCTATTGGGTAAAGAAAGAGTAAACGAACTTCTCAACAAAATAATGGGATACAAAAATGTAATTGTGCCTAATGAAGCATTTGATAATGACACAAGTTGGGAACAAGCTCAAGGGTTTGTAGAAAGGCTTGGAGAAACGGCAAAATCTTTGAATTTAGGATTCGGTGTAAAATTTAATAATACGCTCATAGTAGAAAACCATAGAGATTTTTTCCCTGATTCAGAAAAAGTTATGTACCTTTCCGGTACACCTCTTCATATTCTAGGAATTAACTTAGTAAAACAATTTAGGAGTAAATTTGGGGATAAATTTCCAATTTCTTTTTCTGCTGGTATTGATAGTAAAAACTTCGCTGATGCTGTCGCCTTGGGATTGACCCCTATAACGGTTTGTAGTGATTTCCTTAAAGTAGGAGGATATAGTAGGAGTTTTGGTTACTTTAAAGATTTAAATTCTCGAATGGACGATCTAAATGTCTGCAATATTGAAAATTATATCCTGAATGCATATGGTAATAAAGAAAAAGCTATACAAAATATTGGAATTTTTTCTGAGCAGGAAATAAATAATTCTAAAATGAACAGCTTAGAAGACATACTTCTATCTAAGGGAACAGAAGCTAAGCAAAAACTGATTTCAGAAGCAAAAATATTAAATACAAATACTTATTTTGAAGAGGCATTTTCTAATAAACGATATGGTTTTGAAAAAAACTCTACACCTCCACGTAAAGTAGGTACTATGCTAGAATTGTTCGATTGTTTAACCTGCGATAAGTGTATTCCTGTGTGTCCAAACGATGCTAATTTTGCTTTAAAAATTCCTCCAAGTGAAAAAATAATTCTAGAGTTCGAAAAAGACAAATCCGGGTGGTATGTCAAAAGAAAAGAATCTTTAAAATTAGAAAAAAAATATCAGATTGCAAACTTTGCAGATTTTTGTAACGAGTGTGGTAACTGTGATATTTTCTGTCCTGAAGATGGAGGTCCTTACCTTTTAAAACCTAGATTTTTTGGAACGATAGAATCTTTTAAAAAATTTGTAAATCGTGATGGGTTTTTTTTAGAAAGTGATTCAGAAAAAATCTTTGCTCGTTTTGATGGAAAAGAATTTCAAGTATCATTAGATGGAAACAATGTAAAATTTTCAGGCCCAGATTTTAATGTAAAATTTTCAAAAAAAGACCCTGAAAACACCATAAGTGGAGAGGCGAAGGGTCGAGTAAGTCTATTAAACTATAATATCATGATTATGATGAAATCGGCTATTTTAGAATCAATGAAATCCTCATATGTAAAATATTATTAGCACCCTTTAAAATAAAAAGAGAGCGTACCATGGAATTTATATTAAATGGAACAAAAATTAATTACGAAGGAGATCCAGAATTATCTTTGATGAATTATTTACGGGATGTTGAAGATATAATTTCTCCAAAAGACGGCTGTGCACCAGAGGGTGTTTGTGGATGCTGTACTGTATTAATGGATAACAATCCACTAAAATCTTGTATTGCCCCAATGAGACGCATTGAAGGGAAAGAAATCATTACTATGGAAGGTCTTGATCAAAATAAAAAAGAAACTGTAGTCAATGCATTTGCAAAAGAAGGCGGACTACAATGCGGGTTTTGCACCCCTGGAATAATTATGAAAGTTTGGCCAATATTAAATCAGGGATTTTTAACAGAAAAAGAAGTCAATAAATCTCTCAATAGTAATCTTTGTCGTTGTACAGGATATAAAAAAATTACAAAGTCATGCCTCGTAGCAGCAGAGGCTATCAGAAACAATTCTAAACTAGAACTTCCAAAAATTAGTGGTAAAGTTGGTGAAAGTTTACCTAAGTATGATTCAATACGGCTAGCAAAAGGAGAAGCTCCTTACGTTGCTGATTTAAAATTTGAAGGAATGTTGCATGGAGCTTTAAAGTTTAGTGATCATCCCAGGGCAAAAATTTTAAGAATAGACACTAGTAAAGCAGAAAAATTATCTGGAGTTTTAAAAGTGTTTACCGCTGAAGATATTCCTGCTCAACGTTACACAGGGTTGATTGTGGCAGACTGGCCATTGATGATAAGTGTAGGAGAAACTACTCGTTATGTGGGTGATGTTTTAGCAGGAATTGTTGCTGAAAACGAAAAAATTGCTCGACAGGCAATAGATCTGGTTGACGTAAAATATGAAGTTTTATCTCCAATTACCGACCCTTTAAAAGCTTTGGATTCGAAAAGCCCAAAACTTCATGACGGTGGAAATTTGTTATCTAACACAGAAATTAATCGTGGAGATAGCATCAAAGCAGAGAAAGATAGTGCATTTGTCACAAAAGGGACCTACAAAACACAAAGAATTGAGCACGCTTTTTTGGAATTGGAGTGCTGCATTGCTAAACCTTGGAAAGGAGGAATTGAAATTTTTTCTCAAAGCCAAGGAGTATATGAGGATCGTAATAGCATCAGTAAAATCCTAGGCATTCCAAAAGAACAAGTAAAGGTAATTTTGATGCCAAATGGAGGAGGTTTTGGAGGAAAAGAAGATATTTCTGTTCAAGGTCATGCCGCTTTATTCGCTCACCTTCTTCGGGCTCCTGTAAGAGTTTCACTAACTCGCCCAGAATCTCTCTGCATGCATCCAAAAAGGCATCCAATGAATATGGAAATGTCACTTGGGTGTGATAGAAATGGGAAACTAACTTTTGTAAGAGCCAATATAATTGGTGACACAGGAGCTTATGCTTCTGTAGGAATGAAAGTTTTAGAACGAGCAGCAGGTCACGCCACAAGTGTCTATTCCATTCCCATTGTAAACATTAAAAGTAGGGCCGTCTACACCAATAATGTACCATGTGGAGCAATGAGAGGTTTTGGTGTAAATCAAATCAATTTTGCAATAGAAAGTTGTATCGACGAACTTTGCTTAAAAGGGGGATTCGATCGTTGGCAAATTAGATATGATAATGCTATAAAACCTGGAGACCGTACCTCTACTGGTCAAAAAATTATTAGTGGCATTGGTATACAAAAAACATTAATAGCTGTAAAAAAACATTTTGAAAATGCCAAGTACGCTGGTATTGCATGTGGAATGAAAAATACTGGTATTGGTAATGGTGTGCCTGATGACAGTAAAGTTAAGGTTATTATTGATTCTCCAAAAAAAATTACTATCCATCACGGTTGGACAGAAATGGGTCAGGGAGTGTTTACTATGGCTATTCAATTTCTATGCGAGGCTACGGGAGTAAATCCCGACTTTGTTTCGGTAAAGGTAGATACCTCACAAGAGGTCCCATGTGGAATGACTACTGCTTCTCGAGGCACATCTCTTATTGGCAATAGTGTACTTGAAGCAGGCAAAAAACTTAAGGCAGATCTTGAAAAGAACTCATTAGAAGAGTTGGTTGGCAAAGAATATATAGGTGAATGGGTTTGCAATTGGACCGATTCAATAGAATCTGACTCAGATGACCCAAAAACTCATTATTCTTACAGTTATGCTACTCAAGTTGTAACACTTGATGATACAGGAAAAATAGATAATGTTTTTGCTGCACATGATGCTGGAAAAATCGTAAATCCTATTTTATTTGAAGGACAGCTTGAAGGTTCTGTTCATATGGGATTGGGATATGCTCTATCAGAAAATTTTGAAATGGAAGGAAGCCATCCTGCCCACAAAAGATTAGGAAAGCTAGGTATGATAAGAGCTTCATCAACTCCAAATATAGAGGTAATCGGTATTGAGGAACCTGATGAATATGGGCCATGTGGAGCAAAGGGTGTTGGAGAAATTGGTCTTGTTCCCACTGCTTCTGCAGTAGCAAACGCATTTTTTCAATATAATGGTGTAAGACAGTACGAACTTCCTTTAAAAAAAATGGAAGATAAATCCAAAGTCGAATGAAAAAAAATTCTAAGGTCATTATTTTTGCTCTCGGAGGGAATGAAATATCTCCAATCGAAATTGACAAAAATACTGGTAAATTAATCATACAAGATCTACCAGCACAATGGAAAAGAACCGCGAAAACATGTGAGATAATAGCTGATTTTATAAAAGAGAATCAGGATTTTCACTACATAATTACTCATGGCAATGGACCTCAAATAGGAAACATTTTATTACGATCAGAGTATTCAAGTCAGCATTTATTTAAGCTTCCACTCGATGTATGCGGGGCGGACTCACAGGGAGCGCTGGGATACATGCTTGCACAACTTTCTAATTCTTTAAAAATAAGAGAGCTTGATATAAATACAGCTGAAATAATAACACAAGTAGAAGTTGATTCTAATGATTCCGCTTTTAGTAATCCTACAAAATTTATAGGGCCTCCACTCTCAAAAGATCAAGCTAAATCAATTATGAATGAAAATCCTGATTTTACAGCTAAATTTTATCAGATGCTGAAAAATTCAAATATTTCAGATTTAGATAATGGTAAAAATAAAGAAGTTTGGAGAAGGGTTGTGCCTTCCCCAAAACCCATTGGAATTGTTGAAATTGATATTATCGAGGCTTGTTTTTTATCAGGCAATATTCCAATTACAGTAGGAGGAGGAGGAATTCCAGTTTTAAAGGTTGATCCACAAAAAAATAAAAATCATGAAACATACATTTGTAATTACCAAATCTCATACAACAGACTAATTTCAGAAAAAAGTCCTGTATCAATATTCAAGGGAGTCGAGGGAGTGGTTGATAAGGATCTGTCATCTAGTTTACTTGGTAAAATGATTTTGGAGCGCTCTATTTCAAGGGGGAATCCACTTGAAGTTGAATTAGTAATTTTAACAAATATAGATTCCGTAAAAATAAATTTTCAAGAAAAAAATGAAAAAAGCCTTTCTCTTTTATCTTTAGAAGAAGTAACTTCACTTTTTAAGTCTAATGAATTTCAAGAAGGTAGCATGAGGCCAAAAATTGAATCTATATTAGATTTCCTAAATGCTGGTGGTAAAAAAGCCTATATTACTAAAGTTGAATTACTAGAAGAGACTTTCCGTGGAGAAGCTGGAACAACTTTTACAAATTAATTCAGTAGAAAACCTAAAAAAAATATCAAATCTTTTAATAAAAGATTAAAAATGTCACTAGATATTCGTATAAACACTGACAGATTAATTAGGCGTATTGAAAAACTGGGACAAATTGGTGCAATTGATGGTGGAGGAGTATGCAGATTAGCTCTTAGTGATGAAGATCGAAAAGGTCGTAATCTTGTTATTGATTGGATGAAAAAACTTGGTTTAGATGTAACTATTGATAAAATAGGAAACGTCATCGCTTTAAGAAAAGGCAAACAAAATGTTAAACCCGTAATGACAGGTTCTCATATTGATACTGTAGCAACAGGAGGCATTTATGATGGGAATCTGGGGGTCCTTGCTGGATTAGAAGTAATTGAAACATTTAATGATGCTGGAATAGAAACTAGGAAACCTGTTGGTGTAGGATTTTTCACAAACGAAGAGGGCGCTCGGTTTGCACCAGATATGATGGGAAGTGGAGTTCACCAAGGTATCCTAGATTTAAATGAAATGTTAAACATAAAAGATTTGGAAGGTAAACGTGTAGGAGATGAGCTGAAAAAAATAGGATATGCTGGTAAAACATCAACAAATACTTTTCGTGCAGATTGTTTTATAGAATTACACATTGAACAAGGGCCCATATTAGAATTAGAAAACTATGAAATAGGAGCTGTTGAAGGCGTACAAGGAATTTCATGGAATGAATACAATATTTTTGGTACATCAAACCATGCGGGAACAACGCCTATGAGACTTCGACACGATGCCGGTTATGTAGCATCTGTTATTTCCGTAGAAGTAAGAAAACTAGCGAAAAAAATGGGAGGCAATCAAATTGGAACTGTGGGCGTAACAAAACTTAATCCAGGTTTAGTTAACGTAATCCCAAAAGAAGCATTATTAACGGTTGATTTAAGAAACACAGATGAACAAAAATTGAAACAAGCAGAAAATAAAATTAAATTAATAATTGAAAAAACATGTAAAGACGAAGGCGTTTCTTTTAAATCTAGAACTCTTGCTAGATTTGAGCCTGTTACCTTTGATAAAAGTATGGTCTCATTAGTATCTAACGTAGCCTCAAAAATGGGATTTAGTGTAAAATCTTTACCTTCCGGAGCTGGACATGACGCGCAAATGTTTGCGCCAAATTGCCCCACAGGCATGATCTTTGTTCCAAGTCATAAAGGGATAAGTCATAATGTGAGAGAATTTACTGAAAAAAAACACATTCAAGCAGGAGCGAATGTGCTATTACAAATGATGTTAATCAAATCAGAGTAAAAAATTTATGTCAAGAATAATAACGGTTGCTGCTGCTCAGTTAGGTCCCATCTCACTGGAAGAACCTCGATCATCATCTGTACAACGAATGATTACACTTATGAGGGAAGCAAAGAAAAATAATGCTAAATTTGTAGTATTTCCTGAGCTTGCATTAACAACATTCTTTCCTCGCTGGTATTTTGAAAAACAATCTGAAATAGATAAATTCTTTGAAATAGAAATGCCTAATGAGGCTACAAAGCCAATGTTTGAAGAGTCTACAAAATTAAAGATAGGATTTTATCTCGGTTTTGCAGAATTACATGTTGAAGATGGAATTCCCCACCACTATAATACTTCAATCCTCGTCGACGATACTGGTAAAATTGTTGGTAAATACCGGAAAATACATCTTCCCGGTCATAAGGAGTATGAATCTTGGCGCCCTTTCCAACATTTAGAAAAAAGATATTTCGAAACTGGTAATTTGGGTTTCCCAGTACATCAAGCCTTTGGTGGTACAATCGGGATGTGTATCTGTAATGACCGTAGATGGCCTGAAACTTTTAGAGTTATGGGACTTCAAGGCGCTGAGCTTATAGCTCTAGGCTATAACACACCATTACATTATCCTCTCGCACCAGAACATGATCATCTTCAGGATTTTCATAATCATTTAGTTTTACAGGCAGCAGCATATCAAAATGGGACTTGGATAATAGCAGTTGCTAAGGCAGGTAAGGAAGAAAAATGTGATCTTATAGGTGGAACATGCATAATTGCTCCGACAGGAGAAATTATTACTAAATGCAATACATTAGGAGATGAGCTGATATTTACTGAATGCGACCTAGATCGATGCAAGGAAATAAAAGAAAATATTTTTAATTTTAGCCTTCATAGAGAACCTGAAAATTATACTATTATTTCATCACCAAAAAATGACGCTACCAAATGATTGATTTAAAATCCTCGTAATGGCATTTCTGGAGACCTTTGAAGCCAATTTGATTGAGGGTAATTTGCATCTCCCTCAATCAAATGCATAGTATAGGCATGCCTTGTTCTCTTAGAACGATTTGCATAACTCATATGTGGTAGCAAACCATGCAACACTATTAAAGTACCTGCCCTTACTTCTAGAGGAACGAGTTTAGAGGTATCCCAATCTGATTCGTCAAAGACTTCCATTTCGGTTAAATTCTCATTTTTCCCTCTAAAAAATCTTGATTTCAAACCCATTTTATGTCCTCCAGGAATTGCCCACATGCAACCATTATCGATCGAAGCATCTTCCAAAGCAAACCAAAAGCCCTTCACGCTTAATGGTTTAGTATAAAGGAAAGTTGAATCCTGATGGCATATTACTTCCCCTCCTATATAAGGTTGTTTAAAAATAAACATCGATTGTATAATTTTTGGATTCTTAAATCCTATTTCTTTTGTAATTTTTTCTAAACGATTAGTTCTTGAAAATTTTTCAAAAACTGGATCCAAATCGTGCATTGCATGACCAATCTTATTTATAGAAAACATCTTTGGTTGTTTCAATTCCCCTTTTTCATTAAATGCTTCTTCTTCAAAAAAACAACGAATTTTATCTCCCGAATTCAAAAAATATTTATCAGAATTTCTTATTTGCTCATTAGTTGTAAATATTGAAACTGATTCAGAAGGATCGAATTTTTTTACAATTTCTATTGCTCTCTTTCTTAATAATTCACAATCTTCAATTGAAACAAAATCTTCCAGAACTAAGAAGCCTTCTCTTTTAAAAAATTTTAATTTATCCTTTGTCAAAAACATAGCTACCTTGATTTTCAAAGTAAAAAAGAGTATCCTCAAAAATTATATTATCAAATTTGATTTTTTTAAAATTCGATAAAAAACAATCTTTAAATACTTTTATAATAACACAATATTATATGTTGTTGGAAGGACTGAAACTGATGATTATAGGTATGACAACTGTCATGCTGTTTTTGGCGTTAATGATTTTTTTTATAGAACTGATTAAATATCTTAACTTGAATTTCAATAAGCTTGAAAAAAACTCTTGTAATAAAAAAGAAAAATCTGAGTTGCAAACTAGTATTACTAACAATAAAAAAGAATTGCCAATAGAAGTGTTTGCAGCAGCAATCTCTGCATTTGAATCTGATAAAAATAGGTAGTTTATTTTAAATCACACAAAAACTTGAGGAAAAATTGATGGCAAAAAAAATTATTAAATTTATGGATACATCTTTTAGAGATGGCTTTCAATCTGTATTTGGTGGAAGAGTAGCTACTAAAGACTTTATAACGCCTTTAAAAGCTGCGGTTAACGCAGGAATCAGGCATTTTGAAGCAGGGGGTGGTGCTAGATTCCAAAGTTTATTTTTTTATTGCAATGAATCCGCGTTTGATATGATGGATACATTCAGAAAAACAGTTGGTCCTGATATAGACTTACAAACTCTTGCGAGGGGAATCAATGTGGTTGCTCTCAGCCAACAACCAAGAGACATGATTGATTTACATGCCAAAATGTTCAAAAAACATGGGATTACTACCATACGAAACTTTGATGCCTTAAATGATTTACAGAATTTAAAATTTTCAGGAGAATGTATTACCAACCACGGATTACATCATCAAATTGTAATAGCTTTAATGGATCTACCTCCTGGTTGCGAAGGAGCACATGATAAAGAATATTATTTAAAGACCTTAAGAAATATTTTAGATTCTGATGTTCCCTTTAATTCTATTTGTTTTAAAGATGCAAGTGGCACTGCAAACCCAAATAAAATCTTTGAAACAGTTAAAGGTGCCCGAAAATTAGTACCAGAAAATACCCTCTTACATCTACATACTCATGATACCGCCGGATCTTCAATCAATCAATATATGGGAGCTATTGAGGCTGGAATAGACAAAATTGACTTAGCCATGAGCCCAGTAAGTGGTGGAACAGGACAGCCAGATATTCTTACAATGTGGCATGCTCTTAAAGGAACAAACTATTCATTAGATATCGATCCGGAAGAAATAATCAAAGTAGAAGAAGTATTTGAAGAAAGTTTTAAGGAATATTTTTTCCCTCCGGAATCCAGAATGGTTTCACCTATCATACCTTTCTCGCCAATGCCAGGTGGAGCCCTCACAGCTAATACAATGATGATGAGAGATAACGGAACTTTACAGCTGTTTCCAAAGGTTATCAAAGAAATGTCTGACGTAGTAAGACTGGGAGGTTTCGGAGCATCCGTTACTCCTGTTTCACAATTCTATTTTCAACAAGCATATTTAAACGTTACATTGGGTAAATGGAAAAAAATAAATCCATCTTATGGCGAAATGATTCTTGGTTACTTCGGGAAAACCCCGGTAGAACCCGACCCTAAAATTATAAAGCTTGCTGAAGAACAACTTCAAAAACCAATTTTCAAAGGGGATCCCCTAAATTTACTAGAACCAGGAATTCCAAAAGCAGAAAATATTCTCAAAAAAAATAATTTGCCTATCAACGACGAAAACCTTTTTATTGTCGCCAGTTGTGAATCTAAAGGAGTTGATTTCCTGCTTGGAAATGGAAAAACTTCAATTAGAAAAAAAACCAATCAGGAAGCTCTTATTTCTCCTGAAACTAGTAAATCCGATCTCCCTTCAGAATCCAGAGATTATAAAATCAGTGTAAATGGTGATATATATAATGTTAGGGTTATTTCTGGTGAATCAAGACAATCACACTCTATAAAAGAAAATTCAGAAACCTCAAAAAATATTACTTCCTTAAATAAAGGGACAGAAATATCTGCCCCTACTCCCGGCAACATTTTAAATATAAAAGTAGTTTTAGGAGAAAAAGTATCAGAGAACCAAACATTATTAGTCATGGAAGCAATGAAAATGGAATCAGAAGTAAAATCACCGCATTCTGGAAAAATAAAAAATATTCACGTAAATTCTGGAGATACTGTTAAGCCGGGAGATTTACTTATTACTTTAGAATAACATGCGTTAGCAAAACTTTTTAACAAATGATCCAAATTTTCTTTTTTTCAACCATAGATATTTCATCAAAGAACAAAAAACATTTCTTAATATTTTTATTTTTAATATTTTCAATAATATTTTCTAAAAATTTACTTGCTCAAGAACTTGGAGATGAAGTAAAGATTATCATCCCTGCTGGTTCAAAGGTTTTTAGAATTGATAAAAAAATTAATGAGTGGGTTTATCCTGGTGATACTCTTGCAATATTAAAAAATTCTATTGGCAACAAAATTAATCTAAAATCAGGAGTTACCGGAAATTTAATTTTCTGGGAACTGGAATTAGCCAAAGAATATTCTTCTGATGAAACTGTTGGAATTATTAAAATAGACAAAGTTATCTCAGAAGAAATTTCAAATAGAAAACTAATCAATAAATTACCCAATTTCAGAGAATTATTTTTTAAACTTTACAACTCTACAGGATTATCCACGATCATTAAAGGGAATGGATTGGATTTTAAAGACGGTATTGGCCGTATAATTATGATCTGTATTGGGCTAATTTTATTGTATTTAGGTATTAGTAAAAAATTCGAACCTCTTCTACTTATACCAATTGGTTTCGGAGCAATTTTATCAAATATTCCTTTGGCGGGGCTGTCTGAACCCGGCGGTTTACTATTTTACATTTACGAAATAGGAATTGCTACAGGCATATTCCCATTGATTATTTTTATGGGTGTTGGTGCAATGACAGATTTTGGACCGATGTTGGCAAATCCAAAAACCGCCTTGTTGGGAGGAGCCGCCCAGTTTGGAATTTTTGGAACGTTGTTGGGTGCTTTGGCTTTGAACATTTTACCAGGAATAAATTTTTCCCTCAGAGATGCCGCTTCGATAGGAATTATAGGAGGAGCAGACGGTCCGACGGCAATTTTTCTTTCAAGTCAACTTTCTCCACGATTGCTTGGTTCAATAGCAATAGCTGCATACTCATATATGGCATTAGTCCCTATTATTCAACCCCCTATAATGCGTCTTCTAACTTCAAAGAAAGAGCGCGAAATTGAAATGAATCAGTTACGATATGTTTCAACAAGAGAGAAAATTTTATTTCCATTAACTATTATCGGACTTTGCGCAATACTTTTACCTTCTGCTGCGCCTCTTATAGGAATGTTCATGTTTGGAAATCTTGTAAAAGAATCTGGAGTTGTAAATCGGCTTACAGAAACCATTCAAAATTCATTAATAAATGTTGTAACTATCTTTCTAGGACTTAGCATTGGCAGCAAATTAGCTGCAAATGAATTTCTTAATCTTGAAACTATAGGTATCCTCATTTTAGGAATGATTGCTTTTTCAATTGGAACTGCTACAGGCGTGTTAATGGCTAAGTTAATGAACAAAATATCCAAAACTCCTATAAACCCTTTGATTGGAGCAGCTGGAGTCTCTGCGGTGCCTATGGCTTCAAGGGTTGTAAATCAAGTAGGACTTGACGCAAACTCACAAAACCATCTATTGATGCATGCAATGGGACCTAACGTATCAGGTGTTATTGGTTCAGCTGTTGCGGCAGGAATTTTACTTGCTTTATTATGAAATATATGAATGCTTTTCAAAAATAAGTCCTCTACTTATAAAATATAATAATCAGCATTACGCCAATCTATAGAATACTAAGATAATAAATAATTATATAATTATTTTAGCTGATAATTAATTCAAAATTTCTTTAAATAAATACTTTTTTTCTTAATTAAAATTTTTAAATTAAAAATTATCACAGAAATCTGATTTAAAAATTTTGGGTATCGTTTGAAAAGAAACCAGATAAATGATAAATTTACTAAGATAAAATCTTTTATCAAGAATTAAAACTAGTACTTGTAAAATTTTTTGTAAATTTAGATAGATAAATATGAGTAAAATTAAAATTTTAGGTAAAATGCATCCCGGTTTTGAAAAAATTTTAACCAAAGATGCTCAAAATTTTTTAATTGGATTACATGAAAAATTTAACTCAAAACGCTTGGCACTCCTAAAGAAGAGATATGAAATTCAACAAAAAATTATTAATGGGCAAAAACCAAAGTTTCTGAAAGAAACTGAATTCGTTCGAGAAGGAGAATGGACAGTTGCTCCCATTCCGAACGATTTACAAGATCGACGCTGTGAGATTACCGGTCCTGCCGAAGCAAAAATGATGATAAACGCACTTAATTCTGGAGCAAGGATTTTTATGGTAGACTTAGAAGATTCGATAACTCCAAATTGGTTTAATCAAATTCAGGGACAGTCGAATATATGCGAAGCATATGAAAAAACTCTAAAATTTACTAGTATTCAGGGGAAAAAATATAGGCTAAATAAGAATTTAGCAACAATTATAGTAAGACCTCGTGGTTGGCATTTAGAAGAAAAAAATATCTTCATTAACGAAGAAAGATCCTCAGGATCTTTGATAGACGCAGGATTATATCTGTTTCATAATATCGAAAGAACATTAAAAAAAGGAACCGGGCCTTATTTTTATCTACCTAAAATTGAAAATCACTTAGAGGCAAGATTATGGAATGAAATTTTTCTATATTCTGAGAAAGAATTAGGAGGGAAGCCCGGCTCAATAAAGGCTACGGTTCTGCTAGAAACAATTTTAGCTTCATTTGAAATTGAAGAGATAATCTATGAATTAAAGGATCATATGGCAGGAATCAACGCTGGTAGGTGGGATTATATGTTTAGTGTTATCAAAAAATTCAGACATCTTCCAGATTTTTTTTGGCCAGATAGAGCACAAGTGACTATGACTTCACCATTTATGAGAGCATATACTGAGTTATTAGTAAAGACATGCCATAAACGAGGTGCTCATGCAATTGGAGGGATGGCGGCCTTTATACCTAGCAGAAAAGATCCTGAAATAAATAGAATAGCTCTTGAGAAAGTTCGTCAGGATAAAGAACGTGAAGCAAATGATGGTTTTGATGGATCATGGGTCGCCCATCCAGATCTTGTCGGAGTATGTACAGAAGTTTTCAGCAAATTTTTAGAAAAAGACCGTGTCAATCAAAAAAATAGAATGCGAGAAGATGTTAATATTTCAGCTGAAATGATGTTAGATTTTAAAATACCAGGAGGAAAAATTACAGAGTCAGGATTACGTAACAACATAAGCGTAGGAATTCAATACATTGCAGCATGGTTAGATGGAACTGGAGCAGTATCAATTTTTAATTTAATGGAAGACGCTGCTACAGCAGAAATAGCGAGATCACAAGTTTGGCAATGGTGCAACCATTCACAAGGAATTTTGGATGATAATCGCAATATAAATATTGAGATGGTTCAAAAAATGATTCATGAAGAAATTTCAAAAATAAAAGAATCTCAGGGGAAATATTTCAAAGAAAAAATGATCAATCAAGCAAAAGATATATTTCTTTCACTTATTTCAGAAAAAAACTTTGAAGAATTTCTTACTTTAAAGGCATATGACTATTTAGATTAATTCTCATATTTAATTTTTTTGGTAAATCATCTTTGTTCAGAATTTGCCAATGCTCCCAAATCTTTTTTATTTCAATTCCACTTTTTGGATGAATCCAAGTAGGACTAATTTCTAATAATGGTAGCAAAACAAAACTACGTTTTTCTATTTCAGGATGTGGTATATTTAATTCTTTGGTATTTATTATTTTGTTACCATAACTTAGAATATCAATATCGATATTTCTAGGTCCCCATCTCTCTAACCTAACCCGACCGAGACTTTTTTCAATTTGCTGACAATTTTCTAAAAGTTGCATAGGATTGATTTTGGTTAAACCAGAAACAACAATGTTATAAAAATTGGGCTGTTTCATTTTTAGAAGTGGTTCACTTTCATAAATACTAGAAACTCTAAGATTCGAAAGAAAATTTAACTTAAGAACTTCGCAAGCCTTCACAAGAAATTTTTTTCTATTACCCAAGTTGCTCCCTAAACTTAAATGTACTAAAATATTTTTCGACATAAAAAAATAATTAATAAAATTTAATAAATTAATATATTCTAAAAAAAAAGCAAAACCAAAATTAAAAATGATACGCATTACAAGTGGTATTTTTAGAGGAAGAAAAATAAATGTCCCCGAAGGTAAAAATATAAAAGCCACTTCAGATCAAGTACGTGAAGCTATTTTTAATATTTTATCTTCTCATTTAAATTGGAAAGAAAAAGCAGTTCTTGACCTTTACGCTGGAAGTGGCTCTCTCGGTTTTGAGGCTTTGAGTAGAGGCGCATCAAAGGTAATTTTTATCGAAATAGACAGTAAGAAAATAGCTAATCTTAATAAAAATATTCAACTAATTGCTCCTCAAGAAAAAGGAGTTAAGCTAGTCAAGGGAAGAGCTCTAAAATTAATTTCAGATTTTTCAGACTCTGAAATTGACTATGTTATTTTTATTGATCCACCTTTTTCAAGTAATGAATACAATCCCGTCCTTGAAAAAATCTCTACTCTCACATCTATTAAAAAAGGTTCATTTATAGTAATTCAATCATCTTATAAAAGAAAAATTCTTATTCCAAAAAATTTAGAAATTATTAAGCAAAGAAGATATAGCTCTAAAAAAATTTATGTATTGCTAAAACACTGATTTCTTTAATTTACAATAATCTTGCCTTCATTTGGTAACTAACTTAACCTGAAGCAATGAGCATTTAATAAAGTCAACAATACTTAAGTAAGTTTATATGAGTATTTTGGATAAAATTGATAGAAAAAAACTACCTACCCATATTGCTATAATAATGGATGGAAATGGTAGGTGGGCTACTAATCAAAATAAACCAAGGGTCTATGGGCATGAATATGCTGTCAATTCTGTAAGAGGTTGTGTTGAGGCTGCTGTAGAACTAAATATACAAGTTCTCACACTTTATGCTTTTTCAACGGAAAACTGGCAACGTCCAAAAAAAGAAGTTTCGGCTTTGATGAATCTTTTTTTTGAATTTCTTGGAAAAGAATTAGACACGTTGATAGAAAATAATATATGTTTTAATTTGATCGGTGATAGGACACGATTACCCGAATTCTTACAGGCGCGGTTGAGTTCTGCATTAAATTCAACTTCTAAAAATTCAGGACTACTTTTAAATATTGCTTTAAATTATGGTGGAAGAGATGAAATAGTCAGGGCTGTCCGAATAATTGCAGAAAAAATAAAGAATGGAGACTTGCTTCCAGAAAACGTTAATGAAAAATTAATTTCGGCAAATATTTTCACTTCAGGAATAGCAGACCCAGACTTGATCATAAGGACTAGTGGTGAACTGCGTATTTCAAATTTTTTAATTTGGCAATCTGCGTACTCTGAATATTTTTTCACAGAAGTTCTTTGGCCAGACTTTACTAGAGAAAATTTGTATGAAGCAATAGTTTCTTTCCAACAAAGAAAACGAAGGCTTGGAAAAACTACTAATACTAAAAATAATTCAGGAAAATTAAGTAATGGATCTTTTTAAAAAAATTACCCTCTAAATAATCAAATTTGAATATTTCTAATGTCAATTGTAGACTCCACAAATGAATTAACATTAAGAATCAAAACTGGACTAATAGTTGCTATCGGAATAGGAGCACTAATATATACTCATAAATATTTGGTAGGAATTTTTGTTATATTCTTAGCATTCATTGGTGCTATAGAGTATACAAAAATGCTATCAAAAGAAAAAAACCATAGAACCATTAAACTCCCAAAATGGTTCCTTCCGGCAACATCAATTTTAATGGGATTAGGAGTATTATTTGGAGAATTTTGGCTTCATACTTCACTAATCCTAAGTGCTTTATGCTGGACTTGTTATGAATTAGTTTTTTCAAAAAAAAATCAACTATTGGACTTTACATCACTCGGTTTTGGATTATTTGGTATGTTATGGATTGTTTGGAGTATTATGCATGTTACCTTAATTAAATCTATACCTGAAGGATCTAATTTACTTTTATTTTTAATCCTAGTAATAAGTTTTAGTGATATAGCTGCTTATTTTGGAGGGAAACGTTTTGGTAAATCTTTGTTAGCACCTAATATAAGTCCGAAAAAAACTTGGGAAGGAAGTTTTTTTGGAATAATTGGAGGCGGCCTCGTCGGTGCTATCTTTGGAGAACATTTTTTGTCAATGTTTTGGTTAAAAGGATTCCTACTTTCGATGATTTTAGCATTTGTTGGACAATTTAGCGATTTGGTCGAATCTAAAATAAAAAGACTTTGTAAAGTCAAAGATTCTGGTACCATCTTACCTGGTCATGGTGGAGTTCTTGATCGAGTTGATGGTTACTTACTGGCTGCTCCTGCATTCTATTATATTCTTAAAATCTAATGCAAACTCTGAATAACTTAAAAAAATCCCAAGTAATTCCTTCAGATAACCAAAAAAAGATTACTGTACTTGGTTCAACAGGTTCTATAGGCAAAAATACTCTTGATATAATTCGCCAGTTTCCAAAAAAATTTAAAGTTTTTGCTTTATCTTGTCAGAATTCTACAGGTCTTTTAGCAGAGCAGATCAGAGAATTTCATCCAAAAATTGCCAGTGTAAGATCTAGAAATGATGCAATAAATTTACAAGAGTCATTTCCAGAAACAAAATTAGTTTGGGGCTCGGATAGCTTGTCGGATATAGCACGTAACGAAGAAGTAGATGTATTAGTAGCAGGTATTGTTGGAGCTGCTGGACTAAAACCAACATTTTCTGCTGTTCTTGAGGGTAAAACAATTGTTTTTGCCAACAAAGAACCTTTAGTAATGGCTGGAGAACTTTTTGTTAAAACCGCAAAAGATACTGGTGCAGTTTTATTACCGGCTGATAGTGAGCATAATGCTATTTTCCAATCAATACAAAAAGAATCATCAGAAAAGATTTCAAAACTATTTTTAACTGCATCAGGAGGACCATTTAGAGATCGGCCCCTAAACAAGTTCAAAAAAATAACTGTTAATGAAACCCTGAATCACCCTACATGGAAAATGGGAAAAAAAATTTCAGTCGATTCCGCAACAATGATGAATAAAGGATTAGAAATCATTGAGGCTAGATGGTTATTTAATACACCTGTTGAGAAGATTAAAGTAGTCATGCAAAGAGAAAGTATTGTTCATTCTATGGTAGAATTTACTGATGGTTCATTTTTGGCCCATATGGGCCTCCCTGATATGAGGATTCCTATATCTTTCTGCTTAGGATGGCCAGAACGATTAAATATAAAAATACCTCATATGAATCCCTTAAATTTAAAAAAACTTCACTTTGAACCAGTCAATCTAAAAAAATTTCCATGTCTACAACTCAGCTTAAAGGCTGCAAAAAAAGAAGGTAGTTTCCCAGCTGTATTAAACGGCGCAAATGAGGAAGTAGTTTTAGCTTTTTTAAAAGATAAAATAAAATTTCTGGATATATATAAAACTTTGTCATTAGTTATGAAAAAACTAGAAAAAATTATTAAGACTTTTGAAAAAGACAATATTCCGCCATATTTATCAAATATTGCTAATCTTGAAGATGCAATTCAGGCAGATCAATGGGGACGCAAACAAGCAAAAAAAATTATAGAACAATTAAATTAGATGATTTAGAATCAAACAATAAAGTTTTAAATCTTGTGAATTAATATTTGCAATAAATTCTTTATAAAAAAAATATCTTTTTCAAATTAAAAATATGCTTACAACAATATTATCTTTTTTATTAGTATTAGGGATTCTCATTTTCATACACGAGCTCGGTCATTTTCTTGCGGCTAGACATGTTGGGGTAAAAGTAGAAGCTTTTTCAATTGGATTCCCACCTACTGCTTTGGGAAAAATAATAGGGGAAACAGAATATAGGATTTCTTGGGTACCTATTGGTGGATACGTAAAATTATTTGGTCAAAACGTAACAGATGAAAATAAGGATGATCCTAAAAATTATGCATCAAAGTCCATTTTACAACGTCTTTACATTCTTTCCGCAGGTCCACTGATGAACCTTTTGTTTGCTTTGTTATTCATGCCTTTGGTTTTTTGGATGGGAATAGATATTCCTGCTTATCTAAAAAATTCACCCTTTATCCAGAAAGTTGAAATTGGGAGTTACGCTTACAAATTAGGAATTCAAGCAAATGATGAAATAATTTCTATAAACGATAATAATGTAAATAGTTGGGAAGAACTTAATAATTTATTAAACAAGGTCCCCCCTTCAGGAAAAATTAATTTAAAAATTGATAGAGGAGGAAACTATTTAAAAGTAGAAGGTTCGTCTATTGAAATGCATCGTGCGGGAAATATGGGTTGGTATCCATTTTTGAAACCAACTGTAGGAGGATTTATATCTAATTCTCCAGCGGAAAAAGCAGGTATTCAATCTGGAGATACAATAAAGAGAATTAATGGAAAAGAAATAATAGACTGGAGTGAAATTTCTCCAGAAATTCAGAAAATAATGACAGAAAAAAAGAATTCTCTAGAGAAAATCACTATCGAATTAGAAAGAAAAGGCGAACCGACGTTTATTGAAGTCACTCCTTATTTTGATTCAGATTCAAAAAAATGGCTTTTGGGGATGAGAACGCCAAAAATTTCACGCTCACACCCATTTGCAGATTCTATAATTTTAGGAATTGGGCGCCTTTGGTTTCTAACTAAGAGTACATTTGATTTTCTTGGTCAAATGATTAAAGGGAATGGTTCTCTAGATGATCTTGGTGGACCAATAAAAATTGGAATAGTAATTGGGGATGCAGTAAGAAGTAGTATAGTTGATTTGTTTTTTCTGATGTCTTTTATAAGTTTGCAACTTTGTATATTTAATTTACTACCAATCCCGGCATTAGATGGAGGACATATTTTTTTGTTAATTATAGAAAAACTAAAAGGTGCTCCTTTAAGTGCATCCGCAAGAGAAAAATCACAAATGTTAGGTTTTTCGGTACTTTTTTCTTTGATGATATTTGTTACATGGAATGATTTGATGGGCTTGCTATAACTAAAATGAATCCAAATTTTCAGGCAAATTTTGTCTTATGAGAAATATATTTTTTATTTTTGAAGGGTGGTATTCCAAGGGTTACCTTTCCTAAATTCTCCCTCTAATTTGCTGCCATTAATATAACTAATTACACCTTGCCCATGTTTTTTATCATTCTCCCACTCACCATCATATTTATCTCCATTAGGCCAAGTGTAGACTCCTTGACCGTGTTTTTTGTCATCCTCCCACTCACCATCATACTTCGTTCCATCCTCAAAGGACATCACTCCTTTTCCACTCCTTTTACCATTTTTCCATTCTCCTTCATATACCGATTCGTCATCGTAAGTCGCTTTGCCTTTACCATGAGGTTTCCCATCACTTAGATCTCCCACATAATCGAGTTTATCAGAACAACTAATTAAAAAAAATCCACAAATAATAACTAGTAATTGTAGTGAGTTATTCATAATCATATTCAAAATTCAAATTTTAAACAGCTAAAAACCCCGTTTTTCATAATAAAAAATGGAAGAGTACAGAGAATTTTACCTTATTAAGGGGTCTAACTCAATAAACTTTTCCAACATCATTTTTTGCAAGTTTCTGATATTATTTTGTCTAATTTTATAATATCTAATTTATTTATGCAGCTGTCCAACCCCCATCTACTTTAATAGATGATCCCGTTACCATCCTACTAGCCTCAGAGGCTAGATATAAAACTGCTCCAGCAACGTCTTCGGGTTTTCCGACTTTTCCAAGTGGCATCCTATTTAAAATAAAATTTTTGAAATCCTTATTTTTAAATAAAGGTCTTATCATATCAGTTTCAATATAAGTAGGACAAACTGTATTAACTCTAATTCCATATTTTGCAAGGTCCAAAGCCATACTTTTAGAAAATCCTTCCATAGCATGTTTTGAGCAACAATATACCGTTCTGTTTTTACCACCAGTAATACCCATTTGGCTAGAAATATTAATTATAGATCCTTTTACATCAGATTCTATCATAGCCTTTGCAACAACCTGTGCCACAAAAAAGCTTGATTTAACATTTAATGTCATAATATTATCAAAATTTTTTTCGCTAACTTCACAAAAGTGCTCTGGTACATTTGAACCCGCATTATTGACAAGAATGTTAAATGGACCCAGAGTCCTTAATTTTTTGATAGACTCCATAGAGCTAATATCAGCTACAAAAATAGAAGATTTACCTCCAGAGTCATCTATTTTTGACTTAACTTCTTCCAAGGCCTTCTTTGTCCTCGAAACTAAGAGTAGCTCTGCACCGGCATCTGCAAGAGCTTTGGCACAAGCTTCACCAATTCCTTTACTTGCTCCAGTGACCAGAGCTTTTGATCCACTTAAATCATAAGATGATAAAGTTTTCATATTTTTTATCCTCCATATCGACCGGGCACGAATATCTGCTTGTTCTTTATGCCCTGCAAATCCTTCAAGTTTGAATAATCTAGAACAATACTCACAAACCTTTACGCTAGCTTCATCCGTTAAAATTTTCTGATAATAACATGTTTTGAGAAATTCACTTACCCAGAGCTCCTCTATAACGAGAGGCTATCTTCTCTTGCAAAAGGTTCTCAAATAGCTTCAAAAAAACTCTGGTAAACAAATTTTTAAATCGATTATTTTTTTACAAATTTTTTACAATAATCAAGAATTTAGATTTATAGGCAATAGTTTATATGCAAATATTTATAAATGATTTTTTGCAGAATGAAAAATTTGCATGAAATTAAAAAGAGACTTGTTCGTAAGAGTGAAATGGTACCGTGCAAAAGTGCCTTTATCGACTCTCACAATCTTGGTAGTCATTTAAAGGACAACTATAGCACACTCGGTCCTTGGGTAACAGAAAATAATAATCAATGCGTCATTACACGTGAACCTCATGGATTCTATATCGGAGCTGCAGGATAACCACAACATATAAAAAACTCTCTTCATAGCCATTTTACAGCCGAGTTATTCATTATTCATGAGGTGACTTTTGAAATATTTTGGGACCTTGATGCACAAAATAAAACAAAGCTATTTGAGGAAGACTTAATATCTATACCAACACATTGTTTTCGTAGTTTTGAAAATATAGGTAAAAAATATGGGTTCCTTTATACAATAATTGGAGGAGACGATACTGGTAGAGTGGAATGGGCCTCACCAATATGCAAGAGCAATAAAATGTTTTGGAGAAAAAGATGGATCGCTATATTCTATTATAAATAAAAAACGTCCTACGATTCCTAATTGGAATTAAAAATCGTTTTATAATAATTAACTTGAATTATTTAAAAATAAAAGAATATTGGATTTTAACCTATCACGAAAAACTTTTTATTGTATTATCTGACTCATATTTAGCATAGGAAGCAGAACAGCAAGTGCAATAAATCCTACTAATCCGCCCATAACAAGTATTAAAACTGGCTGAATTAGAGTAGTTAAAGATTCTAACAAATGATTCACCTCCTCTTGCATGCGTTCTGAGACTTTCTCTAATAATTCGTCCACCCTAGCAGCTTCCTCTCCTATTGTTACAACATGCTGAACGTAATCTGGAAAAAATTCTATCTTAGACATTGCTGCAGAAAGTGGAATCCCTTTATTGTTTACATCTATTATCAATTGATCAAGCTTTTCAATAAATATTTTATTCACAACTACATGCTTAGAAATTTCAAGCGAAGTTTTTAGATCTACTCCGCTTTTTAATAAAGTTCCTAAAGTTTGGCAATAACGGGAAACCATAATTTTAATCCTTAATCGATTTAGAAGGGGAAGATTTAATTCCAACTTATCTTTCCATTTTTTCCCTTTTTTTGTTCTTATAAAATATGAAATTCCTATCATAAATCCAATAATTAAAATGGTTAATAAAAACCAATGATGCATAACTAATTTGCTTACACTTGTTAAAATTATCGTAGGCAAAGGAAGTAATGCATCTTGATTTTCAAAAATACTTGTAATTTTTGGAACAATAGAAGTAACCATAAATATTACTACAGCAGTTCCAAAAATCATCATAAATATAGGATAAATGAGGGATCCTTTTAGTTTTGAGCGAAGACGATCTTGTCCTTCATAATAGTCTGCAAGACGACTCATTATTGTACCTAAATTGCCAGAGTTTTCACCAGAACGAACCATACTTACATACATTTCCGGAAATACTTCGGGATGCATACTCATTGCTCCCGCTAGGGATCCCCCTTCAACTACCCGACCTCTTATGTCAGACAAAACACTTTGAAATCCTGAATCTTGAGTTTGTGGGATAATTAGTTGAAATGCTTTATCATATGGTATTGTTGCATCCAATAAGACTTCTAGCTGACGAGTAAATTGAGTAAGAATCTTAAAAGAAATAGATCTTCCAAATCTAAAATTGGGTAATTTTATTTTTCTAGTTTTTTCTTCATCTTTTGATTTTACTCTTGAAAAACGACTTGTTCTAATTTCTTTGGGGAAAAGTTCATTATTTTTAAGATATTGGCGAACCTCAGATTCAGATCCTGCATCCTTCCTTCCCTTTTGTAATACTCCCTCGGAATCAAAGGCTTCATATATAAAAATAGGCATCTTAATTCATCTTATCAAAAAGGTCTTCAAAGTCCCCTTTAATTTTTGAAGGGATTCAAGGTTATTATTATTTATTTTAATATTAGAGGATCGCACATTCCATTTCCATTTTTTTCCATTATTACTAACACGACCACCAAAACCTCCGCCTTCTGGAGCAAATTCAGCTTCAGCTAAAACATAGCCTTCGTCAGAATTTTTTTTATTAACCTCTAAAGTAACAAAAATATAATCATATTTGAGCTTGTTTAATTCATCAAAATATTCTGTAGCATAAATTTGTTTAGCAGCTTCAATCACAACAAGAGCACGCTCTCTAGCATTTTTTACTTCTGTCGCTTCAATACTAACATATAACATGGATCTTGAATCAATGCTTTTATCCTCAATTGATAAAATTTCAAAATTAGTAATAGACTTTTTTTTATGAAACGGATTAGTTCCTATCTCTGGAAATATACTATGAAAATATGGTAAAAAAATTATTAATAGACCTATTAAAAATATTGAAAAAATACAAATTTTTTTTTTAAAATATGGTATAAATCGTCCCAAAAGTCTTATTAATGGAGGTGAAAAAAATAAGCTCCAAAAAACAAGAATCAAAGAAGTGATAGGCGAATAAAAAAATATAAGAATTCCTAAGAAAAATGTAAAAATTGAAACACCCCAATCTAAAATAGATTGCCAAATAGAATTTTTATTCATATTTTCAAAAAATAAAGAAGATTTTTCCTTATTTTCATTAAAAACATTCACCAAATCTGTAAAATCTGGAATTTCGATCGCAGGTGGCGGTAGTTGAATAGATACTACTTCACTATCCTTAGCAGCCAGATAAATGGATTTACAAAATATGTTATCTGAGTTTAATTTTGTTTCACATTTTGGATTTGGAATCGGTAAATTTGTCAAAGCCTTTGAAATAGGAAAAACTAGATTATGAATTTTTTTGCATGATTCAGAACAACTATCTGCATTTATTTTCACTTTTGTTGTACCTTTCTGTCTCAAATTCAATAAGCGTGATTGTTGAGATTTTTGTTGATATTCAAAAGAATTTTGTCCGATACTATCTTTTAAAATAGCCATATTCCAGTAGATAATTTGTAAAATTTCATAATTATAAGCTTTTTTCAATAAATCTTTGTATAGCTCCCAAAAAACTTTATTTTCACTAATTTCGTAATTTAAAGATTTAGCAAGACTACGTCTTTTTTTTTCAAAATCCTTAGAAGTAACTCCTAAAACTCTTAATTCCTCAGGAATATAAAAACTCATTTAAGTCTAGAAAACAAATTATATGCTTAAAAGTTGACGGTTATATTTTCTAACCGTAAAATAGATATTTTAGAACGCTTTAATTATACACTAGGAGTAGAATATGGCAATGAACTATAATCGGTTGAAAAGTGTCCCTGGTTTTTCTTGGTTAGGAGAAAATATAGGCATTAAGGACAAATCTCTGGATTTTGGTATCATCGCATCTGAATGCATATGCTCTTGCGCCGCTGTTTTTACAAAAAATAATCTCCCCGGAGCCCCTGTAATAGTAGGAAAAAAGAAAATTAAAAACGGTCAAATTCAGGCTGTTATAGTTAACTCAAAAAATGCTAATGTTGCAACTGGTTTAGCTGGAATTAAGGATGCAGAAAAAATGAGCACTTGGGCAGCAAAAGCCCTAGGAATAGATAATAGTCTAGTCATTCCTTTTTCAACTGGAGTTATAGGAAAAAGGCTCCCTCTAGAAAAAATTCGTTTAGGATGTAAAACAATTCCTAAAAAAATAGGTTCTTCCGAAAAATATATAGAAAACTTTTCTCGAGCAATTCTAACAACAGATACACATCCTAAAATTTGTTACGATTCAATTGAAAACTCGATTTTGCTCGGAATTGCAAAAGGGTCAGGAATGATTGAGCCAAATATGGCAACCATGCTCAGTTTCTTTGTAACAGATGCTCAATTAAGCTCAAAGCAACTTCAAATGATGCTTAAAAGGGTTGTTGACAAATCATTTAATCGTATTTCAATAGACTCTGATACCTCAACAAGTGATGCAGTAATAATACTTGCAAATGGTCTTGCAGGACCCATTGATGCAAAAAAATTTGAAGAAACTTTTACAAAAAGTTCTATAAAATTAGCAAAGCAGATTGCTCGTGATGGAGAAGGCGCTACAAAGCTTATTGAACTTAAAGTTTCAGGGGCAAAATCACAATCAATGGCTTTGCAAATTTCTAAATCAATAATTAATTCGCCTTTGGTAAAAACTGCAATTCATGGTGCTGACCCAAATTGGGGACGATTTATTATGGCAATAGGGAAAGTTTTTGATTATCCCGTTTCTTTAGATGATATCGGTATCATTTTTGGTAAAAAAGACAAAATTCAAAAAATTACAGCTCAAAATATTAATTCAAATAAGGTAAATCTGGATGTTATAGAAAATTTGTTAAAGCAAAGTGAGATATTTATAGAGGTAATTGTAGGTGATGGAGTTTTCTCTGAAACTGTTTGGGGTTGTGATCTGACTAAAGGATACATAGAAGAAAATGCATTTTATACTACCTAGTAATAATTTTTTATCATATATAATTATTTTTCGAAGGAATTAAAGATAATATTCTGTTAACAAAATTTAGTTAAAAATTATAAAGATTTGGAAAAAAATAAACATAAATTTGAATTTAAAAAAATTAAAACAGGTTTACTTCTAATAAATTTAGGAACGCCTGACTCCCCGAGCACTAAAGATGTTCGACTTTATTTGAGACAATTACTATCTAGTAATCGCGTAATTGACATTAATCCTATTGCACGCTGGTTATTATTAAATTTTTTCATACTTCCCTTCAGGCCTCGGAATTCATCTCGTGCTTATAAAAAAATCTGGTTGGAAGAAGGCTCTCCTCTATTAATTAACAGTCATAATTTAAAAAAAGACCTATCTAAAGAACTCCTTGAAGATAATATTTCTGTTGAGCTGGGCATGCAGTGCGGAAATCCTTCAATAAAAAATGCGATCACAAGTCTTGAAAAAAAAGGATGTGACAGGATTCTTGTATTACCTTTATACCCCCAATATGCTTCCAGTTCTTTTGGATCAGCAATTGAAGATGTTTACAGAGAAAATTTAAACAAATGGAACATACCATATTTGCAAATTATTCCCCCTTTTTTTTCTGAATCAAGATTCATTGAAGCATGGGCCAAAGTTGGATCTCCATATATAGAAAATGATCTTGACCATATTGTTTTTAGTTTTCATGGATTGCCCGCAAGACATTTGAAAAAAAGCGACTTTACCAAGAAGTGGTGTATGAATAATCAAAAATGCTGTGAAGTATTGGTTGAAGAAAATCGATATTGTTACAGTGCACAATGTCACCAAACTGCAAAATTAATTGCTGAAAAATTAAAAATAAAGCAAGAGAAATGGTCTGTCAGCTTTCAATCCCGTCTAGGTCGTGAGGAATGGATCAAACCCTACACCGAAGAAGTTTTAGAAAAACTTGCTAGGAAAGGTTTTAAAAATGTTGCTGTTTTCTGTCCTTCATTTGTGTCAGATTGTCTAGAAACAATAGAAGAAATAGGAATTACTGCAGCAAAAAATTTTAGAAAAAACGGAGGTAAAGACCTAATACTCATACCTTCCCTTAATAACCATCCGGAGTGGGTGAAAGGACTTTCTTCAATTGTAAGACAAAATTTATTCGCATAGTTCAGTTATAAAGTTAATTCTTGCTTAACAAATAAACTTTTGCACTCATTCCAGCTCTTAACTTTAGTCCAGGATTTTTTGCTTTAACATATAGTGGGAATCGGCCTGTTTCTGGATCTGCAGACCAAGATATTCGGTCAACTATTCCTGTAAATTCAACATCTCGATAACTTGGTGTTGTAAAAATAACGCCCTGTCCTTCTTTAATCATTGTCAAATCACCTTCCTCAACTAAGATTGGTATTTCTACTTCTCTAACATCGATAATTTGAAAAAGTACTGCTCCAGGACTAATCATTTCACCTTCTTCAAAAGATTTAGCAGTAATAATCCCATCAATCTTAGCCCTCAATTCCGTATCTTCTAAAGATTCCTCACTCATAGCTAATTCCTGTTTGGAGCGCTCAAGAGCAAGCTGGGACTTGAGCATAGAAATCTTTGATTTCTCTAGTGATAGTTTGGCATTTTTCAAAGATACCTCCCCTCTACTATATTGTAATTGCAAAGCATCAAACTGAGATCGAGTTGACGATCCTTGTTCAAATAATGTCTGCTCTTCTTTTAACCTTCTCTTTATATCTTTTAAATTAGTTTCAAGATCCTCAACATTATTATTACTTATCTCAATTTGTGTTTTACTATCAATAACATTATTTTCATTTATCTGAATTTGTAAGCGACTTAATTCAAGTTTTCGTTTTTGTGAGTCATTTTTTAACGTTAGCAATAATTGACCTTTTGTGACTTGTTGATTTTCTTTGATGTAAAGTGTACTGATTCGACCGCCAGCACTAGCCTGAACCTTCAGTGTCTCTGCTGGCACAATTGTTCCTGATAATGAAATAGGTGTTTTGTATGGGTTTTTAGCCAATAACCCATTTATTGGTAAAAATATAAATAACATAAAAATTAATTTGATTGTCAATATTTTTTTGTACACAACAACTCCTTTAAAAAGTTTTAGATTGGAAATCTATTTTAAGAATTTTTTCCAGTATATATTTCTTCTTAAAATATGATTCATTAACTATTGGTAACCATTATTCATTTAGTCAAGTTCGTATTTTTCCTTAAACGCACCCGTTAAAGTTAGCAACTCTAACCTGATTTTTTCTTTACGAACCCTTATAAGAATTTCTTGTTGCTCAGCTTCTACAACATCCTGTTGTAATTTGGAAATTTGATAACTTGTACTTTTACCAAATTTAAAACGCTTAATTTCATTTTGTAATTGATCCTTAGAAAGCTTACTAACCGCAGATGCATTTAACTTTTCCTTTTCTATCAAGTCCAATGATCGTAATTGAGACTGTAAATTTAAATCCAGTTGAGATTTCCTATCTTCAATTTGCATAATCAATTGCTGCTGCTCTATTCTTTTTCGCTGAATATTTTCTAAAATTGCATGATCGCCCAAAGGCACCTTCCAAGTTAGTGTTGCACTCAATCCGTGAAGTTCACTTTTGCCAAAATCTGAGGTACTACCAAAAAAATTTTTACTATATCCATTCAAAACATAGGAAAGATTGAGATCAAGATTTGTCTTCTGTTTATTTAGTTCTTGTTCAAGCTGGTAGCGATTTTGCTCTAATGATACTCTCTTCAATCTTATTTGAGAATCATTTTCATACATTTTTTTTTGTAATTCTAAAATATCATTTGAGATCTTTATCTCATTACCTGGCCTATCAACAGGAAAAAGTCCTACAGGTAAATTTTTTATGTTTAGAGCTGCTCTTACTTGATCCTCAATACGAATTGCATCTAAATTTGCTGAAAGCAAACTATGCCGATTCCGCATCAATTGATTTTCACTGACCTTAACTTCAATAGCATTGATTAATCCTGCCTTGAAACGAGCTCTAGTATCTTTCAGTAGCTTTTCAGAAAGTTTCACTGCCTTTTTTTTAACTTCAACGGTTTCCAAAATACCAACTAAATCCCAATAAATTGAAGAAACTTGTTTTAGAAGAGATATCACTGTTTGATCTAAATTTAAACCACTTCTAATAACTCCAATTTCTGCTAAAAGTTCCGGTATTTTGTTATATTCTATTCCCGAATCCTGAAAAAAAGGTATTGAAAGAGATCCTGTCAAACTTGCTTTGCTTAGAGGATCTCCCGTACTACCTTTGATGACATCACCACCCATCTCAGTAACAGAAAGGGTAGTAGATTTAGTATTTTGCTCAGAATAGGTTAGGCCATAGGTAATTCCAGAATCAGATTTAAGTGTGTATGAAGAAGAAAAAGAAGTTATATCAGAATTGCTACCACATAACTCGTTTGGAGAACAAGTCGATGACGCAGAAAGTGAGGGTGTGCTAGAATATCCGAAACTACTCGTAACACTTGGAGTATTTCTTCCTTTGACAGCAAATAAGTCATGTTTTGCTATTGTTTCCCCAAGTTTTGATGCTTTTAGAGTAATACTATGCTCCAAAACCAATTTTAAAACAAGTTTCAAGGAAACCTCTGCCATTTCTCTTCCATTGACAGTTCTAAGATTAACTTTTTTAAGTAACTCAGAAACATGATCAATCTTAGAAGAATTTACTTGTGAATAAATACTCTGAGCAAAAAAA
>CACGSI010000012.1 GCA_902575715.1 uncultured SAR324 cluster bacterium
CAACACTTTCTGCAGGTCTTCAGTATAAAATTTTTGATTCTAAAAATTGGACCATTGATACAAAGACGGGAGTAATTTTTTCAGATCCTGATTTTGACCCTTATGCAAGACTAAGACTCAGAAGATCTTTCTATTTAGAGAATGATTGGGAATCACGTTTTACTCAACTTTTTAGATGGTCTCCTTTGCGTAACTGGGAAGAATCTACAGGTTTAGTCTTTGATAAAACTATTAATAAACAATTACTATTCCGAATCAAAAATGGCATTTCCTGGCGAGAAAAAACTGGGTTATTCAGTTTAGGTCACGGTTACTCTCTCTATCATCAATTAGCATCTAACAAGGCATTAGAATATTTTTCAAATATCGGTGGAATTCATGAACCCAAAATCTACACAACAAGTTATGATCTTGGTGTTGCTTACCGGCAGATGGTTTATAACAATTGGATCTTCTTCGAAATAATAAGTCCTCTGATAGTTTGGTCTCGAGAAAAACCAGATGAGAGTTTTAAACAAACAAACGCAATAATAGTAAAATTAGACTTTGTTTTTGGTGGTTAAAAACAAGCTATAGCAAATAATTACAAAAACGTAATTTTTGTAAAAAGTGATCTAGTACTAAACTAAATAGAATAATAATCTCGTATTTAGTGAGAGTAATATAACATTTATAAGTTTTGAATTAGAGGTCCTCCTACTTTATAAAAAGAGTTAATTTAAATGATATATTTTTTATTTTTTACTCTAAATAATTACTTCAAAACCTTCAAATTGAGGATGCTCAAAATAAATATCGCTATGAGCTCCTGCCCCTTTATGAGATTTCCTGAAGGATTCAGATTTTGTCCAATTCTCAAAGTCCTGTCTAGATTCCCAAGTTGAGTGAGAAGCATATAAAGAATAGGTATCTTCAGTTTTGCCTTTTACTAAATGAAATTCAATAAAACCTGGAACATTTTTAAGGTATGTTTTTCTATTATTCCAAATATTTTCAAATTCAATTTCTCGTTTAAGCTTAACCTTAAACCGATTCATTGCTATAAATTTCTTTTTTCCCATTATAATTAAATATATATTAAATCAAAATCTAAAATTAAAAATTTCTCTCAAACTATCTCATTCCTGTTTACCTTTATTTTCTCAATTCTGCTTGCTTTCAAACATTCCCATTTGTCAACATTGTTATTTCTAGGCCAAAATGCAAAGAGTTTCCAGTTGTTCTTTTAGATTATTTCTCCGCTATGAAAAACAGTTTAAATAAACATATATGTTTTTTGCATTCGAATCCTATGCATCAAAATCATTATAAAATAATAATATTATAGAATAATATTATACTATTTAACACGCTATAATGGCACAGGCGTGATGGGACAGTTTTTTAAGCTAAAATAAATTAAAAAAATATGTCTTTATCACTTGCTTAGATAATTATTCTACATTTATAATAATAGTATAAATAAAATATAACTCTAAAGGAAGCCATGAAAAAACTAATACTTACTTCGTTATTATTTTACACAAGTATGGGTTTTTTATTAGCAGGGGATTGTGACGACAAAGATTATGCACATGTTAATAAATCAGCTCATGAAATTATTCTAAAATTAAACAATCTTCAACTATTGCAATACTTTGATAAAAAAGGTAACAAAAGATATACAATACAAAACATTGATGGGACAATTGTCGCAGAGAATATGACTAGATCAGAATTAAAAATTGACTTCCCAGAAATTGCAAATAACTTCGAAAGTTAATAATAACAAATTCCATCAAATTATTAATAAAAAATAAATAATTTGATGGAATTACATTTTTGGTAAATGTTTAAGTTTGTTTGCTTTTACTGTAATAACCTTACCATACCCAATTAATTTCTTTGTAAATTCTAATTTCAATATTGTTTTTTATAAAAAATTGCTAAAAAAATTTAACTGATATTATTGTAAAAAATTATAAAAGTAAAAAACAAGCCTTGGAAATATGATATATTATGATTAAATATATATTAAATCAATATTAATATATTAACATTTCTCCAAAACTACTTTATTCGTGTTCCCTTGAATTTTTTCAATCCTCCTAGCTCTCTCACATTCCCATTCATCTACAGGGTCACTTGTATGCCATGATTCGAAGATTTTCCAGTTATTTTTTGAGATAATTCCTCTGCCAGGATAAACAGAGTCCATATACATATATGTTCTTGCAATGTCACCGCGAATCTCTTCTCTTGGTTCAAATTTCTGATTTTTTATTTCAACATCACATTTTCCAAAATCCCTATTCTCTCCTTCAATGATTCCCATTGAGAAGTTGCTTCTTCTTCCATTAATTTCTCCGATGGCTGGATATAGATTAAACATGTCTGCTTGCATCATTCTATAGTCTTTATTCATCTTTTGAGCACATCTTCTTCCTTTAAACTTCTTGCCATTCTTATTGACACACTTGGAATGACCATCTATCCATTCAGAGAAAGAACTACCAAAAGTATGTGCAGGTACAACATGTTCCCATTCTATTCTGTTTGCTCTTTTCTTATCCTTATTTGGAATGTAACCGCATGATGGAAGATCTGGCTTCTTTCCCTTGAATGAGCACCCACAGTATAGAGTATAAGAATTATCCTTGTATACCTTTTGGAGTAACTTCTTGGACTTGGAAAATGATGTTATTTGTAAGTTCTGTGAGAATAAATTAGAGTTGATAAGAAGGATTAAGAGAATAAAGAGTAGTTTTTTTATCAATTTTTTTTATTTTAAATGCCTTGATCAGAAAAGAATTTTCCAAACTTTCAATAAATTTTAGCCGTATACAAAATAGCTTGCAGTTAAGTTATAAATCGGAAATGGAATTTAATCTATCCCTTTTTTAAAGTTATTCCAAACCAAATTAACCAAATAGGTCCAAGTAAAATACCTCCCAGTCTAGAAGTAATGGAAATAAAAATTTGTTGATCAATAATATTTCCTATCGCAACAAAAATTCGACAGTCGGCAATTTTGAAAAAGTTTGTTTCAAATGCGCATTTTCTTGAGCCTTTTTTTCATATTTATTTTACTTTTTTTAGAACCATCAAAAAATGATCCGAACAATTTGTCCCATGGTACGGATGGATCCCCATAATTGCATTCAAAGTAACGATGGTGGAGATAATGAAAATAAATATTAATATTTAATTTCATTTCTTTATTTTTTACAAAAATTTTTTCATAACCACAATGTCCCCATGTAGGGGCAACACAGGCATGCATGATATGAAAAGAGGCATGAATTGGATGAGATGGAATGATCCAATGGATAATTATTCCTGACAAGTAAATCAAGTGCTCAATCGGATGCATTGAAAGCCCCGACCACGGACCAGTGTTTGTATTCTTATGATGTAGATAGTGTGCAGAGTCGTAAAGAGGTGTCCAATGGGTTAGCCTATGTGTAAAATAGAAGTGATGTTGCCGGATATGAGGAATAATCAGGAACAAAATAATTATATAAATTGGGGAATCAAACCATTCTAAAGGGAGTAATATATATCCATTTGCAAACATCCAGTAAGTAAAAGATTCATAAAGTGTCCAGATTCCACACCCACTGACCAAGCCTAAAAACATGTTTTCTCGTGTCTGGTTATTAAATAAAAATCGGGGATCATTTTTTCTTAGCCCCTTTTTATCAAACTGAAACTGATCCCCCTGATCCTTTTTAATGTATAACCAAAAATGTACAGTACCTGTTACAAGTAAAAGTAACCCTACATTCCTAAAATAAAGAGCCAACATCCAATCCCAAGAAAATACTTTCATTTCAGTTAAGTTAGGCGTTAGAAAAAACCATACAAAAAGAGCAAGAGTAGCATGGAAAATTTGAATGGGAGAAAATAAGTAATTTTTTAACCAAATTAATCCTTTTAAAGGCAAGAACGGCCAGTTATATAGAGAACGGTCTTGTTTGATCGTATCTGGTTTCCAATCAGATCCCTCTGAAATTTTTTGAGTAAAAAACATTTTAGTTTTCTAATTTCTTTAGGAATGATTCATACTCATTATCTTCAATTTTAGCGATTTCATTCTCAGAAGGATATTCTCCAACTGTTGATGAATGCTTAAATTTTTTTAATGCGGACAACCGCTCTTCTTTGATTAATTCTTTTAATTTAAAAATATTTCCAAAAGACCTTGCATGTTTTGGTGCCTTTTCATGTTCTCCACAAATATCTTCCATGAACAAATATATAACATCTCCACCTTGTCCTGATCCTAATGAAACAGTTACAAGTCCAGTTCTTTTGGATATTTCCTCCATAACTAGATCTGGAATGACTTCTGCTTCAACAGAAAAAGCTCCAGCATCCTCAAGTCTTCGAAATTTTTGAAAGAGTTCAAAAGCTTCATCTGCAGTTTTTCCAACTGCTCTTACTCCGCCAACCCAACTACATTTTCTAGGAACAAGACCTAGATGACCCATAACAGGGATATCTTCATTTGCAAGTAAACTGATTACAGATAAACTTCTAGCAGTCATAACAGCATCAGCTCCAGCAGAAAGAGCACGAAAAGCTGCTTTTAACATATCAGATTCTGTAGGGAATTCAGGTATCCCTAATGCTGCGGTCAAAAAAATTTCATCATTACCCTCACGAATCATTGCTACTTCTTTTGCAGCACACACAATCAAATCTATGTTTGCTTCACCACAGGCATATGCTTCCTCGGCACTATTAACTTTTACTTGGGTTAATTTTGTCTTTCCTTTACTAGAAATTATATCTGCTACTGTTAAATTTCTTTTTGCCGGTTTAGCTAGCCAATTATAAATTCTTTTCATTATTTCCCTTTTTTATTTTAACCAGTTTTTACACTAGACGGAACGGGTGTATCAAATTCATATTTTGGATCTTTTAGTTGTTTTCTAAAAATATATCTCATCTCTTTCCAAGCCCCAAACAAGTTTTTTGGTTTTGGACATTCGTTGGAAATCAATCGATGCAATTTTTTTAGATTGTAACAAGGTACTGAAGTATACATATGGTGTTCGAGGTGCCAATTCATATTCCAGTATAAAAATTCAGTAAATGGGTCTATTGTTATGCTTCTTACGCATTTTCTATAGTCATTTGTGTCAGTTTTTAGTCCACAATGCTGAGGTGAAGAAGCAAAATAAAATAACCACCCCCCTATAAAGCGTGAACCTGAAATAATTAGTGCCAAAACAGGTTGATTTATCGCTAATGAAAAAAAAATTATAGATATATGAAAAATTAATACTGTTCTAGCCCAATTTACAGCTTTTGTCGCTATATCAGGCAATTCTGAATATAACCTAAAATCCCAATCCTGAAATGGATTACTCAAGTCTTTTAGAGAAATTTTTACAAAATTTTTAACAGTTGGTAATATGCCCGCAGATTTCTCTCCTCCAGTAAAATTAATTGTGAACAACTGTATTAAGTAAAGAATGTGTAAAGAGGGAATTTTAGGGTGCACCTCTTCGTAATCAATTCCATTATGGAGGGTATTTCTATGATGATAAGTATGACTTAATGAATAGGTTATTGGATCCAGCCAACCCAAAATACCATACACATTAAGAAAAACTTTATTCAGTTTTCTAGTTTTGAAAACAGTATCATGGTGAAGTTCATGGTGAGCAGCATTAAAAAACCCACCAATCGTGCCCTGAATAAAGATAAATGCAGCAAATCCCAAAAAATCACTAGAAATAAAATAATAATAGCTTATAGTCCCTGCTCCAAACCACAAAGCCAGATGACCGAAAGTATATATAAAGCCTTTAAAATCATTTGGAGTAGATAGCTCCTTAAGGACTTTTTTATCTATTGGACACCTATACCATTTAACTATTTTAGAATCTTTTAACATTTGGAGAGTTTGGTTGTTAAAATAACTGATTACCTAAATATCATACATTAATTTGTTTAAAAAAATTGAATTGATAGAGAAATTAAAAATTTAGACAAGTATAATTATTTTTTCAAAAAATATTTTTCATTTGCCAGCAATTTAAAGAAATTAATTCTGCATCTGTACCCTGAGACCTTAAAGATACACCTGTACTATCTTTTAAACTTGGATAAACTCTTACAGATAAACACTGGATCCCATTCACAAAAACTTCGAGCACGCTCTTATCAATAAATATTCTTAAATTAATTGATTCTTCTTCTCCAATCGAAATAGGTGCTGATTCTGGTGCTCTTGAAAGGACACTCGGTAAAATTGAAGAGTAAGAAGTGTCAATACTTACCACACTTTCATGTCTTACTAGATCAGCTAAAGCGGAGGACATTACATTAACTGATTTAACATTGTTTTTAACGGAAGTCTGAAATTTAAAACCACGTTTATTGAAATAAGAAATTCGGGTAAATTCTTCTTTTTGTGGCGATCTCAGTACGTTTATTTCGATCATTGGAGAATTTTTATGATTTAACTCTATAGCTAATTCCATTGAATTACCCTCAATACCATTAAGAACAACTTCTTTATTAGCAGGAAGATTTAGCGACCCAATTTCCTTTTGTTCAAATCTTAATGATTCAATATCTCCATGAGGTTCAACTGCTAGCTGATTTTTCTCATTCAAACTAAGTCTCCTTGGCAGAGTCATAATTTGCCCCCAGTACTTATTTACAAGATCATCTTTTTGAGGGTTCTTTTTTCCTGGATTCATATTGAAAATTACAACTATTCCACCCTTCCCATCTGGAATTGCAGAGGGGGCATGGAGTCCGGATGGATTTGATGGACCAAAGTTGAAAAGACCATGGGATTTTGAATGAAATTTATCATTTATTTTATCGTATTCTCCTAACAAATACTGCCCTCCACTCATATGACTATAAAATAAAAGAATATGTTGATTACCAATTGGGAAAAAATAAGGACAAGACCCATCATCACCAACTCTTGTGAAAAAATCGCCTTCAACAAACTGGTGTAAATATTCCCATTTAATAAGATCTTTTGAACGTAGCAAAAAGTTTGCGCGGATATGATTTTCAGATTTTGGATGTGGTAGAGTCCCCCCGTTCAGGCAGTAGTATAATTCTTCTTTCTTCCAGATACATGGGTCATAAATGCCATAAGGATATGGAGTCTCATTTTCTTTAGGAAATGGGACAACAGGATTACCTGTTAATTTTTCCCATTTCAGTAAAAGAGAGTCTTTTGAGGTTGCAACCATGTTTCCGACTCCCACACCATGGTATGTGGCTATAACACGGTCTTTTTCAACCAAAGCACCTCCTGAATAGCTTTCTTTCTCTGGCCCCGGATAAATTGCTATTGGCAGGTCCTGCCAATGAATTAAATCTTCACTAATGGCATGTCCCCAATGAGCATAACAAGGGCTTTCTTTGGGGTATGCCTGGTAAAAAAGGTGCCACTTGTTCTGCCAAAAACAGAATCCATTTGGATCATTAAGTAAATTATTTGGAGCAGAAAAATGGTAATTTGGGACGTGTGGATCATTCTTACTTTCTTTTCTCAACTCGATCAGATTTTTCACTTCAGGAGATTTCCGCGCTTCTTCCAATTGAATTTCTAATTGCTCAGACATTAATATCCTTATAGTTTAACAATTTATTTTTCAACATTATAAATAAACATCTTTTTGAACCAAAATTTTTCCTGAATTAATAAAATTCACGACTCAAAAATTGCTGTTGCAGCTTCCTCTTTCATGGCAGACCACAATTGGGAACACAATTTAGCAAATACAGGATCTGATTCAGTTTCATCAGTGCGGGGTCTCTTAAGATCAATATTAAGACTTTCCTTTATTGTAGCCGGGCGGCGACTCATTACCAAAACTCGATCAGAAAGGAAAACTGCTTCTTCAATGCTATGTGTAACCCAAATTATTGTTTTTTCTCTTCCAGCTTTTTTCTCCTTATCCCAAATTTCAAGTACTTCTTCTTGAAGAATTTTTCTAGTTTGAGCATCAATTGCTGCAAGCGGTTCGTCCATTAGCAGTATTTTCGGATTATTTGCCAAAAGTCTTGCAAGTGCGCATCTTTGCTTCATACCACCAGATAACTCATGTGGGTACTTTTGCTCAAATCCCTTAAGATTAACCAGTTCGATAAACTCTTCAGAAATACTTTTTCGATCATTCCTGGAAATTCCTCTTACTTTAAGGCCAAACTCAATATTTTCCTCTACAGTCTTCCATGGGAACAAAGCGTAATCCTGGAAGAGCAATCCCCTATCCGGATCTGGACCATCAACCTCCTTAGATTCTACAGTAACTGAACCTTGATTTACTGAATCAAGTCCTGCGATAACCCTTAAAAGAGTAGATTTACCACACCCGCTAGGTCCTACTATTGAAACAAATTCTCCAGAATCAATTTCAGCATCAACACCGTCAAGCGCTTTAACAACTTCTTTACTTTTTGGTTTGGTGAAAGTTTTCTCAACACCCTCTACTTTTATATATGCCATAAGATGTGAAAAATTTTAATTAAATATTTTTGCTAAATATTATCTATTCCCAAATTTAGAATCAATGAATTTTCAAACCGTATCGCCATGGAGATAAAGTGTTTTCCAAAATTTTAATCCCTATGTTTAAAATTAGCCCTAAGAAACACAAGATCACCATCATAAGAATAACAGTCTCAAAACTGTATTGGATTCTTCCATCCATCAGAAGATATCCAATACCTTCATTTTTAAAGATCAATTCAGCAGCTACAATGGCTGACAATGCATATCCCAGTGAAATATTTTGACCGGTTACAACAAAGGGAACAGAACTAGGTAATACTACTTCTTTAAACAGCATCCAGCTATTCGGTTTTACTCCCAAATTCAGTGCAGCATCAATATGATTTTTTTTCACCTCCCTCACACCGGCTATCGTGTTGAAGAAAGTAGGGAAAAATGCTCCTAACATAATAATCAATATTGATGATAATTCCCCCATTCCAAACCACATAATGGTGAGCGGAATCCAAGCCATTATTGGAATAGTTCGACCAACATGTATTATAACCTCACAGAACTGCTCTGCTTTCCTATACCAACCTAAGATTAGTCCAAACGGGATTGCAAGCGCCATTGCCAGTAAGAATCCAAGCACGACTCTGCGTAAACTGACGCCTACATGGATGAACAGCTCCCCATTTAGAGTCATTTCCCAAAATTTTAGCCATACCGCTTTTGGACCTGGAAAAAGTGCCACTGGGAAAACTTCATAGATATGCACAAGTTGCCATATTATCAATATAACTATGGGCAGTATTAATGGACGCACCAATTTAATAATAAATTTTCCCATTTTTTAATTATTAAGAAAGTTTTTGTCCATCAATTAGAGATCCCTTCTCGCCAACGATTAAGGTATTTTTCTATACGCCTGAGCAAATCATCTATGAAAAATCCGCAAAGACCAATAAGTATCATCGCTAGTACTACGCGTTCAGGGAAATGGAACCTTCGGTTGGCTTCTATCATCCAACCTAGGCCGTTTGAAGCAGCCAACATCTCAGCGGCAACAATTCCTCCCCAAGCATATGTTAGTGCTATCCTCATACCTGTCATAATATGAGGAACCGCACTCGGAAATATCACCTCTTTGAACATGAACCAGCTATTCTGTTTAACTCCCAAATTTCTTGCTGCATCTACAAGATTTTTATCTACATCCTTTACACCAGAGATCGAATTTATCAAAGGAGAGAAAAAGGCATTCATTCCGACAATGAAATAACTAGAAACATTCCCGATTCCAAACCACAAAAGGGCCAGTGGGATCCATGCTATTCCGGGAAGTTGACGGAGGAAAGTTATTGTTACTTCGGTGTATTTGTCCAGAGTCCTAAACCAACCTATCGCAAGTCCTATCGGAATAGCGAGACCAACACCTATTAAGTACCCAATAAAGAACCGTTGGAAACTGTTCCAGATGTGGTAAAATATGTCTCCATTAATGCTCAATTCCCATAGAGCAAAAAATACATCCTGTGGTGCAGGAAGCATTATTTCAGGATATATCTCATTTTTGTTCAAAACATACCAAATTATCAGTATCAGTGCCGGAAAGATAACCCTTAAAAGTATTTGTGATGATTTCTGCATAAATTTGTAATGCAACTAAAAAAAGGCCTCTAATTAATAATAAATGAGGCCTTTCTCTAGAATTTTTACCAAGTTAATTTAAATTTAAACTACATCCTTAGCTTCCCACTTATCCATCTCCCATGTTGGATATCCACGCATATCAGCAACATCTTTTCTGGTCATTTCTGCAACAGTAGGGAATCGATTAATCATTTCCCATGCCTTCTTTTCAAGTGGTGCGGTAGCACTGAAGTATTTTTTGACCATATCCCACTTCACGGGCTTTCGGATTCTTCCCGCCTTGTATAGCATAGGTGCTCCCCAGACACACGCTTTGAGATCACCTTCGGTTATCCAAGCCCACCTTCGGTGTTTCATGGCAATCGATTTAGCAAATTGTAACCTGACATGATCTGGCGGAACGTCCCAGAAGTCTTTCCCATGTTCGAAAGCCTTTTTTTGACCTTCAAGTGTGGTCTGATCAAATGCCTTTACCGCTTCGGCCGTTGCAAGCATATAAGATATATAAAGGTTAGGATGTTCTTCAACTAACTCTTTACGATAGCTATTGTATCCCCTATATAAGATAAATCCTTCAGGGTATCCATTGGCTTTTTTGAAGAAATCAACTTTCCCATCAGATCCAATTCCACCCTTCCAAGCTGGTCCAGGCTCTCCCTCATTATTAACCAGAAACTTGCATACTCCTTTGGCTAACATTAAATAGGGAATTACGGCATGAGAAACTACCGCATCTAATCCTTTCGGGAACAACATTGCCTCACTTGGGCTCATATCTACCATTTCAATTCCGAGTTCTTCAGGACCTTTCCCATATGCTGCTCGAAATAAGGCATCACAAAAGCCATGTTGCCCGGAAGCCATGCGTAATGCAATCCTTGCTCTTTTTTCAACTAAGTCGTCTAAAGTACCGATCTTACTGTCTGGCCTAACCATCAAAGTGTTCCCATATCCTCCATCTCCAGGTGATCCACAATGAACTGGTAGGTTGTTGGAAATAATTGTAGCTAGTGGTGATTCTCCGTGATGGGTCCAATCCAATTCTCCTGCAAGTACCCCCTCAAGTGCAGCAACACCAGTTTGTGCTTGAACGTGTTTAGCTGTTATATTATATCCAAATTTTTCAGCGTACCTCGCAAAAAGCTTGTGCTTTAGAATGTATGCTTCAGGTGCATGTCCTGGATACGTTTTGAAGTATGCAGTAGTAATTGTCATTTTTTTACCGCCGTAAGAGATCGCAGGGAATCCTAATGTCGAAGCAGCAATCCCTCCAGCTAATGATGACTTGATCAGCGTTCTCCTGCTTATACCTTTTTTATTTTTATTTTCTAGTTTTTTAGAATTTTTCATAATTAGCCCTAATAGTTTTGTTTAGTTAATTATTATTAAAAAAATTTTAGAAAAATCGTAATTAAATAAAGGATTTTACATATAACCTCCTTAATTTATCTGGTAAACAATTTCCCTATTTTCTCTCCAAAAATAGTAATTATTTTAGTACTTTTTAATTCCTAAATTTGCTTAAGTGAATTTCGCCAAACTATTTCTCCAGGCACCATTTCTAAAAAATTTTTTGGCTCCTCTTCATCATCACACTGAATTAAGTTCAGAAGTTTTTCCCCACCTTTCCTACCAATTTCTGTATATGGAAGTTCCACAGTAGTCAGCCCTGGTTCCAGCAGCTCAGATATCATTGTATAGTTATCAAATCCTATTACAGATATGTCCTCAGGAATCCTGTAACCTCTTTGATTAAGTAACTTGTATAGATTCATGGCCATCCTATCGTTTCCACAGCAAATTGCTGTAGGTTTATTTTTCAAACTCAAAACTTTGTTTAATCCCTCTGTCATTAAACTATTTTCATTTTCAAAATTTGCTCCGCCCTTACTACAAGGAATAATTAAATCTTCATTTAAGGGAATTCCCATTTCATTATGTGCTCTTCTAAAACCATTTTGTCTATCTTTTCCGGCAACCCTTTCTGTTGGAAGTGATAAGAATCCTATGTGTCGATGTCCATTTTTAATAGCAGCTTCAGCCATTTTATATCCTCCAATTTCGTCATTAGGAGCTACAGCAGGAATTTTTTCTGTGGAATCGAAACAATTAACCAAAACTGAAGGCAGATCTGTAAATGATGCAGGTGCTTTTATAGATTGACTGAAGTCCGAAACATATATCATTCCCTCTACACGATGCTCTCTAAAAGTTTGAGCAAGATTATCTGAGTGTCCTAAGACACCTCCTGTATCAGCTATCATAAGTGTTTTACCCGAGTCTTCAATAACAGAATGAATCCCTTTAACCAAATCAATAGAAGGCAGCCCTGCCAATTCCGGAACTTTTGAAGCAGAAGTAATTGCACTAGTAATTAGACCAATCAATCCACTCTTTTGGGTAACCATCGTTCTGGCAGCAATAGAAGGATAATAATCTAGAGATTTCATTGCATCTAACACCCTTTGCTTAGTATCTGGCCTTACTTTTGACTCCTCATTCATTACCCGAGATACTGTTTTGATAGATACCTTAGCTACTTCTGCTACATTATATATAGTTGTCATTAGTCGATCTAAAGGTCTAACAGCGCTGCCAAAGGAGAAACAGTTGAAATAAGTTCTTTGAAAAATTATCTAACTATTAAAATTATTAAGTTCAACTTTATGAGGTTTAATGACAGCGCTGTCATAAATATTAAAACTTAAATATAATATTTTTAATTTTTTATGTCAACAAAAAAATATGATTTATATTTCTTAAAATTCTTCTTCTAATTGCCTGTAGATTTTTCGATAACGGTCTTGTCCCTCTCTATAACGAGACACGAAGCTTAGGTTGGGTTCTATAATTTCTTTTATTGGTAGGCGTTTGCAAATTTCATCAATGGTACCATTGTTGTTAGCGAGCATTGCTAAACGCGCGGCACCCATGGCTGGACCCATTTCTGAACTTTCATGCCTTATCAGGGGACGTTCAAGAATAGATGCAAGAATTTGAGCCCAGAGATGACTTTTTGAGCCACCTCCAATCAACGAAACCTCATCAATCTTAGATCCTGCATCTAGAAGAACTTTTTGACAATCCCCGAAAGCAAATGCTACTCCTTCCAAGACTGCCTGTGTCAGTTCTTTTGTTCCATGTTCATGCTTCAAACCAAAGAAGACTCCTTGAGCATTGGGATTGTTATGTGGTGTTCTTTCTCCTGACAGGTAGGGTAAAAACATCACTTCTCCAGGTTTAAATGGACTGGACTCCAAGATACTTATCAATTCACCTTCATTCTGTTTTAAAATGCTTGAAAGCCAGCTCAAGCAGCTTGATGCACTTAAAATAACCCCCATCTGGTGCCATGTATCAGGGATGCAGTGACAAAAAGCATGAGAGCCTTGTTTAGGATTATTTAGAAAAAGTGGATTGACAACAAAATAAACTCCAGATGTTCCAAGTGAAATAAATGAAGAGCCTGGCTTAATAGCACCGATTCCAACTGCTCCAGCAGCATTGTCTCCAGCGCTTCCTGCAATTATAGGCGTAGAATTTATTCCCCATTGCCTTACTAGTTCAGAACGTAGAACTCCTCCGGATCTAGTTCCTTCAACGAGTTGTGGCATTTGCCCCCTTGAAAGATCAGTTGCTTTGAGCATGATCTCAGACCATTCTCTTGCTGCAGTGTCCATCCATAGGGTGCCAGATGAATCAGACATATCGGATATCGCTTCACCACATAGCTTGAATCTCAAATAATCTTTAGGCAGTAGAACTTTCCAAATTTTATCAAAAATCTCAGGTTCATTCTTTTTAATCCACATAAGTTTAGGTGCGGTAAAGCCTGGCATAGCTAGGTTACCAGTAATTTGATGCATATCCGGGACTGCATTTTCGAGTTCAAAACACTCCTTTACAGATCTACCATCATTCCAAAGAATAGCTGGGCGTAAAACTTCTCCATTCTTGTCTATAAGCACTGCTCCATGCATTTGACCAGATAATCCAATACCTTTTAGATCAGACATGGAAATCTGTGATTTAAGGTCTTCAATGCCTTTAAGCAAAGCACTCCACCACTGGTTTGGTTCTTGTTCTGACCAAAGAGGATATGGTCTACTTAAATCAAGTGATATGTTGCTTTCAGCTAACACAGAATTACTTTCATTTATAACCAGCAATTTTATAGCTGAGGTACCTAAATCAATTCCAAGAAACATAATAAATATTTATTAAGCGTTAAATAGAGAATAAGACATACAAAAATTTTGTAGAAGTTTTAAATTCCGTAATTCATCCTCATATACTTGCCCCTAATGAAAAAAATCTTTATCCTGTCTTGTATTTTTAAAAGTTACCATAAACTCCACCCCAATAGTCTTTGATTATTTGGTCAGTTAATTTAGTATAATCCTAATTTTATTTTTGGATTGAGTGATTACTGCTAATATGTCAGGAGTCAATTTTTTTTGGTTTGATAAAAATGGTATTATAAAAAATTTTACAATTTATTTGCTAGATTTTTAAATTTAATCATCCAGTAAATATGGTTCATTGCTTTTTTTACCTACTAGTTCAATACAAAGATGATAAATTTCCCCACGAAATGCAAATGGAGCTTCGTATTCTTTAGAAACAGGACTGAGAGAATCTCTGCCAATATCCATTCCTGATAATGCAAGGAAAGAAAAAACTCTAGGAATTTTAAACCAAATACCTTTTAGATTATTAGAACCTAATCTTGCAGAGGCACTTTTATTTTCTTCGAGCCTGAATTCAAAAGTTATTTTATGGCATTTTTTTGTTAATTTGATTGAAGATTTTGTTTTTTGACCGCCAGCATTATATTCGTAATTTAAATTTCCGTTTTTCACAAAAATAACAAAACCTGATGTAGAATCTCCGTAAGCTATTAATACACCATCATTTAGAGAATTAATTTCTGTTGTTATTAAGTATGAATGATGCCCTAAAGGTGGGGCTGTACTTGGTTCAATATGAGATACTGGTGGATAATAATTAAACAAATTACGATTTCTTGGAGAACCTGGTGGTGGTGGGGCTTGGTACAACTCGACACTTCGGTCATCCAAAGGCAAAACATCATATCGCCCTGCTTCAGACCACCAAAGATCGTTTAAATCGTCAAGTATTTTCAATTCCTTTTTGGCTAAGTTGTTAGATTCAGAGAAATCATGCTCTAGGTTATATAACTCCCAATCATTTTTGCTATAACCAGTTCCAGGTTTATGATGAGTAACAGCTTTCCAACCATTCGACCAAATACCACGATTCCCAAACATTTCAAAATATTGTTTTGTGCGTTTAGTCTTTGCGTTTGAATCTGAAAATGTGTATGCCATACTGATTCCATGCATTGGCATTTGTTTCACACCTCTAAAATGCCTAGGAGGTTCTATCTCGCATATTTCGTAAATAGTAGGAGCGATATCTATTATATGATGAAACTGTTTAAGAATTTTTCCTTGGGTGCTCAGTTTTCCTGGCCAAGAAATAATAAGTGGATCTTTAATTCCTCCCCCATGCGTGTGGTATTTGTACCAGCGAAGAGGTGTATTCGATGCTTGAGCCCAACCTGTAGCGTAATGTCCATCTCCAAGAGGTCCTCCTATTTGGTCTAAAACTCGTGACATTTGAGCTGCATCCGGGGATAGATTATTAAAAAATTGAATGCGATTTACAGTACCAAGCCGTCCTCCCTCCATAGCAGCACCATTGTCTGATAGTGCCATTATTAGTGTATCCTTTGTTTTCCCAACACGTTCTAAATAATTAAATAGTTTACCTAGTGCGTGGTCAGTGTGTTCAACAAATGCAACATATGCTTCTTGAAGCCTAGCGGCTAATTTTTTTTCAGTAGAATCAAGTGAATTCCATGGAGGTACATCTGGATTATTTGGTGGTAAAACTGTGTTCTGTGGAATAACTCCCATTTCAAGTTGCTTTTTGTAACGATTTTCCCGCACAACTTCCCAGCCAGAATCATAATTCCCTCTAACAGATTCTAGAAATTCATTCGGGGCTTGATGAGGCGCATGAGCTGCACCAAGAGGAAGATATAGAAAAAACGGATCATCTGGCCGGTGAGCAATATGATCAGAAATATACCTGGTGGATTGATCAATTAGGTCATCTGTCAAATGATACCCCTCCTCGGGTTTTTTTGGTGGTTCTACAGCATGATTATCACGAAATAATTCAGGGTAAAAATGATTGGTTGCTCCATTCATAAATCCATAAAATTGATTAAATCCTCTCCCTAATGGCCACTCGTCAAATATTCCTGCAGGACTTGCATCCATCATTGGAGCGATATGCCATTTCCCAACTGCAAATGTGTTATAACCGGAGTCTCTTAAAACTTCCGAAAGTAAAGCAGCTTGTCTAGTAATTCTTCCTCTTCCACTAGGCCAACCTGAATCAACATTTGAAAGCATTCTCATTCCAACCGAGTGATGATTTCTGCCTGTCAAGAGGCATGCTCTAGAGGGTGAACATAAAGTTGTTGTATGGAAGTCGTTATAACGAATTCCAGATTCAGCTAACTTATCTAAGTTTGGAGTTCTAGCTTCTGATCCGTAGCATCCTAAATCTGCAAATCCAAGGTCATCAAATAAAATTAATACTATATTTGGTCCTTTTGCTTTTGATCGTGGGGGATACCATGGGACACTGTCCTCATGTGTAATACCCCTGACACTTCCAGTATCCCATTGTTCATCTATATCCCAATAATTCATAATTTTTTCCCTAATTAACTTTTAATAATTACCTAGTTTAGTAAGGTACCTAGAGATTATAGTCCTACCAAATAGTTTCCATAGTCTATCACAAATAAAACCAAGCCCCCCAAAACATATTATGCCAACAAAAATAAAATCTGTACGAAAGAAAGTTCTAGCGTTCCAAATTAAAAATCCAATCCCTTCCTGGGCGGCAAGAGCTTCTGCAGCTACAATAACCAAAAAAGCATTAGCTAATGCTAGACGCATACCTACGAAAATAGATGGTAATGTGGCTGGAAGAATAATCTTTAAAAAAAGATCAAAGTGATTAGCACCTAATGACTTTGCACCGTTTAACTTATCACTATCAATTGACGATGCACCAGATGCTGTTGTTACAAGAGTAACAAATCCAACTGCGAATGCAATTAAGTTTACTTTTGCTAATTCACCAACTCCAAACCATAAAATAAATAAAGAAACAAGAGCCAACGCTGGTACAAAGCGAAAGAAATGAATAAACGGATCGAGGGCAGCGCGAGCTGCTAAAGATGTCCCCGCAAACAGTCCAAGCGGAACGGCAATTGATGAACCTAATAACCAACCAGAAAAAACTCTAGTTAGGCTAATTTTTATAGCATCCCATAGCATACCAGATTGGGCCAGTTCAATTAGTGCTCCTACGACCTTAATAGGTCCAGGTAATAAAATTGGATGCATTCCTTTAGCTGCAAAGTGCCATATTAAAAAGACAATACAAACTGAAGAAAAACCTATAAAAAAATTTTTTAAAATTTTTCTCATATGCCCCTAAGTTTATTTACCTCATCTATAATCTCATCCTCTATAATTTTAGCAATTTTAGAAAATTCTAATGAATACTCATCTCTGGGGTAAGGTAAATTTATTTCATGAATGTTTAGAAATCCAGATTTAGGTCCTGCTTTCATTACTCCAACCCGTTCAGCCAATATTACGGCCTCTCTGATATCATGGGTGACATAAATGTAAGTTCCTCCTTTTGACATCCATAAATCAGATACCTGTCTCTGCAACAATCTACGACTTTGCGCGTCTAAGGCTGCAAATGGCTCATCGAGTAACACAACTTGGGGATTAACTGCTAAAATCCTGGCAATCTGAACCCTTTGTTTCATTCCTCCAGAAAGTTCGTGAGGTAACTTTTCAGCTGCGGACTCTAAACCAACTGTTTCAAGCCAATAATCAACAACTTTTGAATCAAATGGAATTTTGCGGTTCCTTGATTGAAACTTCAATCCAAATGCAATATTTTGTCTAACATTCAGCCACTCAAGCAAAGGACCATCTACATTTTGGAATACCATCGCCCGATCAGGGCCGGGAGCATTAACAATATTTCTGTTAACTCTGACTTCTCCCGACGATGGCTTTAAAAAACCAGCAACAAGGCGTAAAAGAGTTGTTTTTCCACAACCAGACGGACCCACAATCACAAAAAAATTGTTTGGTTTTACAGTGATGCTTAAATCTTGAATTACATATTCAGATTCTCTAGTATTTCCATACTTTAATCCTATTTCCCTAAATTCAACTTCACTTCCTTCTGCTTTTATTTTTTGTTCATTATTACTAGATAAGTTCAAGACCATAAATTTTACAAATTTGCAGTAATTGAACCAGGGACAGCTTTTTTCATAGCTCTCAAATCGAGAAAATTCCTAATATTGAAATCACTAGGTAATTTGCCCGAATCTATCAGAAATTGGGCAATTGAATCAAATGAATTTAGCATTACTGGTGTGAATGCCATTCCATATCTCTGGCCTTGAATAAGTGCTTTGAAAACTTTAGAGTTCCCCTTATTACTTTTTGCTATAATTTCAGCTGAGCCATTAGGGTCTGCTTGAATTACTTTGCTAGCCTTATCATATGATCTTAGAATTGATTCTAAAAGTTTTTGATTTTTATTAACCCAATCTGTTTTAGCAACAAGATAAATAGCAACAGTATCAAGAACCTTTGAATCATTCATAACTATTTTATGTGAACTACTATCTTTTATTTGATTTACAGCATTTGCCCAAATCCACGAAGCTTGAATCTCATCTGCTAGAAGAGCACCAACAAGCTCAAATAATCCCGGTAATGGAACCAAGTCTACATCATTTAAGTTTACACCGTTTTGGATAAGATGCTGTAAAGTTACAAAATGCTCTGAAGTCCCTTTCACGTAGCCAATTTTTTTCCCACGTAAATCTTTTGCATCGTTCAAATCATTTCTCATAGCTAACTTATGCCAACCAGGCTTAGGTGCTGCTATTCCGGCAACCACCTTCATATTTTCTTTTGCAGATGCTGCAAGATTTAATACAGCAAAATCAAGTGCTGGCCCAATATCTGCGGCACCCGCTATTACTGCCTGAATTGCCTCAATTCCAGTACCATATTGTTGAAAACTAGCCTCAATTCCTTCTTCAGCAAAAAAACCTTTATTAATTGAAATCCACATTTGTGAACCTAAAAGAAATCCATCAGCAGCAAAATTTACCTTACGAGCATTAACTAGGCTAGGGATTGAAATTAATAGTGCTGATATTCCAAGGAAAAAATAAATTTTAAATAATTTTACAAAATTAATCATATTTTTCTTTCATTTAAAGGATTAATAAAAAGCATTATTTTTATTCATGATTAAAATTTCGATCGTAATTAAAGTCAAAAATTATGTCAATAGAAATTTTTTTTAGTGAACAAATATCTGTTTTATATTTATTCAGTCCGTTTTGATAAAAAATAAGGTGTACTGTAAATGGGAATTTTAAAGAACTAACTTTTAAAAATTCTGATTTTTAAGATTGAAAAAATTTTATTTTTTTGCATGATGCAAAAAACTGCAGCCAAAGTACTTGAATGCATGCAAATTGAAGATCGCCATAGCAGCGCCTTGCTAATGAAGGCTTTGTTCGGTGGAGGTGTCTGTATTGACCCCGCTCCAACTAATCAGGTATAAATATCTAATATTATAAAATTTATATCACTGAAAACCATAATGATACAGGTTTATTGGGACGGGTCTGTTCAATTTAATGGCCTTGCTCTTTGGTTTATCAAGAATAAAAGTTTGATCAAAAATTTTTTAAAATAAATTTTTAATAATTATTTGTTTACTCATCAACTGTAGGTAATCCAGAAAGAGCCATAGCAAGTTCCTTTTCATCATAATCACGATCTTCAAGATTACCGGTAAAATATTCCGAATATGCTTGCATGTCAAAGTGTCCATGCCCACAGAGGTTAAAGAGTATCGTTTCAGATTTTCCTTCTCGCTTACATCGCAAAGCCTCCTCTATTGCACCTTTAACTGCATGATTAGCCTCTGGAGCAGGAAGAATACCTTCAGATCTTCCAAAAGTCACACCAGCTTCAAAACACGCATTTTGATGATATGCGGATGCTTCAATTATATTAAGCTCTTTCAAATGACTAATTAAAGGGGCCATACCATGATAACGCAGTCCTCCAGCATGAAATCCAGGTGGAACAAATTTTGACCCAAGTGTATGCATTTTTGTCAATGGAGTCATATTTCCAGTATCACCAAAATCATAAGCATATTTTCCACGAGTCAAAGTAGGACATGCTGCGGGTTCTACAGCAAGGGCTCTAATTTTTTTACCTCCCCTCAACTGTTCTCCAATAAAAGGAAAAACAAGACCCGCATAATTTGATCCTCCTCCAGTACATCCTACGACTACATCAGGGTAATCACCGGCCATCTCCATCTGTTTAATTGCTTCTAGCCCAACAATAGTTTGATGCATCAATACATGATTAAGCACACTTCCTAAAGCATATTTTACATCGTCGTTAGTAGCAGCAACTTCTACAGCCTCAGAAATGGCAATACCCAAGCTGCCTGTTGAGTCTGGATTGTTTTTTAAATATGACTTTCCAAATTCAGTTTCATTAGATGGAGAGGCAATGCATGATGCTCCAAAGGATTCCATCATGGCTTTTCTATATGGTTTTTGCTGAAAACTAACTTTTACCATATATACGTCAATAGAAATACCAAATATTGCTCCTGCAAAAGCAAGAGAACATCCCCATTGTCCTGCACCTGTTTCAGTTGCTATTCTTTTTACTCCTGATTGCTTGTTGTAGAAAGCCTGAGCTACTGCTGTATTTGGTTTATGACTACCGGTGGGACTTACTCCCTCATATTTGTAATAAATTTTTGCGGGTGTATCTAAAACTTTTTCCAATCTTCTTGCTCGAAAAAGAGGACTTGGGCGCCATTGTCTATATATATCAAGAATTGGTCTAGGAATATCAATAAACCTCTCGGAAGTAACTTCTTGAAGAATTAAATCCATTGGAAATAAAGGAGCCAAGTCGTCAGGCCCAATAGGTTGGCCTGTCCCTGGATGAATTACCGGTGGTGGTGGCTCGGTCAAATCAGCCACAATGTTGTACCAATTTTTTGGCATCTCGGCTTCAGGTAATAGATATTTTATAGTGTCACTCATAAATCTCCTTTTTTTTAAAAAAAATTTAAATTTACAGCAAGTCAACTACTACTCTTCCTCGCATCCCCAGCTAGAATTTCATCAATCTCCGGAATTAATTGTATATAAAGTACAATCAATTATTAGATTGTCAAGTTGTGATATTTTATGTAACAACTTTGGTCAAGATATTTATATCACTTTTTTTGTCTATGATATTCAACTTCCTAATAAAATTAGTGTAGTTATGGAAGATAGTGTCCAAAACTTTTACTGATATCAATTAAAAAGAGGTATCTTTATCAAATACAAAATATGCCTCCCAAAAAAATTAATCTTTGAGAGGTATAATAACGGTCGACTCAACATCAGCTCCTGCTTCAGTTCTTTTTTGAAGAATATCTGGCCTAGTTAACCATTCTCTCCCTTTTTCCATTGATTCAAATTCTAAGATCATATGAATTTTTTTTTCATCAATGTCACAACCCTTGTAAATAAATTGCATACCAGCTACAGATACCATTTCAGAGTTCAGATCCTCTGCCATTTCATTCCAAGTATTCCATCCTTTTGTTATATTAACTGATACATATGCTTTCATAATAATTATTCATAGTAAAAGATTAATAGTTGTTACCTTGACTTAAAATTGATTGATTATATATTAAATCAAATTGACATTTAATATTGCAAACCATAATTTTTTTTATGGAATTAATTTAACAAATAATCTACTTTCAATATGATTATATTTATATATAATCAATTATAAATTGATTGCAGATTTGAGTAATTTACTCAGTTGGTCCCCCAAACTTTTTCCAATTATTAAAACTTCCTAGATTCAATACTTCCTTGTAACCCATCTCTAAAAGAGTTTTTCCTGCTAATGCAGCTTGTCCGCCTGCACCACAGTATAAAATCACTTTTTTCTTTGGAGAAATTTCATCAATCCCCATATCATGTTCTTGGTCAGCATAAAACTCAAGCAATCCTCTTTCAGCATGAATAGCCCCTTTTATTTTACCACTATCAATAACTGAGTTTTTATCTCTTACATCAACAAAAACTGTATCTGGATCATCAATCCACTTGATGGCTTCAGAAGGTTCAACCATTGGTACTTTTTCAAATGCTTCATCTAACATATTCTTTACTGTTTTAGTCATACATAGTCCTTTTTTTATTTGTTATTTAATATACTAAAATTTTATCATTACCATTCCATCTCAATCAATTTAATTATTTAACTGTCTAAGAAATTAAACCAAAGGTGGGAGGTAAGATCTGGTTTATTTTAATTCTCACTTGCATGTAATGTTCTATAATTCCAATCTTTCACATACGCATTTGTGAAAATATGACGGGATTAGATTATTTATTGATTGAATATGATTATTGTGAAACAAGTCATATTCTATCACAGCAAATCTTTAATATCCTCAAAAGAGAAAAATGATCCATCACCAACGCATGGACCACCCTTCTTTATACTATTTTCACCATAGAAAAGCTCAAATTGACCATTTTCACCCTCTTCTATAGTGGTATAGAATCCTGCACTATTCATTTCAACAGAAAGCCTTTCTGCTTGTTGTTTATAGTTTCAGGCTACGCAGTATCTTATTTTATACATTTTTATCCTTTGTAGGTTGTTCATTAAAGGCAATAATATTAGGTGTGGTGGAGGTGGCGGGATTCGAACCCGCGTCTTACTTAGTTTCCAATTGGGTTTCTACAAGTTTAGTTAGAACTTTTCTTTTTCTTCAGAAGTTTTGGCATCTAACTTCCTCATTCTGAAATACCTCCTAAAATCTCGCTACTGCCATGGAGGATTGCATTAGCCAAGCCTGACTTAGATGACATCTTTCGTCACGTTTCAGGCAAACACAACGAAAGACGCCTACCTCAATTATGCCGCAAGAGCGACAGGGGCAGGAGAATAGTCAGCGTTGTTTGCAGCTAACATATTAATGATCGTTTTTACGTGACCCCGATCATTACCCACGACTTGCTTCCCTTATTTTCCACTAGCAATCGAATTCCATGACACCCCCAGTTAAATGATGTGGAACCCTTTGAAAAATTGGCTACTTATGATAATTCTTTTAAAAAAACTGTGCAACAGTTTTTCTCAATGAAAAAAGAGAATAAAATCCTTTTTGTAAATATTATTTAAATAAATTTTTTAGATTTTTTTTAATTAATTTGCAGCGGCAACTGCTTTTTCAGCCGCATCTCCTATTCCATTAGCTAAAATTAATTTGTCTTTTAGATTTGAGTTTTCTATAAGAAGGTTAGCTTTTTTAGAATTAGTTCCTTCTAGGCGAATTATTACTGGAATTTGTAATTTAAAATTTTTCAAAGCAGCAATTACTCCTGATGCAACCATATCACATCTAACTATTCCACCAAAAATATTAATAAGAATACACTTTATATTTTTGTCTTTTGTAATAATTCTGAATGCGTTTTCAACTGTTTCTTGACTAGCGCTACCACCAACATCGAGAAAATTTGCAGGATGACCTCCATATGATTTTATAATATCCATTGTACCCATAGCTAAACCTGCCCCATTTACCATACAGCCTATATTACCATTTAGCTTAATATAGTTTAGATTATATCCCCCTGCTTCTATTTCAAGAGGATCTTCTTCATCTAAATCTCTAAGGTTTTTATGTTCTAATTGGCGAAATGTGGCATTTTCATCAAAAGTCATTTTTGCATCTAGGGCAATAATTCGATTATCTTTAGTTACAACCAGAGGATTTATTTCAAGTAAGGAGCAGTCTTCTTTAATGAATGTTTCAAAAATTTTCAAAAAAAATTCTGTGCATGGCCGAATCAAATTATGATTTATTTCATTTATTTTTAAAAGAAAAACTAATTCATTTACCTGATATTTGTTCAATCCCATTCCTGGATAAGCGTATATTTTAAATATCTTTGATGGATTTTTTCTTGCAACTTCCTCAATATCCATACCTCCTTCTGTAGAAGCCATTATCACAATACTTTTTTTTGCCCTGTCAACCAAAACTGAGCAATATAGTTCTTTCTTAATATCAATACTTTCCTCTACCAGTAATTGTTTAACTTTTTGTCCTTTAGCATCAGTCTGATTTGTAATCAACTGCATTCCAAGAATTTCTTGAGCATTTTGTCTTATCATGTTTTCCCCCTCACAAACTCTGACTCCCCCGCCTTTTCCTCTGCCGCCTGCGTGTATTTGAGCTTTGATAACACATGTTGCATTCTTATCAATTTTTTGACTAATCTCTAAAGCTTCATCAACTGAAAAAGCTACATTGCCTCGAGGTACTGCTACTCCGTGTTTTTTTAAAATTTGTTTGGCTTGAAATTCATGTATTTTCATCTTTAACTCAGATTTATTTTAACATATCTTTAACTGCATTTCTTTCCATTTCTAGTTCTGCGGCAGTCTCCTTAATTTTAACTAGTGAAAATTCGTTAAATTCTATTCCTTTAACAATCTCAAATCTATTTTCTGTCCTGGTACTTAATGGATAACTAAAAATTAACCCTTCAGAAATGCCATAACTTCCATCACTAGGAATAGCTGCGCTATACCAGTCTCCTTTATTAGTAGGTGAAGAAACTTTTTTTATAGTATCTAGTGCGGCATTAGCAGCAGAAGCAGCCGAAGAACTTCCGCGAGATTTTATAATTTCTGTTCCACGTTGTTGAACATTTTTTATAAAATCATTTTGCAACCAAAATTCATCATTTATAACTTCATAAACAGGTTCTAAATCAATTTTTGCATTATAGAAATCTGGGAATTGTGTGGCACTATGATTACCCCAAATAGTCATATTAGTGACTTTACTAACTTCAGTTCCAGATTTTTTTGCTAATTGAGTTTTAGCTCTATTTTCATCTAAGGCAGTCATAGCGAACCATCGATCACTTGGTATGCGTTTGGCATTATTCATAGCAATCAAACAATTTGTGTTACATGGGTTACCTACAACTAGAATTCTTGCATTTTCTCCTGCATTCTCATTAATAGCTTTACCTTGTTTAACAAAAATTCCACCATTTATCCGAAGAAGATCGTTTCGTTCCATTCCCGCTTTTCTAGGAACAGAGCCTACTAAAAGACCCCAATCAATATCCCTAAAAGCAACATTAGGATCTGAAGTTGTAATTATATTTTTTAACAAAGGAAAAGCACAATCATCAAGTTCCATTTTCACCCCTTCTAAAGCAGGGAGTGCTTGTTCTAATTCTAGTAATTGAAGTTCAATCATCGTGTTATTCCCAAATATTTCTCCTGAAGCTAACCGAAATAACATAGCATAACCAATTTGACCAGCGGCCCCAGTAACAGCTATTTTTAAGTTTTTCATTTTTTCTCCATTTGTTTTTTTAATTTTTGTCTATTTACTCATAAGAATTAATTTTTATAAAAAAATTTTTGAAAAAAATGAAATCTTTTTAAAATTTTTAATTTCAAAATGAAGAAAGTACATTGTTAAATGTCGAACTAGGTCTCATAACATCAGAAACTTTTTTTTCATCAGGATTAAAGTATCCTCCTATATCAATTGATCCACCTTGCACCATATTTAATTCATCTAAAATTACATTTTCATTTTCTTTCAATACTTTTGCCATTTCTAAAAATCGATTACTAAGATCCTCATCATCAGTTTGCAAAGAAAGGGCTTCAGCCCAATATAAAGCTAGATAAAAATGGCTGCCACGATTATCTAGTTCGCAAACGTTTCTTGATGGAGATTTATTATTGTTAAGAAACTTTTCAATTGCTTGATTCAGAGTTTTTGAAAAAATGGATGACTTGGAATTTTTTGAAACCTCAGAAAGATGATTAAATGATTCTGAAAGGGCCAAAAATTCACCTATAGAATCCCAACGTAGATGTCCTTCTTTCAAAAATTGCTGCACGTGTTTGGGTGCCGAACCTCCTGCACCAGTTTCAAATAAACCACCACCATTTGTTAAGGTTACTATTGAAAGCATTTTTGAACTTGTTCCAAGTTCTAAAATAGGATACAAATCTGTATTATAATCTCGAAGGACATTGCCAGTTATTGAAATGATATTTTGCCCATTACGAATTTTATGGATAGTTAATTTAGCAGCATCATAAACAGAGAGAATTTTGAATTTGGTGCCTTCTAAATTTTCTTTGTTGAGATAGGTTTTAACTTTTTTCATCAATTCTCTTGAATGAGGTCTTTTTTTGTCCAGCCAGAATACAGAAGGCCAACCAGTAATTTTTGCTCTTTTAATTGCCAGTTGAATCCATTCCATTATTGATGAATCTTTTGCAGTGCACATACGCCAAATATCACCTTCTTCTACATTATGTTCATGAATTGTTAAACCATTTTCTGCAATTATACGAAATACCCCATCTTCAGGTGCAACAAAGGTTGAAGAATGAGAACCATATTCTTCAGCTTTTTTGGCCATAAGACCAATATTTTGCACTGTTCCCATTTTTTTTGGGTCTAAAGCCCCATTTTCTATACAATCTTCTATAGTAGCCTCATATAGAGGAGCATAACTTGAATCAGGTATAACAAATTTTGTGTCATATAGTTTCCCATCTTCTCCGTACATTTTTCCAGAAGATCTAATTGAGGCAGGCATAGAAGCATCTATTATAATATTATTAGGAAAATGTAGGTTTGTTATGCCTCTATCTGAATCGACCATTGCCAAGTTTGGACGTTCTGAATATAGGGCTCTTATATCAGATTTAATTTGGTCTTTTTTTTGAGGCTTTATTTCGGTATTTTTTTCTAATTTTTCAAAAAATTCACCTATACCATTATTAAAATTTATACCCAGATTAGTAACAATTTTTTTATGTTTTTGAAGAACAGGTTCATAAAATATTCGAACGAAGTGACCAAAAATAATTGGGTCAGAAACTTTCATCATAGTAGCTTTCAAATGTAAAGAAAAAAGGACGTCTTTTCTTTTTGCATCATAAATTTGCTCATGGATAAAATCACTAAGGTCTTTTTTCCCTAAAAATGAAGCATCAACTACTTCACCAGGTTCAAAAAAAATATTGTCTTTTTGCAATGTAACTGAACCTTTTTTTGAAATAAATTCAATTTTTGCAGTTGTTTTTTCGCCAATTGTAGTTGATTTTTCGTTAGAAAAAAAATCACCTTTTTTCATGGTTGATATATGGGACTTTGAATTTTTTAACCAGGTTCCCATTGAATGAGGGTGTTTTTTAATATAATTTTTTACAGAATTTGAAACGCGTCTGTCTGAATTTCCTTCACGTAAAACTGGGTTGACCGCACTACCTAAAATCTTTGCATATCGAATTTTATGATCTTTTTCCTCTTCTGTTTTAGGTTCATCTTTGTATTCAGGTAAATCAAAACCTTGGGATTTAAGTTCATTAATAGCTTCTTTTAGTTGGGGAACCGACGCACTTATATTAGGTAGTTTTATAATATTTGCTTGAGGTTTTTGTGTAAATTCGGAAAGTTCCTTGAGATCATCAGGTACTATTTGTGATTTTTTTAATCTCTCTGGAAAATTCGCAAGTATTCTTCCAGCTAAAGAAATATCTTTAACTTCAATATGAATCCCTGTTCTTTTAGTAAAAGCTTTAAGTATTGGAAGAAATGAGAAACTAGCCAGCATTGGAGCTTCATCGGTTTTTGTCCAGACTATTTTTGGTATCTTTTTATTCATTTTTTTTGGTTAAGTGCCTAGAAAAAACTTCAATATTGATCAGGTCAAGTGTTTGAAAACTGCCGATGATCAGATCTCAAACATTGAAAAAAAAGATTTTTCCCAATAACACTGAGATTAAAATTCTAACAATCAATTTTTGCATTATTAAAGATAATATTCAATTCAAAAAAATTTAAAACTACTTAAAAAATATTTAATGAATTAACAATTTTTTGGCGTTATTTAGATTTTCTTTAGTTCCAAAAATTTCCAACCTGTCTCCAATTTTTATTGAGATATCCCCTTTTGGGAGAACAATATTTCCGTCTCTTATTATTTTTACAATTACACAATCTTCTGGGAAGTTCAAATCACGAATTTTCTTCCCGTCAATAGATGTACCAAAGGGGATTTCGACTTCCAAGTGAGATACGTGAAAATTTTCTGGAATAATAGAGCCAATCATATTCCCATTAAGAGAATTTTCTAAAGATTCAAATTCCGGTTTTTCAGAAAAAATTGTTACCTTGTCCCCAGCTTGTAAAATTGTTTCTCCTTTTACAATTCTTAATCTACCTGATCTCCGAATTGAAACTATAAGAGATTCTTTTCCAATATTTAATTCTTTTATACGTTTCCCAACGTTTGGTGAGCTGTTTCTAATTATAATTTCAGATAGTCCGGTTGTATCTAATTTTCGTATATTCAAAATTTCTTGATGATGTTGATATTGTGCTCTATCAGCAACTGCTTTGTTATATGCTCTGATAATATCTATTCTTCTAAGTACACCAAGTAAAACATTCTTTTTAGATTCTGACACTACAGGTACGCACCCTTCTCCTTGGTCTTCAAGGTATTGTAAAGCCATCCAAACGGGTTGATGGGGAAATATTGACGCGGGTTTCTTATTATTCAATATATCTTTTATAGTTTTAGACTCAAGGGTTCTTTCACTTTTAAATTTATCTAACTCCTTAATAGTAATCAATCCAATAAGCTCATTATTGTTCTGGGTTACTGGTAATGCATTAAAGTGTGTGCTTGAAAAAACTCCCATAAGTTCTATTAAGGGAAGTTTTATATCTACTGCGTCTGTTTCTCGATTCATTGCAATTTCTGCAGTAACACCTTGCATTAGATCTATTGATTGAGTTTCCGCCGAAAGCTTTACTCCTCTTCTTTTTAGTTTGAGAGTGTAGATTGAATATGGATTTAAATTCCTAGATACAATTGTACTTAAAACAGTTGAAAGCATTAAAGGTAAAATAATCTGGTAATCTCCTGTCATTTCGAAAAGAATTAATATTGCGGTGATAGGGGCATGGGTTGTTCCTCCTACAAATGCTGCCATTCCTACTAAAGCGTATGCACCTGATGGAGCAACAACTTCTGGAAAAATATTATGGGAGATATGTCCAAAAGAGGCTCCTAACATAGCTCCCATAAAAAGTGAAGGAGCAAAGATTCCTCCAGAACCTCCTGATCCTAGAGTAATAGTAGTTGCAAGAAGTTTTAAAAATAGTAAACCTAAAGTTAATTGAAGAGTTAATTCACTAAATAAAGTATTTTCAATAGTTTGGTACCCAACTCCGAAAATTCTAGGGAATCCTTCAATTTGGTAAGAAAATACTCCTAATATTCCTAGTAAAATCCCTCCAAAAAGTGGTTTGATGGGTTCAGGTATTTTTATCGAGTTCCATATGTCTTCTGAAAAGTATAGTAGACGACTGAATCCTACTGCAGCAATTGCAGAAATAATTCCCATTAGAGTATATAGCAACAGCTCCCAAGGACTTTGAAGAGTATACTCTGGCGTTAAGAACGTTCGTTTATCTCCTTCGAAATAATGAGCTATTACATCAGCAGTTACAGCTGAAATAACTACTGCTCCGAAGTAAACACTACCAAAACGTCTCAAAAGAACTTCAAGAGCAAATATTGCTCCTGCAATTGGTGCATTGAACGTCGCAGAAATTCCGCCAGCTGCTCCACATGCAACAAGTGTTCTAATTCGTTCCTCGTTCAGTTTTAATATTTGCCCAATTGATGAGCCGATAGCTGAGCCAATTTGAGCAATAGGCCCCTCTCTTCCGACTGATCCTCCGCTTGCTATACAAACTGAGGAGGCTAATGATTTTACAAAAACTACGCGTGGTCTAATTACTCCTCCCCTAAGTTCGAGAGACTCCATAACTTCTGGAACACCATGACCTTTTGCTTCGCGTGCAAAATAATACACAATTGGACCTACTATTGCTCCTCCCAAGGCAGGTATAACTATTAGATGGATTGGTTGCCAATCAGTTAGTAAACTGGCCATGTCCTTATAAGCAAGATTTTGAAGCCACTCTATTAATTTTCTAAAAATAACGGCTCCTATACCTGCAAATATTCCAACGATTAGAGAAGTTAGAAGCATTACGGAGGAATCCTTGTCAAATAATCTTATTCGTGGCAAAGGATCACCAAAAAAATTATTAAATCTTTCCAGAAAAATTTTTGGAGAATTCAAAAAATTCATAGTTTTAATAATTTATTATTTGTTATACAAAAAAACTATTTCTAACAAAAATTTCTTCTTATATAACAAATAAATAAAGTTAAATGGAGAGATATTCGTG
>CACGSI010000013.1 GCA_902575715.1 uncultured SAR324 cluster bacterium
TAAAGCAGATGAGCAAGCTATTCATATACTCGCAGAAAGGTTTTATGAAATTTCTGGAGTTAAATGTGGTGTACGTTTTTTTGATGCAATAACTTTAGAAAAACAAACACCAAGATTAAAAAATCCTTCTAAGATTGTATTTAAAGAAGTAGGTTGTCATGGAGTTGCAGAGGGCTCAGCTCTTGCAGCTGTGGGGGAGTCTGGATATTTGGTCGTTCCCAAGGTCAAGTCTGGCTCAGAATCAAGTTTTGGCAGAGCTACTTGCGCGATTGCAAAATCAAATGATGTTATCAAGATAGATGAGTTAGGGAAGGAACAGGGATCATTATTTTTGGTAGGGATAGGTCCAGGGAATAAAGAAATGAGAATTTTTGAAGCAGAAAAAATGCTCAAAAAAGCAACTGATTGGGTGGGTTATGGTTTGTATTTAGATTTGATTAAGGATTTAAAAAAAGATCAAAAAGTGCATCGATTTAAATTGGGTCAGGAAGAAAAAAGGGTAAGATATGCTTTAAAGCTTGCTGTGCAAGGTAAAACTGTTGCCTTGATTTCATCTGGAGACCCAAATATTTATGCTATGGGTTCTCTCCTTTTTGAATTATTGGAAAGAGGACCAGATAATTTTAAAAGGATACGTATTGAAATTTCCCCAGGTATTTCTGCTTTGCAAGCTGCAAGTGCAAAGGTAGGATCATTTATTGGTCATGATTTTTGTACTATTTCTCTTTCAGATTTGCTTACATCTTGGGAAAAAATTGAAAGTCGAATAATTTCTGCTGCAAAAGGAGATTTTGTAATTGCTTTTTATAATCCTGTTTCAATGAATCGAAGGACACAATTGGATAGAGCTCGTAAAATTTTGTTGAGGTATCGTAATTTATATACGCCAGTAATTTTAGCAAGAAATCTTGGTCGAAATGAAGAAAAAATAGAAGTTATTTCTTTGGAAAAACTTGACCCCAATAAAGTAGATATGCTAACAGTTGTGTTAGTTGGCTCAAGTCAGACTCGTAAATTTAAATTACCAAATGGAGATACAAAGGTATTTACTCCAAGAGGATATTATTGAGAGTCTAAATTTAGAAAAAATATATACTTACTAATCTTATTTTTATGCATATTCTAAATCCTATTTTTTGCAGTTGTGCAAATTAAGAATTATTTCCAAAAAAATATTTTTTTACAAATTTATGACAGTACATTTTATAGGAGCAGGTCCAGGAGCGCCAGATCTGATAACAATTAGAGGGAGAGATTTAATTTCAAAGTGTGAAGTTTGTTTATACGCGGGATCATTAGTTCCTAAAGAGGTGGTGGACTATGCACCTGAAGGTGCATTAATTATAGATACAGCTCCTTTGAATTTAGAACAAATAATTAAAGAAATTGTTAATGCTAATAACGAAGGAAAAGACGTTTCAAGGGTGCATTCTGGAGATCCATCAATTTATGGAGCTATAGCCGAGCAAATAAGGCGCTTAGATGAACTCCAAATATTGTATACTGTAACACCCGGTGTTTCTGCTTATTCTGCAGCTGCGGCAGAGTTAAAACAAGAATTAACTTTGCCGGATATCAGTCAGACAATTATTGCGACACGAACAACAATGCATTCTTCAGAAATGCCTGCTGGTGAAGAACTGGAGAATATTGCAAAAATAGGTTCAACATTGGCAATTCACTTATCTGTAAGAAATCTGAAATATGTTCAAGATTCTCTGATTCCATTCTATGGGGAAGATTGTCCAGTTGTAGTTGCATATAGGGTCTCATGGCCAGACCAAAAATTTATTCATGGGACTCTTTCTGATATAAGAACCAAGGTTAAGAAAAAGAAAATCAGTAGAACAGCTTTAATATTAGTAGGCAGAGTATTTGATAATAAAAATTTTTCTAATAGTTCACTTTATAATCCAAAGCACGCACATATATTGAGACCTAAGAAAAGATAGTTAAGAAAATTTTTTATATAATATTTGATCATTAAATTATTTCCCTTTAAAATAAGAAGTTGTTTTGGAAGTAGTATCTAATCAAAAAATATTTTTTAATTCTAAATCAAATTCCTCAATATTTAAAATATTTTTAGAGTAATCCTACCTCATAATTAATTATTAATACAGAAGAGTTAATTTAGTGATATACAGAATTAATTGTTTTTTTGAATACCTGCCGGAAAGGTTGAATCCATGGCGCTGGTGGATAGTATTTTTTTATGTAGTACTTTTATCATTTCTTGCTTTAGGAATTCCTCGATTTTCTTTTACTTGGGCTAATGATGATATGTTTGGAAAGAATGATCCTGTTCAAATGTCTATCGATAGGATTAAGGAACTCTATGGGGGAACCGTTACTCTTTCAATGGTTTATCGTCCAGTTGATGGAGATATTTTATCTAACAGGAGTTTACTAGCCTTAAAAAATATACAAAATTATTTTGAGGATGAGTCAGCCAAAGCCAATAATGACCCAGAAAATCCTCTAAGTCTTATTTCGAGTGTAGAATCTATTTTGAATGCTTCCTATATAGATTCTCTAGGAGATAATATAATTTTTAGAGATTTTATTAATGAGGAACTTCCACTTATACCTGGAAAAAATAAATTTTATTGGGAAAAAGCTTCAAAAGAACGTGAATATAAACGTTTTTTCTTTTCAGAAAATAAAAAATTTGGTTCTTTACTTTTCAGAACAAACCTCGACGCTACTCCTCTAGAAATTGATCAGGAGAATATATTAAAAGACGAATTTATAGAAACTGATATTATAAATTCCAGTGAGGAGGAGATATTATTTGTTGAACATGGTTTAGAAGACTACGCAGATTTTGAAAAAAAAGTATGGGAAATACTCCAAGACGAACGTTTTAGTGGTGATCTTGAATTTTTGCATCCTAATTGGGGGGCATTCTATCAAAATGATATTTGGAATTCCGAATTTCAGATAGCACTTTTTATTTCATTGATAATTAGTCTTACTTTAACATATTTTTTGTTAGGGTCTTTTCGAGCAATTATTTGGCCTTCACTTATTATATTTTCAAGTATGATTGGAGTTCTTGGCCTTGCTGGTTGGACCGGATGGCCTATAGATATTTCACTCTACATAACTTTTGGTCTTGTGGGAGTAGCAACTGTTGCCGATGTAGTTCATGTTCTTTCAGGCTATCTTTTTTTCCATAGAAAAGGACAAAAACATAAACAAATATTGCGATCAGTTTTTAGTAAAACCGCACTAGCATGTTTACTAACAAGTATAACTACTTCTATAGGAGTTTTTTCTCTGTACTTCATTAATCTTTCTGTCATAAAAACAATGGGGCTTTTAGCAGGTATAGGAGTTTTGTTTGCATTTATATTAACAATTTTTTTACTTCCCATACTTCTGAATTTATTTCCTCCTCGTCCGTTAAAAAATACAAATAAAAATTCAGAAAAATATATTTTAAAATTTACACAGAAAACAATGTATATTTTTGAAAAAATTGGAAAAAATTATCCAGGAACTGTTATAATTTTTTTTGCAATCTCTGGAATTATTCTTGGTCTTGGAATGTTTAGAATAGAAATAAATACTGTTTTCTCTGAATTTTATCCAAATGATTCTCCTATACGAAAAACAATAAAATTACTTGATGATCAATTTTCTGGGACCGGGAATATGGAAATTTTGATTGAAGGAAAGACGGAAGGAATGTTCCGAGATCCACTAGTTCTTAAAGCTATGGAACAAATTTACGATGCTGTCAGAGAACTCTATCCTGATTTGGTCATACGAAGTTGGAGTATGAATAATCATATAAAACAAACTCACCAGAAGCTTATGAATAATAGTTTAAAATCATATACTATTCCTGAAGAAAGATCATTTATTTCACAAATATTAATTTTACTTGAAGGTGGCAATAATGAGGATCTTGAAAGATTTGTATCATACGATTATGCAGACGCAAGAATGAGTATTTCCACAAGAACTATTGGATCAAAAGAATCAGTTGAAATTCTTCAAAATTTGCAACCAAAAATAAATGAAATATTAAATCCTCTTAAAAAAAATTACCCTTATATAAACGGGATTTTAACAGGAGGAGTAGGTACTTGGGCTAGGATATTCGATGCAATTAGCTGGTCACAAATTCGAAGTTTTGGGTTAGCATTTATAATTATTTCATTAATACTTATTATAATTTTTGGATCAACAAAAATAGGATTAATTGCAATTATTCCAAATGCTTTTCCAATGTTAACTGTTTTTGGTTTGATGGGTTGGGCTGACATGAAACTGAATACTACGACTTTGTTTACTGCTCCAATCATTATTGGAGTTGCTGTCGATGATACTATTCATTTTCTAACTCACTATCGTCTCTCCTTATCTAATGGACATGGAATTGATGAATCAATTAATTCAACCCTTAGAGAAGTAGGCCAAGCTATATTCTTTACTACTCTTATACTCATTTCATTGTTTATTTGTTTTATTTCGACAAGTCATGTAGGAGTCACACACTTTGCAATTTTGGCAGTTATTGCAGTTATTACTGCTTTAATATCAGATCTTATATTTTTACCCTCTTTATGTAGATTTTTCCAAGTAAGGAGCTGATAAATTTTAATGTTAATTTTAACATCTATTCAAATTAAATTAATTTTATCTTTGCATATCTATTTTTTTTGAAACCCAAAATATAGCTTCATTAAGAGAATAAGAAACAATTTTAGGAGATAATTTTGGACGTCTTATCATAATGACAGGAATATTTAATTTTCTAGAAGCTTCGATTTTTGGATATGTATGTACACCTCCGCTATTTTTAGAAACTAGCAATTTTATTGCATTTTTTTTTAATAAGTTGAGTTCATTCTGAAGATTGAAGGGGCCTCTTTCACAGAAAAAAATTGATTTTGCCGGAGAATTAACTGTAGTTGCTTTTTCAATAGTTCTTATAAAAAAATTATGAGAATTACATTTTTTGAAATAATGCAATTCTCTGGATCCAATGGATAAAAAAATATTATTATTATAAGTATTTTTTAGTAGCTGACTTTTACTTTCAATCAAGTGGTTGGCTGCAGCTTCTACATCTGGTACTTCAATCCATTTATCCCCTGAAATTTTTTTCCATGGAGGCCTACTCAAGCGAAAATAAGAAATGCCTAATTCATTTGTAACAGAATGTGCGTTTTGACTTATTTTATTCGCAAATGGATGAGTAGCATTAATTACAAAGGAAATATTGTTTTTTATAAGGTAATTCTTAAGTCCTAAAACCCCTCCAAAACCACCACATATAACATCTCCAGAAGGAAGTCTAGGTTTTGAAGTAGATCCAGCAAGAGAACTTACAATTCTTAATTTGTCTGAAGAAAAATTAGAAATTAATTTTTCAACCAGACTGTAGGCTTCGTGAGTTCCTCCAAGAATTAAAAGTTTCTTATACATTGTATTATTTTCATTTCTAAAAATTGTCACAACTAAATTTTAAATTATAATGGAGTACAATTTGGTAATTATTTTTGTTAAGTATTTGCTAATTTTTTGACTCACCAACTAATTTACCCTTTGGGTCTATAACGAGTACGTTTAATCTAGTTTTTGTTTTTTTTAAGTTTTTTCTAAGAACCATGCAAGCTTTCTCAGCAATATAGTCAGCAATTGGAATTTCTTCTTTATTACATATATTCAAAACTTCATTTGCAGTGTTTGCTAGTCGTATTTTTTCACATAATTTAGAAGATTTACCTATCTTTTTAATTTCTGAGGCTAGGCTTAAAAAATTAACCTGACTTCTTTGTGAGTGCAGATCAAGATGACCTTGTGATAACTTGGTTAGCTTCCCAAAACCTCCTCCAAGAGTTAATTTTGGAAGGGGTTTTTTTCGAAAATATTTTAGTAATCCTCCTACAAAATCTCCCATATCAATCATTGCCTCATTGGGTAGTTTGTAATGATTTTGCACAAATGTCTCGCTTGTGGATCCGGTACAACCGGCTATGTGCTCAAGATTATTTGAAAATGCCACATCAATGCCACGGTGAATAGAGTGTATCCACGCTGAACAGGAATATGGGATTACAATACCGGTTGTTCCCAAAATTGAAATTCCTCCTAATATTCCAAGACGTGGATTCCAAGTTTTTTTTGCTAACTCTTCTCCATTTACAACGGAAATTGTAATAATTACGTCTCCTGAATGATTAAATTTTTTAGCAGTTTCAAAGATCACATCTCTAATCATTTTTCGTGGTACTGGGTTAATTGCGGGCTCCCCTATTTTTAGTTGCAATCCTGATTTTGTAATTGTCCCTACCCCCTTTCCTGCTTTAAAAATAATTCCTGCTTCTGGTCTTCCTTTTTTTACAGTGACAGAAATTTCAGCACCATGAGTAACGTCAGGGTCGTCCCCAGCATCTTTAATGATACTAGCTGTAGCATAAGTTTTCCCAATTTCTATATTATTTAGTTTAAATTCTGGTTGTTGCCCTTTTGGTAAAATTATTTTTATTGATGATAATAATTCACCTGTTAAAAGCGATATGTATGCAGCTTTAGTAGCTGCAGTTGCACAAGCTCCTGTAGTCCATCCTTGCCTAAGACTATTCCAATTTATTTTGTTCATATTAAAAAAACTTGTCTGTAATTATCATTATTTTTCTGATATTCTGTCTCGAGTGTAAATGCATTTAACCAATAAAATCTAGTGAATTTTTAAAAAATTAACAGAAAATATAATTTGCAGTCTCTTCCAATAAGTCTACCAAAGTTTGAATCAGGATGGGTTTGGTTATCTGGAGCAGGGCCAGGTGATCCGGGTTTGCTTACAATTCATGCTTTGAATGCATTACAGCAAGCTGATGTACTAGTCTATGATGCCCTAGTAGGGGATGAAATTCTAAAATTAGTTTCTACAGAATGTGTTTTAGAATATGCAGGGAAAAGAGGAGGTAAACCTTCTGTAAAACAAAAAGATATTTCTTTAAGGCTTGTTGAGTTTGCTCGTCAAGGTAAGAAAGTTTTGCGTCTTAAAGGGGGAGATCCATTTATTTTTGGAAGAGGTGGGGAAGAAGCTTTGTATTTAGCAAAGTCAAGAATACCATTTAGAATTATTCCTGGAATTTCATCTGGAACAGGAGGTTTGGCCTATGCTGGAATTCCATTAACCCATCGAGATTTTAATTCGGCTGTTACTTTTCTTACAGGGCATGGTATGGCCGGGGAACTTCCAGAAAGCCATAATTGGGATGCTATTGCTAAGGGATCTCCTGTGATTGTTTTGTTTATGGCTACAAAATATCTAGGAGAAATTGCTACTAGTTTGATTCGAAATGGTCGTTCTCCAGATGAGCCTGTTGCGGTCATTACTAAAGCTAGTTTACCTAGTCAATTTGTTTTAGAAACTAAACTTGAATTTTGTGCCAAAGATGTTGTTGATCATTGTATAGAACCACCAGCGATTATAATTATAGGAGAAATTGTTTCTTTAAGAAAAAATTTAAACTGGTTAGATTAGATTGTAAAAGTGATAATAATTGATGCCTATTTGACTAATAATTTAAAATATAAGTATAGATTTAAAATTTTTTTAAATAGGATAAGTTTTATATTTTTCTGTTAAATTTAAAATTGTTTAAAAAAATGGTAAAAATTACAAAGGTATACACAAGAAGAGGGGATTCAGGAACAACTGGATTAGTTGGAGGTAAAAGACTTCCAAAAGATCACCCTCGAATAATTGCATATGGAACGGTTGATGAACTAAATAGTATTTTAGGAATCGTTCTAAGTTCGCTGTCTTTGAAGGAAGAATCATTTCGAAGGAAAAAACTTCAAATAGTATTAGAGGCAATTCAGCAGAAGCTTTTTGACATGGGATCAGAATTAGCAACTCTACCAGGAGATGAATATGAAGGGCAGATTAATTTAAAGCATGAAGATACAGAGTGGTTGGAGAAGATTATTGATGCAATGAACGAGGAACTTATGCCATTAAAGAGTTTTATTTTACCTGGTGGTACTTCTCTTAATTCTTTTTTGCATCTAGCCCGAACAGTATGTAGGAGAGCGGAAAGAGAAATAATCAAACTGAATCAAATAGATTTAGTAAGTCCTGAGATAATTAAATTCATAAATCGTCTTTCTGATATGTTATTTGTTACAGGACGCTGGGTAACTGAAAAAATGGGTGAAAAAGAAATTTTGTGGAAACCTGGTAAAAAGAATCCTGATTGGGATTTGAAATAAAAGCTTTCACATAAATAATTTAAACTTTCTCATAGATTTATTTTTAAATTTAAATGCATAGAATAGCAACTATAGCAGGAGATCTTGATTTTGAGAGAGAACTTAGCTTGGTTAATCAAACTCCTGCAGATATTTTATTTGTAAGTACTGCTGATACCGACCTCTCAGGTATAGCTCAAGTTTGGGGGCAAAGATTTAAGGGGAAATTGCGTTTGATGCATGCTAATAGGCTTCAGCATCCCAAATCGGCAGAATATTATGTGGATAATGTTTTATGTAAATCGAATCTTGCTATTTTTAGATTACATGGTGGATACGGTTATTTCCCTCATTTACTAGAGGAGATTAAGCATGTAAAAAGTCATGGGGCTAAAGTTCGTGTTATAGTTCTTCCAGGTACAGAAGAATGGGATCAAGAACTGATGCAATTCTGCGATTTATCAACGTCTTTAGTGCAACAAATTTTTTCATATTTTCGTGAAGGTGGAATTGAAAATTTAAATTTTGCAGCAGATGCTGTTGAGTTAATACTGGAAAATAAGACAGATGAATTACCAAAATCTATTAAAATACCAACTTTTGGATGGCTAGATAATTTAAGTATAAAATTAGGAAAAAATAAAATAAAAACAACTAAAAGTTTAACAAAATCAAATTTAAATTCTGGAATAGTTTGGATCACTTTTTACAGAGCCATGCAGCAGACAGCCGATATGGAAGTTGTTGAAAATTTGATAAATGCTTTACAAGAAAAAGGTCTTAATGTTTCAGCATTTTTTGCATATTCTCTTAGAGAACCAGAGGCACAAGAAGAATTAATTAAGAAGAAAGAAGAACATCCACCTGATGTTATTTTGACTATGCAAAGTTTTTCAATTGGTCGTATGGATGAACGTGTTTCTTTTCTCGACACTCTTAACTGTCCTGTAATTCAAGTTGCGACTTCCACAGATGATATTGAGGCATGGGAAAGTAATCCGAGAGGTCTTTCAGCTTCAAATGTTGCAATGTCAGTGGCTCTTCCTGAAACTGATGGAAGAATTTTTAGTACAGTTGTTGGTTTTAAGGAATCACAAAGCGTTGATTCTGATTTACAATTTGAAACAAAACATTTGGTTCCCGAGAAGTTTCAGATATCTCATGTAGCAGAACTAACTGCAAATTGGGTACGTCTCAAAAAAATTGAAAATTCTAAAAAGCGCATTGCAATAATTTTAGCAAATTATCCAAACAAAGATAGTCGTCTTGGTAATGGTGTAGGCTTGGATACTCCTGCTAGTGTGGTATTATTTCTGAAAGAGTTGAAAAAAAGAGGCTATTTGATTGAATCAAATGATTCTTCTAGTAAAATTCCAGATTCAGGGGACGAATTAATTCGAATTTTACAATCTGGAATAACAAATGATGAAGAAATGAATTATGGTAAAATTCATGATCAATCAATTAGTCGTTCTAGATTATTAGAAATGATAGGTAAACTTCCAAAATCAAGCCAAGATATATTATCTAAACAATGGAATCACGAACTAAAAGATTTTATTCCGGTTTCAGGGAAGAAATTTGGTCATATATTCCTTGGCATCCAACCTCAGCGAGGATTTGGCTTACAAACTCAGGCAATATATCATGATCCAGCATTATCACCTCCACCTGAATATTTAGCATTTTATCAATGGATTAGAGAAGATTTTGGCGCACATGCGGTAATTCATTTCGGGAAACATGGTAACCTCGAATGGCTTCCCGGAAGAAGTGTTGCTCTTGGAGGAGGAGATTTCCCTCAAATTGCAATAAAAACTTTACCTAATTTGTATCCATTTATAGTGAATGATCCTGGAGAAGGAACTCAAGCAAAACGAAGGTCATCTGCAGTAATCATAGACCATCTTACACCTCCATTAACCCGAGCAGGTTTATATGATGAATTGGATCAAGCAGAAAGGTTGCTAGAAGAACATGCTCATTGTGAAACTCTTTATCCTGAGCGTGCAGAAGAACTTGAAAAGGAAATATTAAATTTAATTGAAAAAGTTGATTGGAAGGAAGAGCTTCCGGATGATAAAGATCAACTGAATGCATTAAGCAATCATCTATGTGAATTGAAAGAGTGTCAGATTAGATCTGGATTGCATATTTTTGGGGAACTCCCTAAAGAAGAAAAGAAAATTGATTTTTTTCTTAGTTTGCTCCGTATGCCATCAGTCGACCGTCCAGGTTTAATACATGCTATTTTAGGAGAAAAAGCTGATTTTGACTTGGATTTACTTTCTATTAAAGAACGTGACAATATCGAAGATCAAGCGAGAGAATGGATAAAAAGTGAATTATCTGGAGGTTCAAAAAATATTTTTACCGATACTGAAGATCTTGGAATCTTGAGAAAATGGTTAAACAATACATTTTTGCCTCGATTCAATCGTTGTGTAGAAGAAAAAAACAGTTTAGCTCTTGCTCTCGAAGGGAAATTTGTGAGTCCTGGTCCTTCTGGGTCTCCCACAAGAGGGCGTATTGATGTTTTACCTACAGGTCGAAACTTTTTTTCAGTGGATCCGCGGATTGTACCTACAAAATCTTCATGGAGTTGTGGGCAAGTCATGGCTCAGGCAATGATCGAACGTTACCATAAAGAACATAAAAAATTCCCAAAAACTACAGCATTAGTAATTTGGGGGACATCTAACATGAGAACGGGCGGTGACGATATTGCTCAGGCTTTATCTCTATGGGGATGTCAACCCATTTGGGAACAGGTTTCAGGGCGAGTTATAGACTTTGAAATTCTTCCACTTTCAGTTTTGGGAAGACCTAGAGTAGATGTAATCTTACGTGTTTCAGGTATGTTTCGTGATGCTTTTGGTGAAGTTATGCGTTTGCTTTCTACTATTCCAAAAAGACTGGCGAGTCTTGATGAACCACTTGAGATGAATCCTATAAGAGCAGCATGGCTTAGAGACTATAAACAAATGTTAAAAAAAGGTGTTCCAAAGAAAAAGGCTAAACAGCTTTCAGAATTAAGAGTTTTTAGCTCCGGACCTGGTTGTTATGGAACAGGACTTTTGCCGTTAATTGATTCCGGTAATTGGGAAAGCAGAAGAGATCTGGTAGAAGTATTTTTAAAATGGGGGGGACATGCTTATGATTCTGATGGAACAAGTTCTGAAGAAATAAATTTGTTGCGAGAGAGATTAGGCGATGTGGAAGTAGTTCACCAAAACCAAGACAACAGGGAGCATGATATTTTAGATTCAGATGACTATTTTCAGTTCCAAGGTGGGCTTCAAGCAGCTGTAACTGAAATAAAGGGATCTTCCCCTGAAACTTTTCATGGAGATTCAAGTAATCAGACAAAAATCAAAGTTCGTACTCTTAAAGAGGAATTTAATAGAGTTTTTAGAAGTCGAGCACTTAATCCAAAATGGATTAATGCTATGCGAGAACATGGTTATAAAGGAGCATTCGAAATGGCTGCAACTGTGGATTATTTGTTTGGTTACGATGCAACCTGTGATATTGTGTCCGATTATCAATATGAAGAGTTGGCTCAAAAACTTCTACTTGATCCAGAACAGCAAAAATTTTTCAAAGAACACAATCCTTTAGCTTTAAAGGATGCTTCGCAAAGACTTCTTGAAGCAAATGAAAGACAAATGTGGAAAAATGCAAATCCCCAAACTATAGAATCTCTAGAATCAACAATTTTAGAAGTTCATGGAGATACTGAATAGTAAATAGTTAATTTTCGATTATTTCTAATTTTTAAAATCATAGAATCAAAAAATAAAAAATAATATTTTAATGAAAAGTTTTAAATTGATAATTAATAATGATATACACTATCTACCATAATCCTAAATGCAGTAAATCTAGAAGAACTTTAGAAATTTTAAAGTCAAAAGGTAATGATATTAGAATTATAGAATACTTAAAAACTCCTCCAGATGAGAAAGAATTAAAAAATATAATTACTAAGCTTAATATTAAACCAAAAGAGTTAATCAGGTTCAAAGATGATAAAGCAAAGGAATTAAAGATTTCTTATGAAGATGATTTTTCATTTGAAAATTGGATTGCAATTTTGGTAAAAAATCCAGTATTGATTGAAAGACCAATAGTGGTTTTTGGAGAACGTGGAGTTATAGGAAGGCCTCCTGAAAATGTTTTAAAACTTGTTTAGAGCTTTTTTGTAAAATAAATAGTGTTTTATTAAATATTAAAGTTTTAGCAATTTATCTTCTATGTAAATTTTTTGCTTCTTTATGATGGATAGTTTGGAGTTTTGCTAAATCAAAATTAGGAATTGTGTTATCGACTAAAATCCATTTACCTGCGACCATGACGCGGTCAGCTTTGTTTGCTCCACAAATAACGAGAGCAGCTAATGGATCGCCATTCCCAGAAAAACGTAACTCATCTAATTTAAAAAGAGATAAATCTGCTTGCATTCCTTCTGATATTCTCCCAATGTCACTCCTCTTTAGAACATTTGCTCCTCCTTCGGTGGCCCATCTTAATGCATCTAAATGGGTTACTTTAGTACCAAAATGGAGGCGTTGAAGTAAGAATCCCATACGAATTTCATTAAATAAATTTGAAGAATCATTAGAAGCTGAGCCATCAACTCCCAAACCTACTGCTACTCCAGAATCTTCCATTTCGGTTACTCGGCAGATTCCTGAAGAAAGTAACATGTTTGAAGTAGGGCAATGAGAAACTCCAATTTTTGATTTTGCTAGTTTTAAAATTTCATCTTTTGTGAAATGAATTCCATGAGCTATCCAAGTCCTTTCATTTAACCAACCAACTTTTTCCAAATATTCTAATGGTCGGAGTCCTATTTTTTGCATGCAAAAGCTATTTTCATCATCAGATTCCGCTAGATGTGTATGCAATAAAACATCGTTTTTTTTAGCTAAAACAGAACTCTCTTTCATCAATTTTTCAGATACTGAAAAAGGGGAACAAGGTGCAAGAGCAATTTGATTCATAGCTCCCGTGTGAGGATTATGGTATTTTTTGATAAGACGTTGGCTATCCTCTATTATCTCATCGCAAGTTTGTACAACAGAATCTGGAGGAAGCCCCCCATCTTTTTGAGAAAGATCCATTGAACCTCTACATAAAATTACTCTCATTCCTAAAGCTTGTGCTTCTTCCATTTGGATATCAATTGCATTTTCAAGTCCGAACGGGAAAACATAATGATGATCTGACGTAGTTGTACATCCTGAGAGAAGTAATTCTGCTAGTGCTAGTCTTGTACCTAATCTTAATGCATTAGGCGTTAAATTAGCCCAAATTGGATAAAGTGTTTTTAACCATGCAAATAATTTTTTGTTAATCGCCTGTGGGTGTCCCCTAGTTAGAGTTTGATAAAAATGATGATGTAGATTGATTAATCCAGGAAGAATAACATGGTTACTGGCATCAAAAATTGAATCATAATGGGAAGATGGAGTTTTACCAGAGGGAATTAACTCTAATATTTTTTTGTCTTCAACTAAAAGACCACCATCAGAATTTTTTGCTAGAATCCCAAGCGGGTTTTTTATCCAAATTTTCATATCTATACTATCTTGAAAAAAATTAAGTTCTAGATCTCTTAAAATATTTTTATACTTTTTTAGAAAGAGATTTTGAATTAGAAAATTAATACAAATATTAGGAAAAATACTAAAACCTTAGTATATCAATTTCTGAAGTATTCTTTTAGATTGAGTTTGACTAATATTAAAACAAGAATATAAATTCATTTAGTAAATACTATAATTAAATTAGCTTATGCAGAAATTTAAAACAATATGAAATCATTTTTAATAAACTCCGTTTCTAATTTGTTAGATGATGAATTAAAGAAAAAAATAGATAGTAAAACAAAACCTTTAGGCTCGTTAGGTAAATTAGAAAAGTTAGCTCTAAAGATAGGGAGAATTCAAAATACACTAAGTCCAAATCTGAGTTATCCAACTATTTTAGTTTTTGCCGGTGATCACGGAATTTCTGAAGAAGGAGTGAGTCCTTATCCTCAAGAAGTTACCATGCAAATGGTTAACAACTTTCTTGAAGGTGGTGCGGCAATCAATGTTTTTTGTAGGCAAAATAATATAAGTCTTCAAGTTGTAGATGCTGGTGTGAAAGGAGATTTTGTTGAAAGGGAAAATTTAGTTTCTTCAAAAATTGGTTATGGTACGAAAAATTTTTCTAAATTTCCAGCAATGACAAAGGAAGAATGTTTTCTGGCTATAAAAAAAGGAGCGGATTTTAGTAGAATACTTCCAAATGAGAAATGTAATGTTATCGGATTTGGAGAAATGGGGATTGGTAACACGTCTTCAGCTTCGGCTTTAATGCAAAAATTAACAGGGCTTCCAATTGAAAAGTGCGTTGGTAAAGGTACAGGGTTGGATGACTTAGGTCTTGATGCTAAACGTAAAATTATTCAAAAGTCTATTAAAAAATATTCTGATATTGAAGACACAACTGGTATTTTATCTACTTTTGGGGGATTTGAAATAGCTATGATGGTAGGGGCAATGCTAGAGTCAGCTGTTTTGGGGAGGCTTATATTAATAGATGGTTTTATTGCTACGGTTTCTTTTTTGGTGGCATATTTACTTGATCCAAAAATCAAAGAATATGTTATTTTTACTCATTATTCAAATGAACTAGGACATGCAGAATTATTAAAATATTTAAATGAAGATCCATTATTGTTTTTGGAAATGAGCTTGGGAGAAGGAACGGGAGTTGCTGTAGCGTATCCATTGCTAAAGTCAGCGGTATTGTTCTTGAACGAAATGGAATCATTCGAATCAGCAGGAGTGAAAAAGATAAGTGATTTTTGTTAAAATTAAAATAGAATTTCAGAGAATATTGGGGTCACTTATTTTTTATACTACAATCCCCTTCCCTTCAAAATGGCTAAAAAAGGAAGTTTGTCATTCTTCTAGATATTACTCTTTCGTGGGAGTTATAGTTGGATTAGCAAGTGCAACAGCATTTTTAGTTTCGCAATTATTTTTTTCTTTTAAGACTTCTTCAAATTTTTTATTAGTTTCTCCAATTTCTATTTTGTTAGGTATGATTGTGGCTGTTCTAATTACAGGAGCTCTGCATGAAGATGGGTTTGCTGACACTTTAGACGGGATTTATGGTGGCTGGAGTATCAAAGAAAGATTAAAGATTATGAAGGATTCTAGTATTGGAACATTCGGATCTTTAGGCCTAGTTTTTATAATAATATTAAAATTTTTTGCTCTTTTACAAATTGAGGAAGAAATTTTACCTTATGTTTGGATTGCTGGACATGCACTAAGTAGATTTGTATCAATCTCCCAGATTTGTTTTGTGGATTATGTACAAAATACCTCGAAGAGTAAGTCCAAATCAATGGTAATTTTATCTAAGGGAGATTTAACAGTAAATGCGATATTTGGTTTTCTTCCTTTATTTTTTATAAGTGGAATTTTTTTTACAGGACTTATTTCAAGTTTAATTGTTGGACTAGTTTTGTTATTCTATTTTAAAAAAAAGATAGGTGGTGCGACAGGAGATAGTCTTGGTGCTACCCAGCAAATTATCGAAGTAGTTTTTTATCTTTCCATTTAAAATTAATTTTTTAAATTATTTAAATATTTTATGTTTTAATTTTGCTAGTTAAACAGATTAAAATTTAAATGAATTTAAAGTGTGAAGGAAATTAAAATGATTAGCAAATATAACATACCCATTATACCAGCCTTTAATTTAGTCAAAGTGTAGTTATTGCTCCAAAAAAAGTATATTGCTAGAAAAGTAGCACCAATCAGACTCCATATAAGTCCCATTTGAGGTAACTCAATTTTTGTATTCTCTCCACTAATTACTAGGGCTAGCAAAATAGGTATGCTCAAGCAAATACATATGTCGAAAATATTACTTCCAAAAACATTGGAAACTGCAGCATCATACTGCCCTTTACGAGCACTAATAATTGAGAGTGCTGTGTCTGGAACTGAGGTCCCCGCTGCGATGACAACAAACCCCATTATAACCCCGTCAATTCCTAACATGTTTCCTAACTCGAGAGAAGCCTCTACAAGTATATGAGAAGCACCTCCCATGATTATCATTAAACCAATAATCCAAAACCATGCTTTTTTTTCAGAAGATAGCTCTATTTCATTAACATCTTCATCTGAGGGATTCAAAAATTCAGGTTCTGCTTTAATTGTTTCTGCTTTAATTGCTTCAACTTTAATTGAATCATCCTTTAACTTAGTTGATTTTTTAAAATCTCTTTGCAATAAGAAAATATAACCTAAATATGCTAATATAAACAAAGATGCGACACCTGCACCCCATTCATTTGGATATAACCAGAGCATTGCGCATAGTAAAATTGTAACTGCAAGGTAGAAAATATTGTCACGCCAGACTACTTCTTTACTTATGACCATAGGGCTAGCAGCAACCAAACCTGCTGCTGCTGGAATAACGAGGACGTTATACAAAGCAGATCCAACCACACTTGCTATGCCTACCTCTGCTCTTCCGATCATCAAAACTGCTATTACAGCGACGCAAAATTCAGGGAATGAGCTGGCTATAGCATCAATTACGGCAGCTTTTATGGATTGAGGGATATCATGCTTTTCTTGGACATAATTTGCTGCAAGTGAAAAAAAATCACCAGCCCTCCAAATAATTATTGTGGAAATTAATATTAGTGATATCCACAAAATATATCCGCCCCACAAAAATCCATTTTTGGTCAAACCCCATGCAATGACTGAAATAAGTGAGAAAACTACGACATGTTTAATCAAATCTTTACCAAAAAATGTCACTAGATTATTAATTGGTTTCATTTAACGATTAAATTAAAAAATTAAGTAAGTTTATTTTTTTGTATTTAGTTGAGCTTCTTGACCTGAAATCAACCTCTTTATATTTTCTTTATGCTTGTAAATCAATAATAATGATAACATAAGAAAAATTAAAAAAATAGTATAAATTGGAGACTCGTTTTGTATCCATGGTACGAAAAGGAACAAAAATGGGAGAATTGATAACATAGTTATACCAGAGAGACTAGATATATTTTTCCATTTATAAATAATAATCCAAATCATTGCGGAAGTTAATCCTATAGTGAAATGCAAAATTGATAAAACACCAAACAGAGTTGAAATACCTTTACCTCCTTTAAAACCTAGAAAAATTGAATAAACGTGTCCTAAAACTGCTACAATTCCAGTCAAATTTAGAAGCAGGTATTGATTTTCAAGTTTTAATTCTGAATTTAAAAAAAATATTTTTGCAATTAAAACTGCAGCGGCACCCTTACCAAAGTCAAGGAGAAAGGTTATAATTCCTGCACATTTTCCCCCTACTCGCATTACGTTCGTCATTCCAATATTTCCACTTCCTTCATTCCTAATGTCTAATTTTAGCCAATGTCGACCTATTAAAAGTCCGAAAGGAATACTCCCAATAAAAAAAACAGTAATAAAAAATAATATATAAATCATTTAGTTACATATTTTAAAAGTATTTTGGATTACCAAGTTGAAGATTTTTGACTGGTTGCGGAATTAATGCCTTTTTCTTGAATAGTTTTCAAAATCTCTCTGTCATCCCTATGTTTTATCAAGGTTTGTGCGCCCTTAAGTTTTTCGACGACTTTAGAATCAACAACGTCAGTACGAACCAAGTAAGATATCCAATCTAAAATTTCACTTGTTGAAGGTTTTCTATTCAAATCAAGATCTCTGAGTTGATAGAATATTTCGATCGCTGCGGCAACTATTTTTTTATTTGCGCCAGGATGATGCATTTGAATTATCTCTTTCATCCTTACCGGAGATGGAAATTCTATATACATGTATATGCATCTTCTAATGAATGGTGCAGGCAAGTCTTGTTCATGATTTGAGGTTATAACTATAATAGGCATCTTTCCTGGTTTACAAGATATTATTTGTTGTGTTTCAGGAATAATAATTTTTCTTTCTGAAAGTAAAAATAAAAGATTGTTAGGAAGTTCTCTTGGAGCTTTATCTATTTCATCCAATAATAAAATTGAATTTGGAGTCGAGAAAGCTTTTGCTAATGGTCCTAAATGCACATATTGACCTAAATCATTTACCTTTCGCCCACCTGTATCAATCTGCATGTTAATACCAGCTTGTTTCATTCGAGCATTTGCAACGGAAGCTTGTGCATCCATAAGCCTCTGCACTTCGTCGAATCTGGAAACCAGTAAAGAAACTTTACTTTCTGAGGTTATCGGGACTTCAAATATAGGACATTTTTCATTTGAAGCAAATTCCTGTGCAAGTTTTGTTTTCCCTGTACCGGGTTCTCCTTCTAGTAAAAGAGGTTTTTCTAAAAGTCTTGCGATTTCAAAAGCGTCACTTAAGCTTGAATCAAGCAGATAGGTAGAAGTTCCTTTAAAAAGTTTTGATTTCATTTTTTTCAATCATTTTATTTTAATATATTTATTAATTTTCTTCTAAATGTTTAATTTCATAAGCCTTGTCTTTTAATTTATTATAAATTTCTATAACTTCTAATTCAGGAACACTATCCCACTCCATAATTTTCAGAAAATGTTTACGCAATTTACCTCTAGATAACCCCCTTTTTTGCCACTCTTCATAAATTTCATCTTGTGATGATTTCAAAGGACGACCATCAAGCTCTTTTCTCAAAAGAAATTTGACCGCACTGTCCGGGTTTTTTAAAATGAAGGATTTGTGCGAAGAATCTGTAATTTTCCCTGTACCATAAACAACATCAGATTCGTTATTGTTAGGTTCATTTATATTGTAATTATTTTCTTCTTCAATTTCAAAACTTTCTAAATCTGGTTCTAATTCTATATCATTCAACCTATCGTCATCTAAATTAGTTTCAGTTTCTGATGGGGTTGATTCTGATTGATTTGAATCTTCGGATTCGAAAGAAGACTCACCACTAGGGGTTTCATTTGAGAGAGTAGTTTTTTGTCTTTTTATGATTTGTTCACTGCTTGGAATCAAAATTACTGCTAGAAATAATATTATAGCAGTTCCAAAAGTTAAACAATATACAAGCCCATATAAATAAAGGTCATATTGTTTTTTTTCAAGATAAAATATTTTAATTTCTGAACCCATATATGACAAATAACTGCTATCCGACATCCCAGAATAGAAAATAAAAATTCCAACTAGAATCGATGTTAATCCTCCAAAAATAGAAAAAACATATATGTTTAGATAATTTTGAGACATTTTATCCCCATTAATCATTCAATTTACTTGAAAAATTTAAATTCAACTATTAAGCTTTTAACTATTTTATCGGGATATTTTGCAAAAACTTGAATAAAAACTACCAGACGGTTTTAAGTGCTCCGCCATCAACAGCGAGACTAGATCCTGTAATATAACTTGCTGCATCAGAAAGTAAAAAAGCACCGCAATTACCAAATTCTTCTATAGTCCCATATCTTGATAAAGGGATTTGATTCAAACTTTTTTCTTTTATTTTTTCGATAGAAGAACTTTCTATTTCAGATCTTTTTGAATCTAAATTTCTAATACGTTCAGTATCTATTTTGCCTGGCATGAGATTGTTCAGTCGAATATTGTATTCAGCAAACTGTATTGAAAGGCTTTTAATTAAGCTAGTTACTCCAGATCTTAAGACATTTGAAAGAATTAATACATCAATTGGTTCCTTTACAGACATAGAGGTTATAGTTAAAATAGATCCACCACCTCTTTTTCGCATTAAAGGCAAAGTACCTCTTATCATACGAACAGCACTTAGAAGATTCATTTCGAAAGCAGTTTGCCAATCTTCATCGTAAAAGTCTTCAAATTTTCCTGCAGGAGGTCCTCCAGCATTTACAACAAGTTTGTCAACACCTCCAAACTGGGTGTAAGTATTATCTATCCATTTTGATATTGATTCTGCGTTTAAACAATCCAGTTCTGTTGCCAAAACTTTTGTACCAGTAGTACTCTTTATATTTTCTTGGGCTTTTTTTAAGTTATTTTTGTCACGACTACCTATCGAAATAAAGGCTCCTTCTTTAGCTAGAGCCATTGCAATCCCGTAGCCTAGTCCCTTACTGGATGCTGAAACTAAGGCTACTTTATTTTTAAGATTTAAGTACATAAAAACTCCTAGAATTATTTTTTGTCAATATAGCAAATATATCAAAATATTTTGCCTCTACGATTTGCTAAATAGCAATAAACTAAAAAAATTAAAATGTATGCTCCCCATAACCATTCTGCAAATTCACGGTAAAATGAAAAACGACTTCTAAGATTAAGAGTTGAAAAAAGTGTCCCCTCTTCAAAAAGGTTTAGCTGTTTTGTCAAATTTTTCCCATTTGCCCCGATAAAAACGCTTCTTCCGTTATTAGATGCGAATACTACAGGGACACGATTTTCAATAGCTCTCCATCTTAAAAAAGCAACCATATTGTCAGAGGCATTTGTATTTCCAAACCAAGCCAGATTACTTAAATTAATTATTAAGTTTGAGCCATTTCGGACCATTTTTCTTATTACAACAGGAGCAAAAATATCAAAACAAATTGGGGCAGACAATTTTCCACCTCCGGAAATGGTAAATACTTTAAATTCATTACCAGGATGAAATTCAGACATATTTGCAATATTTTTTCTAAGCCATGATGCGATTTTCGGGAACCAAGATGAAAAAGGAATCATTTCTCCAAAAGGAATTAGGAAAATTTTGTTATATCTTCCATTTATTTTGCCTTTTTTATCTAGTAAAACTGAAACACCGTAAAATTTTTTCCCATTTGGAGTATCTTCCCAGTCTATGGTAGTAAACAATATTTGTATTTTATTATTTTTTGCAAAATCAACTACTTTCTGACGTGATCTATTATTTTTGAAAAAAGGTTCTGGGAAAACAGATTCTGGCCAAATAACTAATTTTGTGGAATCATTGTTTTTTGAAAATTCTTTCAACCCATTTCTAGAATCAATTATTAAGTTTTCCAAATTGTATTTTCTGTTCGAATAAGATAGTTTTGGATTAGATGCTAGATTGTTAAGAGAAAAATTAGGTTGAACTAGAAGAATATCTAGTTCTGGAGTTTTTACTAAAAAATCCGTATTATTTTCTTCTAAGCTATATAAACGCCATGCCCCGTAAATCAAACCTAAAAAACAGAATAAAAAATAGGCTATGGTAGCTCTAAATATTTTTTTTTTGTTTGATTCCATTCCATTGAACTTTCTTAACCAACCGATGGCTAAGAAAGTTATTCCCAGATTAAAAATTATTAGTCCTGAAGACCCGATTAAATCTCCAAGTTGTTCAATAAAAGGGAATTCACTAAATGTTAATCCTCCATAATTCCATTGGATCAACTTTGGATACCATGGGGCTAGTGCTAATATATATGAAAATCGGACAGGGAGATCCCAGTTATTCAATTTTTTAATTATTAGTAGTGGTATTCCAAAATAAACAAAAAGTTGAATTCCAACTTCTAGGCCATAACATACTCCTGTAATAAAGAATGCAACTGGCCAAGGAAGGTGTCCAAAAATATAGATACTATTTGTAATCCAATAACAAGCAATTGAGGTTGCAATTATTCCGGTGAGCCAGCAAGTTGTGAAAAATATTAGGGCCCTTTTCCAGAAAGGGGAAATTCTTTTAGCATGATAACTGTCCAAATGTAAACTTAAAGGAATAAAAGAGATTATCCCTAACCAGTGTGTCCCAAGTCCGGGGGCACTAATTCCGATTAAAATCCCTGAATATATATTTCCAAAGGCAACAAAATGGTTGTAAAAAATATTTTTTGAAATATTATAATTTAATTTCTTCTGCATAATTATTAACGTAATTTTATAGCCCAATTTTAAATTGAAGTTATTTTAATATATTTTCAATAATTTTGCTTAAAGCTGAGATGGGAAATGAAAATAAATTTAACTCCATATTCTACAAAGCATTTCTTAGAAGTTTCTCAAGATGATTATGATAGGTTGATTCAAATTAATGAAAAAGGTTGGAGTCATTGTAGTTCAAAAGAAGAATTCATGGCAAAATTACACTACCTACGTTCAGGATTAAATCAAGGAAAAATCAATAAAGATGCATTTGATGAATTGGAAAAAAAAATTATAGTTAGTTTTTGGAATAAAGGTAGTTGACAATTTTAAATTTGTCAATGTTGATATTATTTTTATTTATTTGTTTTTTTTAGAAGACTTAATATAGGGATATCGCCAATGGTTTCTGCATATGATATTGCGCTGTCCCCATTGAGATTTGTTTTTTTTGTTGAGGCACCGAGTGCTAAAAATTTTTTTATTTTTGTAAAAATCCCTCTTTTTACAGCAATCATAAGAGCTGTATCTCCATTGTTGTTAAAAGAATCTAAGATGATACCTTTATCCAAAAAACTTTTCATTAAATAAAGATCATTTTCAATTTTTTCTTCAGGTTCTAAATCTTTTTCTTCCCCATCATTTGAAAATTCACTCATGGCAATAAGGTGCCAAATACTATTACCATTAAAATCTAATTGATCTGTTATATCCACATAATCTAATAAATTTTTTATTACAGATAAATGATTGTTTGAAGCTGCTAGCAAAAATGCTGTTCTTCCAGAAGTGTCCTTTAGAAGCGGATTTGCCCCGGCTTTTAGAAGTAAGTCAACAGTTTTTTCATGACCATTTAAAGCTGCCACCATCAAAGCAGTGTGATGAAATATCATTTCGGTATCGTCGACAATTGAACCAGAATTTAATAATTCCTGTAAAACTTTATAATGACCATTCCTAGCAGCCTGAATCAGTGCGGTGCCTCCTTCGCCCCTTAAATCAAAAGAATTAATGTGAATATTTGCTCCTTGAGATAAAAGTGTTTTGACCACAAAAAGATGCCCATTTTGGGCAGCTCTCAACAAAGCTGTTTTTTCATTTACATCCACTCCTCTAAGGTCTGCTCCATGATCCAAAAGCTCAACAACGATATCGTTAAATCCTTTAGAGGAGGCAAGCATTAATGCAGATTCTTTCCAACGATTCCTAGTTTCAATATTTGCTCCTAGTTCAATTAATAGTTTAACAATATCCGAGTATCCATGAGCAGCAGAAGTCATTAATGGCGTATTCCCTAAAAAATCAACAGAATTTATTTGAGGTAAATTGATAGGAAATTTTTTGGAATTATCTAGTAAAAGTTTTACAAGTTCTATTTTACCAGTAGAGACAGAATTCATTAGTGATGTTTGTCCTTGAGAATTTTTTAAAGAAGTATTTGCACCTCTGCTTAGAAGTAATTTTACAGTTTGAGTATGTTTGCCCTTAAAAGCAAGTTCCAATGCAGTTTCATTTTTTGAAGAAAAATAGTCAATATCAGCATTTTCATCAAGTAGAAAATTTACCATTTCTTTATATCCTCGTTTTGCTGCATATAGTAAATTTTGGTTTATATTAGCTCCTTTTTGGATCAACAATTTTGCTGTTGAAAAATGGTTTTGAAGAATTGCATGAGCAAGAGCAGTTTTTCCGTGAATATCTTTTAATTTAATATTAGCTCCTTTATCTAATAAATTTCTTACGACATTTTCGTGGCCTTTTGATGATGCCCAAATTAGAGGAGAGGTATTATCGGAAGAAAGACTATCTATCCGAGCACCTTTGTTAATTAAAAAATTTACTACATCTTCATTTCCATTTAGAGAAGCCCAAGTTAATGCTGTCCATTTGTCATTGTCTTTAACACCCAAATCAGATCCATTATTTACTAAAGTTTTAACAGTTTCTAGATGTCCGCCCCCTGATGCAAGCATTAAAGGAGTCCAGCCTGATAAAGTTGAGCTTGTTCCATTACTACCGTTTATGAAGGCACCTTTTTCAAGTAAAATTTGAACTATTTTTGTAAGATTATTATTTGCAGCCCACATTAACGGAGTCCATCCCTCAGAATCAAAAACTTCTGTATTAACATTTAAATTTAACAAAACTTTTACTACTCCATCTAGTCCATGCGATACTGCGTAAAAAAGATTCTGTTGATTATTAATTTCTTTACTACTTAAAAACTCTACCAGTTTAAGATGCCCATTATCAGCAGCGAAATTCCATGCGGTTCTTCCATAGCGATCTTGGAGACCCAGGCTCCCTTTTTCTTTAATTAAAAGTTTGACTATATCTAAATATCCTTTCTCAGAAGCAATCATTAATGCAGTTTTTTTATTAACGCTTCTGGAATTAACATTTGCTCCTTTGTTAATTAGGAATTTTGTCAAATCGTAACTCCCTTTTGAAACAGCTATCATCAATGGTGTTCTGTTTTTTTTATCAGGAGTGTCAATTGAAATTCCAGCCTTAATTAACAAATTTGATATGTTTAAATGATTATTATTTAACGCAAGCATTAAAGCATTTGCGCCATTGCGGTCAATTACCCCCAAATTTGCCCCAGAGGATAATAATTTTTTAACAGTTGATTCTCTACCATACATTGCGGCTAGTAGCAAAGGGGATCTTTGAAATTCACTCTCAAAAAAATCCATTTTTGCTCCTACCTCTATAAGTAATTCAGTTATTTTTTCATGTCCCGCTCTAGTTGCCCAAATTAATGAGTTAGATCCATTTCTTGAAATTAGATCTACCTTTGCACCTCTTTCTAATAGTAATTTGACAATTTCAAGGTGTCCATTTTTTGAAGCATACATTTTTGATGTCATTCCTAAATAATTTTGGGCGTCAACTTTAGCTCCATGTTTCAGTAATTGATTTAGTATTTCTATTTTTCCTAATTGTGCCGCATACATTAAAGCTGTCCATTTTTGATTAGTTTGAGCATTAGGGTTAGCTCCTTTTTTAATTAGATAATTGACTATTTCAAGGTGACCTTTTTTGGTAGCGTGAATCAATGCTGTTTTTCCTTGAGAATCAGTATCATTAAGCCGGGCATTTTTTTTTGTTAGTAATTTTACGATAGCTAGTTTGCCTATAGAAGACGCAAATATGAGGGGTGTAACACCAGCGAATTTTTCAGTACCTCGTACATTTACCGGAATTTTTTCCTCCAAAATTTTTTCTACAGCAGGAACACTATTCATAATTGCTAACATCATCCTAGTCCAATTATCTTTACCCTTAGCACTAAGAATAAAGTTATTAAGACGATGATTATTTAGAGAAGAGTAAGAACTAGAATCTTTATTTGCAAAGGTATTTGAGGGGAAAAAATTAATTAAATTTATATAAACTATAAAGAAAAATAAAATTGTGATGGAAATGTAGGAGTTTGTTATTCGTGATATTAGATTAAATTTTATGTACTTAATCATGAAAAATTATTTTTGAATAAAAATTTAAAAAATATTACTCATTATTTTTTTTTTTGTGCGTCAAATTATTTTCCAAACCAGTTTCATTTGGTTCCAAATTACTACTAATATTGAGCAAAATACCTGTTAAAAACATTGCTACTACAAGAGATGTCCCCCCGTAGCTTATGAAAGGAAGAGGTAATCCCTTCGTTGGAAGAAGACCTAAAACAACAAACAAATTAAGAATTATTTGAAGTCCAAGAATAGTTGTCGCTCCAAAAGCTAGGTGTTTGCCGAAAGAATCTCTAGCGTTCCAAGCTATCCAGTAACCTCGCCAAATAAAAATCGAAAAAAGAAGAATAAGAACACAAATCCACAAAAATCCTAGCTCTTCACCTATTATTGCAAAAATAAAATCTGTATGTGCATCTGGTAAAAATAGTCTTTTTTGGAGACTTTCTCCAAGTCCTTTACCCACCCAACCTCCGGTTCCGAGTGCTATAAATGATTGAATAATTTGAAATCCAGCATTTTGAGGATCATCCCAAGGGTTTAAAAAAGCAAGCATTCTTCGAACTCTGTATGAGTGGGAAGCAATCAAAATTCCTCCGATGATAACTACTCCAATAAGACTTGTGGCAATGTGAATCGGGCGACCTCCTCCTACATAAAGCATAAGTAAAACTGTTGTAGCAATCAAAATAACTGTACCAAAGTCTGGTTGAAGTAAGACTAGAAAAAGATATATTCCTGTAACTATGAAGTTAGGTGTTAACCCTCTAAAGAAAGATGCCAAAACTTCTTGCTTTCTTTCTAGATATGAAGCAACATAAATAATCAATACCACCTTCAGCAATTCGGCGGGTTGTATGCTAAGGGAACCATATCTAAGCCACCTTCTTCCGCCCTTTACTTCATATCCTACCTCTGGAATTAAAACTAGAATTAGTAAAACTAAAATACCCAGCATAAGCCAGATTGAGTATTTTTGCCAATGATGGTAGTTGACTATAACTGCAACTGTCATGGATACAAGACCGACTAACATATGTATTAAGTGCCGATACAAGAAATATTGCCCATCATTGTACTGAAGGTCTGCATAAATCCCACCTGTGCTGTATATCATTACTGTTCCCCAAGACAGTAAAAATAGTGTTGCGCCGATTAAAGGTAAATCGAATCGATTTTGAAAATGTTCGTATTTTTTCTTATAATTTGATCCAATCATAAAAATTTTTTTTGCTAAACTTAGATTTTTTTAAGATTTATAAGAATATTTTTTCTATTTTTTTATGAATATCATTTAATTTTTCATTTATTTCGTTATTTTTGGTAAAAATCTCAATGACGGACGACTTATTTCCGATTAGTGCTTTTTTGTAATTCAATTCAAAGTCTTCAATGGATTTAGGGTTAAAATAATTTAGATCAAACATTTTTGCAATATTTCTAAAGTTATAATTATGCTGAGCTGAAAAAAAATAATCAAAAATATCAGTTTTTTGAGCTATGGGAAGTAATGAAAAAATTCCACCACCATGATTATTGAGTAATATAATTAAAATTGGAATTTGGGAATCTGCAATAAGTTTAAATGAATTTAGATCATGCAAAGCTGATAGGTCTCCTATAAGAAGAGTTACAGATTGATTTAAGCCTGAAGAATATCCACACGCTGATGCTATAAGTCCATCAATTCCGCTTGCACCGCGGTTTAAAGCCGTCGGGATGTCAGCCCCCTTTCCTGAACCAAATGAATCCAATACTCGAACAGGGATACTATTTCCAATGAAAAATCCATGTTTTTTTGGAATTAATTCTGAAACTTTGCGGGATAGACTAATATCGTTAATATTTTCTTTTTCTGCTCTTGAGGAAAAATAGCTTTCAAAAAGTTTTTCAATTTCTCTATCTGCGTTAAACCAATTTAACGAATTTTTGTATAGAAAATTAATATTTTTATTGGATTTTAACTCAGATAAAATTTGTTTACAGAAATTTAAAATGCTTGTCTCAATTCTCCAAGTAAAATTATGTGAAGGGTCATGCCTCTCACAATGTTCTGCAATCCATACCATTTGAGGAGCAGGTCTTTTTTCCCATATTTCTATCCATCTTTTAGACGTTGGCGGGGAGCCAATATGCCAAATAGCGTCAATTCTCCATTTTGAAGAAACTAGCTTTTTTACTAATAATTGATCATAGTAAGTGACTCGATTAGGACAATTATTACCAAGCCTAAGTCCTGAGGTAATATCTGCAAAAACAGGCCATCCAAGTTTATTAGCTAATCTTCTTATTAAAACTAAAGAATCTTTTGGCACCCTTCCGATACTTAATATTCCTGATTTAGGTCGTTTTTCTAATAAATCTTTTACATATTTTTTTGGTAAGAAATTTTCAGAAGTAGAATATTTAATATATATTTTTTTTGATCTATTATTTTTAATTTTACTAATTTCTTTGCTTTCAATTTCTTGAAAGAAAGGTTCACGAAATTGAAAATTAATATGAACAGGTCCAGGTAAGGGGCGAATAGTTTTAAAAATTGCATGGTCTATTGTTGAAAGTAAAGCTTCTATCTTAAAATCTTGATTAGGGCATCCTGGATCAAAAAACCATCGAGTATATTCCCCAAAAAGATGTGTTTGGTTGATGGATTGATTTGCACCGGTATCTTTAAGCTCTGGGGGCCTATCCGCGGTTAAAACTAGCATAGGTATTTGTTCAACTGAAGATTCAATTACTGCGGGCAAATAATTTGCTACAGCAGTTCCTGAAGTACATATTAAAACAGCAGGGACGCCACTTCCACGTGCGTGTCCAAGAGCAAAATAAGAGGCAGCTCGTTCATCGAAAAAAACTAAAGACTTAGCTCTAGGATTTTTTGCTACTGCAAGAGTTAAAGGGGTTGATCGAGAACCTGGTGAAATGCAAAAACATAGCGTCCCGAGTCTTACTAACTCCTCAACAATTAACTCTCCCCATAATTGATTATAATTCACGTTCTACCCAGTATGTGTTGCCAACTTTGAAGTTTGTCTTCAATTTCTCTCCATTCTTCCTCGGGAATAGATCCATTGACTATTCCTGCTCCAGTAAAAACTCTTAAAATTCTTCCAGATAACAACCCCGATCTAATTCCCACCGCAAATTCAGCTTCATTTAAACTAATCCATCCAACGGGTCCTGCATACCATCCTCGGTCAAATGGCTCAAGGTCCCTTATTAAAAGTCTGGCCGCTTTGTCGGGGATTCCAGAAACTGCGGGGGTAGGATGAAAAGCTGGTAGTAATTCTAGATCACTAATTTGCGGAAGTAATTTACCACGTACTTTACTTTGTAAATGTTGAACATGTCTTAGGGGAAGTCTTTCCAAATAGCTTAATCTTTGAGACTCCTCACAAAATTTTTGAAGTAAACGCTCCATTCTTTCTAAAACCATGAGATGTTCTCGTCTTTCTTTTTCGCTTTCAAGTAAATCCTTTGCTAAACGTTCATCTTCTTCTAAAGTTTGCCCACGTGCTCTAGTACTTGCTATGGCTTCACTTTCAATTTTTTTTCCTGAACGACGGTAAAGTAATTCTGGAGTAATGCCTAAGAATGCTTTGTTTTGAGAAAGTTGAAAACAAAAATGAAAAGCTTGTGGAGCCTGACGTCTTAATTGCAGTAGGATTTCATTAGGGTCATATTCTCTAGCTAGACTGAATATAGCGCTTCTCGCTAAAACAACTTTTTTAAGATTTCCTGAAGATATTTTTTCAAGTCCCTTCTTGACAATATTACACCATTGTTTGTGTTCTGGAATATCGTTTCTTTCTAGTCTAATAAGAGGATTATCGGGTATGGTAATATCTTCAACACGCATAGATATTAGAGTATTTTTTAAATACCTCAATTTTTTAAAAATACCATCTCCAGTTAATATATGACAAGCTAGTGTAATTTTTTCATTTATTATACTTAATTCAACCATTGGCAATGTAAATAGTGAGGTCCCCCAATCTTTCCATTCCTTTGATGAGTTTGTATTTAGATCAAACCGTGCTCCTCCAAAAAATCTAATTGCCTTGGGAGAGTTTCTCAATAAATTAATTATTTCAAATAATATTTTTCTACATCCTTCATTACCATCCTTAAAATCCAAGGCCGATCCAATCCCTGCGAATTGCTCATTTTGATTTCTATTTTCCCAGAAAATTTTTTTGGGACAGTCTTGAAGAATGAGCCATTCAAGAGGTTTGGCACTTATGATAGGTATTTCATATCTGAGAATTTCTGAGGTTTTTTCAGAATTATCCCAGTCTGATTCAATCAATTTATTTACTTTTTTTAATAAATCGAAACGAGCTTCTTTAAGTGTTTTTAATATTTTTGACTTCACTTTTTATTATTTAGAAAAATTATTTTTGTAAGCAACATGTATTGTAGATGCTCCAAAAACAAAATCATAGATATCTACATTATAGAATCCAACTTCAAGCATAAGACGCTATGAATA